>NZ_JBDKWZ010000019.1:99616-144309 GCF_039710355.1 Rapidithrix thailandica | reverse complement strand
ACAAGGAAAACTCCATAAACGGATATTCCGGCAAGTACGTCTCTTTTCCATAGTTGGTAAAACTCGCAGAGATATCCGTATAATGATACCTCACCGGACCGCCCCAGTTCCGCAATGCTTCCAATACAAACTTACTCGTTCCTCCCGTACCCGCGCCCACTTCCAGGATTTGCAGCCGTTCCGATCTCCCTCTCTGCTCCGCATACTCCCTTACCAGACCCGCCACCAACTCATTGTAATGGTCCACCAAAGCATTCCCACGGTAGATTCCCTCCACCAAACTCTTGTCCCCTTCCGGAAACATCACCGATACCGCACTCTCCTCCCCCCGCAAAATCGAAGGGTAACGGATCACACATTCCCACACCAGACGCACATACGCCGATAGTGACTCCTGCAAGCCTGATAGCGTTTGGCCCTCCCTTTCAAGAACTTCCCGGTCCTCAAGACCGATCCCTTCCCTTGTGATAATACTCTCCCCCTCTTGCAAAAGGTAACCCGACTGACTTAAAATATCGAGTAGCGCGGGGAATAAACGGAAATAACCGGGGACAATCCCCAAGCGTTCCCGGAGTGACTCCAACTCATACTCCTCGCCTCCCCGGTGAAAGACTCCCATTTGCTGAAAACTGTAAAGCAACAAGCGGCCACTCCAGGACAACAACTCTTCAAAACCTTCCCGCAACCGCTCAAAACCCGCCTGTGAAGACGAAACGCCCGGAACCAAGCCCTTGACAGAAACCGGTTGTTGTACAGCTTGCAGGAGGTGTTCCGGCTGATCATGAAATCCGAATTTTTCCAACAAACGTCCACGGCTTTTCACCATCACCACATTCGAAACCCTTGAGGAAAGCACCTCTTCTATCGCCTGAAGACCCTCACCGTTCCGGATACCGTAAAGACCCAACGACTCCAGCAAGTCCCGGTAATATTCCGTCGAGACAATCCCGCTCTCCGACCAGTAACTCCAATTAATCACCTGGACAGGACAGGACAGCTCCGAACGGAGGGCTTCCGCGTAGCTGTCTTGAAACGTGCAGGCCGAAGCGTAGTTACTCTGACCCGGACTCCCCACATACGCGTTCAGGGAGGAAAAGAACAACACAAAATCCAAGGGCTCTTCCCGAAGCTGTTGGTAGAAATAAACACTGCCCTGCACTTTTGGAGCAAGCACCGCAAGCAGGTCCGCCTCTTCCAGCTGCTCCAATCGCTTGTCCCGGAGTTCCAGCGCGGAATGGATCACCCCGTGGATGGAACCGTAGGCAGCCCGGGCACGGGCAAACAACGAAGCCGCTGACGAAGCCTCCCCGATATCCCCCTGAAGGTACGTCACTTCACTGCCCCGGGATTCGATCGTCCGCATCAGGGCTTGCTGCCCGGCATTCAACTCGCTGCGCCCTATCCAGATCAGTTTGACCGGATGTTTCCGGCTGAGGTGGTCGCTGAGCACACGGCCCAGACCTCCTGCCCCTCCGAGGATCAGGTAGACTTTTCCCGCTTCAAACTTGCTCGCCCGGCCCGAAGGCAAGTGCAAAGGGTACAAGCTCCGTCGGTATACCTGGCCTCTGCGGAGGGTCATAAGAACCGGCATTTTTCTGAGTTGAGGTATCAACTCTTTTATATATTTACTTTCTGAAGCTATCTCTGAGCCAGAAAGGCTCAAATCCAAATGTCTGATACAGCTTTTGGGATACTCTTCATTTAAGGTTTGTACCAAACCTAAAAGTCCCCCGTTAAAGGCCTGAATTTTTTCACCTCCCGTAACAGCACAGGTGTCGTTGGTAATAATACAGACGGTAAGTTTTTCATCCAGAAGTTTTTGTTTTGCCAAAAACTTCATCACTCTAAACAGACCTCTGACACTCTGTTCTGCTTGTATGGTACCTTGCTCTGTATCTTCCAGATTTACAGGTGCTGTCTGAAAGCCTCCCAGGTATATGATTTCATGTATCAGTCCTTTTTCTTTAAGTATTCCGGATATTGCCGATGAGCCTGTTTCTGCATTTTCATTTAGGATTTCTTCAAGTGATAAAAAGGAAACCCCGCCTGACAAAATACCTGTAAGCGACTTTGCTTCCGCTTTGTTAGAGGCTGTATGTATATAAAGTCTGTTTACATCTCGGTGATAAACTTTATTCCCTTCTAAGGAAACCTGTTCCCATTTTACATGATGATAGTGTGAGGGCGCGGTCATTTCATTTTTATTCATCGTACGATTGACCACATCGTATAGCTTAATACATACTTTACCGTTTTGATCAAGAATGGCTACATGGTACTTTTCATCATTTGATTTGGTAGCATACGCATAACAAGACGCCTTCGGTTTGGCAAAAAATTCTACCTGACCCACGCTGAACGGCACTTTCAGGCCGCTATCCGCTTCCAGGTGCATCATTAAGGTTGCCACTGTCTGTAAAGCCCCGTCCATCAGTGCAGGCGACAGATAAAAGCAAGAAGTTTCGTGTTCAAAGTCAGCACTAACTTTCATTACCGCCATCGCCTCACTTCCATTGACCCTTACAGATCGAACCACCTGATAGTAAGCTCCATAGTACACCCCTTTATCTTGCATATTCCTATAAAACCGGTCAAAGTCAATCTTTTGTCCGGACAGCAGCCCATCTATTGGCAAAGACTCTTGAGGCCCCACGTCTAAAAGTTGTATAGATCCGGTAGTACACAATTCATCATCGGAGTCCAATACTTCAAAATCATAGTGAGTATCCCTAAGCTTCAATACTACTTTCACTTTTACTTCTTGATCTATTACCAAGGGTTTCAGCCAGTAGACTTTTGACAAGCTAAAAGGGCCTTTTTTAAGCTTGCTGACGGCTTCATAAACCATTTCCAACGAACCGACTCCAGGAAACACATATTTCCCGTTTACTACATGATCCTTAACGAGAGGCTCTTGATTACTCAATGTTTTTTCAAATACACTGGTATTGAATTCATTATTCGGAACCATAAGATCGATCAAAGAACCCTCCGGTTTATCTACCGGAAGCCAGTACCTTACCGCCTCAAATGGATATACCGGAAGCGGAAGCCTATGGGGTTTATCATCGTATAGTTCTTCAAAGGCAAGCTCCACTCCGTTGACCCATAACTTGGCAAGTCCCTTGAGATTTCCTTTGCTACTTAAGCGTTGTAATAAAATTTCCTGAAACCCTTCTTCCTCCAAAAGCCCCTCTACCAACGAGTTGTTGCCTGTTTGTTTTTTCACACTGCCCCGATACACTTCTGAATCCGAATTACTCTCAACAATTGAGGATAATTTAGCAAGCGCCTCCTCTTGATTTTCTACCACAAAAGCCAAGCGCTCTTTCATGGCTTCACGACCTCTTTGCAAGGTATACGCGATATCTGCAAGGGAGTGTTTCTTTCCTTTATTGATAAGATAATCCCTTAGCTGAGTGGCCTTCTTTTTCAATTGATTCTCAGTCTTAGCCGAAAGCACTATCAGATACTTATTATTGACAGCGTTTGCTTTTGAAGCAAGATTTTCAGTGTACTCTTCCAGCACAACATGAGCGTTGACCCCTCCAAAGCCAAAGGAACTCACTCCTGCTCTTCTCGGTATTTCACTCCCCTTATCATCTTGTAAGCGCTTCCACTCTTTTGAATGTTGAACCAGATAGAAAGGACTGTTATCCAAATCGATATAGGGATTTACTTCCTTAAGTTGCACATTGGCGGTTAGTTTTTGCTGTTGCATAGACAAGACTATACGTTGCAACCCGGCAATACCTGCTGCCCCTTCAAGATGCCCGATATTTGTTTTTACCGATCCTATACCACAATACGCCACCTGTTTATTTTCACTTTTATCATTATTGATAAAGCGTTGAAAAGCTTGTTTGAGGCCATTCACTTCAATAGGATCCCCCAAAGCCGTGCCCGTTCCATGCGCTTCCATATAGCTGATGGTGGAAGGATGAATTTTTGCTTTTTGCATTGCTTCAACAATGAGGTCTGCCTGTGCATTGGGGTTGGGTGCCGTTAGAGAGTTTGTCCGTCCTCCATGATTTTCTGAAGAGCCCCGTATCACTGCATAAATATGATCCCCATCCTGTTGGGCATCCGAAAGGCGCTTGAGCAGTATCAATCCGGCTCCTTCTCCGCGTACATAACCGTTGGCCGAAGCATCAAATGCTTTGCAGGAACCATCAGGACTTAACATTTCATTTTTGCTTAACGCGATATGGCCAAATGGACTCAACATCACGTTAACACCACCTGCTAATGCTACCTTGCAATGCCCGCATCTAATCGCTTCAAGGGCCTCATGCACTGCCACCAAAGAACTGGAACAGGCGGTATCTATGACTACACTGGGACCTCTTAAATCCAGCATAAAAGAAATCCGGTTAGCCACCATGGTTTTAGCCATACCCGACACCGTATGAGGTACTATTTCACAACCGCTGTTCAGGATCAATTCCGTATAATCCGAACTTACACAGCCAATGAATACCCCCGTATCACTCCCTGCCAGGTCCGAGGGTTTGTATCCCGCATCTTCAAAAGTATGCCAGGTCATCTCCAGCATGATCCTTTGCAAAGGATCCATAAGTTCTGCCTCACGCGGGGATATGCCAAAAAAGAAAGCATCAAATTTATCTACCTGGTTCAGAAAGCCTCCCCATTTGGAGTTAGTCTTGTTACGCTCTTTATGTACATCCCCGAAGTATTTTCTCCAATTCCACCTCGAAGAGGGAACTTCTGTGATTAAATTTTCATTGGCTTCCAGTTTATCCCAAAACTCTTGAAGGCTATCCGCCTGTGGATACTTCCCTGCCATACCAATAATGGCAATGGGTTCGTCATGGGAAGGGCTTTTATTTTCTTTTTGAAAGCTATGAATTTCCTCTTTACCCGACTTTCTGCTATCCCCGTGGTTGACTCCCAGGAGATAGGAGGCTATCTCTTCAATGGTCCGGTATTCGAAAAATAAAGCCGGAGTCACCTTTTTATGAAAGTGCTTACTGATCTTAACACCTAAAGTGGTATAACCAATAGAATCGAAACCAAATTCACCGATATTTCTCGATCTGCTAACTTGTTCCGTATCCAACAACTGTATTTCCTTAATCGCTTCGATTAAGAATTGCTCTACGGACTCTCGCTCGGCATTCGGTTGGGAAATATTCCTTGAAGCCGGCGATTGCTTATCATTATTACTAATTACGGGCAATTCCGTCAATGCTTTTTGCTCCAGCGACTTCCGGTCTATTTTTTTATTAAGTGTCAATGGATATCCGGTGACCCAATAGTATGTTGAGGGAACCATGTATCCGGGAAGCGTGGTCTTCAGGTTTTCACTGAGTTCACGTTCGGACAATACTTTATCCTTATTGCTTTTGAGAAAAGCGACCAATCGGGACTCCCTTTTTACGACTATAGCATCCGTTACCCCCCTCATCTTTTGCAAGGAAAGTTCTATCTCTTCCAGCTCTATCCGGTGACCTTTTAGCTTTATTTGCTGATCGATTCTCCCCAGATATTCTACCTCTCCGCTTTCTGTATACCTCCCCAAGTCTCCGGTTTTATACAGCCGCTTCAGGGTGTTGCCAACTTTCACGTTGACAAACCTTGCCGCGGTTTCTTCCGGCCGGTTTAAGTAACCGATGGCCAATCCCGTACCTCCAATATATATTTCTCCGGGTACGCCAATGGGACAAACACCACCCGTTTCGTGCAGTATCAACATCTCCATGTGATCCACCGGCTTACCCAATACGATGGATTTACCCGACTCTACCTTTGCCACGGATGCCCAAATGGTGGCCTCCGTAGGCCCATACATATTCCAAACGGAATCACTTCGCTCCAATAAAGCGTTTGCCAACTCTTTACTAAGGGCCTCTCCACCACAAAGCACCTTAAAGGCCGAGGCCCCATCCCACTCTGCGGCAAGAAGCATTTTCCAGGTGCTGGGTGTTGCCTGCATTACGGATATATCTCCTTTATCTAAGCGCTCCTTCAACAGGATACCATCCTTTGTAATTGCATTCGTAGCAATCTCAAGGGTTCCACCCACCAATAAAGGCAGGAAGAGTTCCAAGTAGGCGATATCAAAACACACTGTAGTTACTGCCAGCAGTTTATCGGAGGATGTGATACCCGGCCGCTTTTGCATAGAAAGCAAAAAATTGCTCAGGCTGTTATGACTAATAGCAACACCTTTGGGTTTACCCGTTGATCCCGATGTAAAAATCACATAGGCAGGATCACCGGGTAAGATATCCGGCAACGGGATTTCCTCTACCTTTTCTTGCAGTATTTCACTATAGATTAGAGTACTGAAATCTTCTTCGGGTAATAGTGCTTTCAAACTTTCATTTGAAAGCACCCAGGATACCGATCCTTTCAACATATGCGCCAGCCTTTCTTTCGGATATACCGGATCAAGGGGAACGAAGGCATTGCCCGAAGCCAAAATACCCATGAATATGGGAAGCAAATTTTCATTACGCTCCACAAATACACCTATCAGCGTGCCCTGAATATTTCGGGATGATAAGTACCGGGAGATTTTTTTACTTTTCTCAATTAGTTCTTGATAAGTCAGTGTATTACCCTCACAAACTACAGCAATTTTATCCGGATGCTTTTCTGCTTGTTTTTGAATGAGGTCTACTGTGTTTGGCAAAGAAAGGGCTTCCGCCACACTGGGACCATCATTATTATTGATTGAGGTTTCGAGATTGATGGCATTCAAATGTTGCTCCGGGTTTGGTAACATATTTTTCAACAGAGCTATAAAATGATTGGCAAACTGCCGGATGAAACCTGCTTGATATAGGTTGGAGTTATATTTGAAAAACAATTCGAAAGTACCTTCTGGATGCTCTACTACTTCTAATGTCAAATCAAATTCCCCAACCTGCCGTATGTTTTCGATTCTTTTTCCTAAGATTCCATCAATATCTTTTACTTGCAGCGCTTCAATTTTTTGATAGTAAAAAGCCGTGGAAAAAAGATTGGTGGAATGCCCGTTGGCTTTTAATGCTTTCTTAAATGTATAGAGTGGGTACTGACTATGGTCATAGGCCTCAAAAACCCGGTCGCTCACCTGTTCCAGTAAGTTTTGAAAAGAGGAACCGGCAGGTAAGTCCCCCCGTAATGCTACCATGTTTATAAAGCAGCCAACGGTTTGCTCAAATTTCATTCCGGGCCGACCTATCATCGGTATCCCCACGGCCATAGAGGTAAGTCCCGAGTACTTGTTTAACAACAGATAATAAAAGCTAAGTAGCAAGGCGAAATCGGTACTGCCCGAATGTTTAGCCAATATGCGTAACTCCCGCACCAGATCCGCATCTACATTAATGGCAAATACTTCTCCTTCTGGTTTCCGTGAGCCATTTGTCGTACTGACAGGAAGTACAAGTGGGTCAAGTTGTTCCAGGGCCTGCAACTTCCAGAATTCCTCGAGTCTATTTCCTTCCGGCCCGTTCAGCATGTTTTGTTGCCATTCTACATATTCCCGGAAAGGTGTTGGTAAGGATTTTTCATTCTGACCATAGTAAAAAGTAAGTAAGTCTTCCAACAGAATATTGACAGAAACACCATCAAATACCAGATGATGCACCAGTATTAACAGTATATGTTGACCGTCTTTGCGCTTATATACTTTTACGTTTATCAAGGAGTCCTTTTCCAGATCGAAGGGCTCTTTGCTATCTTGGCTAACCATACTTAAAAGCTCGGCATCACTTTGATGATGAACATCCGTTATCGTAAATGGTATTTCTTCTCCCCTCTCAAATACATGTACCGGTCTTCCATCTTCAAGACCTATCCGTGCTGCCAATATTTTATGTTTTTGAAGGACTTTCTGAAAAGCACTTTTCAGCACCTTAAGGTCAGTATCCTTAGACAGCCAATAGGCCAAAGGAATAGTGTAGGCATAGCTACCAGGATTCATCTGTTGGGCAACCCATAAGGCTTCCTGACCTTCACTCAGCGGAAAAGTTATAGGCGTATTTTCTATATTTTTTTTATCCATGGTCCTTTCAATAAATAATTATGAACTGCATAAATCAGGCTTGTAAAATGAAGTTGATCCTCCAAGTTAACTCCGTTGTCCTTCGATAACTCTACAGCTGAGTTAGAGGCATCTCTTTATGTTTGCTTTTAATGATACCGGCCAGCTTTTGTACCGTAGCTTGCCTAAAAAGAACTTTCATGGAAAGCTTCACATCAAACTGTTCTTCTACGAGTGACAACAGTTTGATCGCTTTCATCGATTCCAGTCCCAAGAGGTGCAAAGATTCCTCTGTAGGTACTTCTTCCGGGGCCATACCCAATAGCCCGGCTACCATATTCGTAAGTTGCCAGGTGGGTTCATCCAACACAGCGTTCTGACCCTTCTCCGGTTTCTTGTTCACAGGACTTGGCTCTTCAATGCTTGTAGGTATCCTATCGTCAAAATGATAGTTGGTTTGCATAAACGGATAGGTAGGTGCGGAAATCCGCTTCAGGTTTTGCCCTTCGTATAGCGTTTCCCACTCTATATGGATGCCTTGTACCCAGAGTTGCGCGAGTTTTCTTAAATTTTGCTTGGCCATTAATGCCTCAAAATAGGCTTGCCCTTCTTCCCCCTCCAGCAGGTATGCCATCTCTTTTCTTTGCTTCGCATTACCAAACAAGACATTATGATCTCCATCTTCTATACCCAAATAGCTTTTTAGTTCTCCGGTCAACTGATCTTTTGAATCTACCACCACTGCTATACGCTCCGGCATGGCTTCACGCCCCACTTGCAGGGTGTACAGAAAATCAGCCAGAGGAATGACCTCTGAACGATCTATAAACCGGAGTATACTATTAATATAAGCTTTGAGGCAATCCTTATTTTTGGCTGACAGGGTAAACAACATAGGCCTTTCCAAATACCCCTCTTGAGAAGTAGCCGCCATGTGATATTGCTCCAAAAGAACATGTGCATTTACCCCGCCAAAGCCAAATGTACTGACTCCGGCCCGTCTGGGAGCCTCTTTTTGGCTGTCGGGTTTATCCCAATTCCTGTTTGTATCCAGTACATAAAAAGGAGTGCCGGTAATTTTGATTTGCGGGTTTAGGGAATTAAAGTTGGCATTTTTAAGCAACTTATTGTGCTTCATGGATAGCAAGACTTTGAATAAGCCCGCCATCCCTGCGGCAGCTTCCATATGACCCAGGTTCGATTTAACGGCTCCTATTCCACAGTAATTAACCGGCAATTCATCATATTGGCGCTCTTCATAGAGCATTTTGAAAGCTTTATGAAGGCCATTAAATTCTATAGAGTCGGCAAGGGGAAGGCCAATGCCTTGTAGTTCGATATAATCAAGGGTAAGCGGATCTATATTCGCTTTGCGTAGGGTCTCGGCAATTAACGCAGCCTGAGCATTGGGATTCGGTGTGGTGACCGAATTCACACGACCACCATGATTGACATGAGTACTGCGTATAGTTGCATAGATATGGTCATTGTCCGCAATGGCCTGTGCCAATGGTTTTAACATTACCGTACCGATTCCTTCCGACCTCACATAGCCATCCGCATCTTGATCCAAAACCCTGGCCTTGCCGGTTTCGGATAAAACCCCGGCATTGCCAAACGCTATATGACTCGAGGGATCTAAAATGATATTGACGCCACTTACGATACACATCTCACAGGTCTTATTCCTTAAAGCTTCTACCCCCTTGTGTAAGGCTACCAAAGAACTGGAACAAGCGGTATTTACCGGTTCACTAGGTCCTCTAAAATCAAAGAAGTAGGATACTCTATTGGTAAGGATGGCTTGTGAGTTGCCGGTAGTTACTTGAAAATCACCTTCCTTCTGGTTTGCTCTCAGCAAATGATCGTAATCAGCCGTAGCCACTCCGACAAATACTCCTACATTTTTTCCCGCCCATTCACTGGCCTTGTACCCTGCATCCTCTATGGTTTTCCAGACAGACTCCAACAACAGACGCTGCTGAGGATCCATATACCGGGCTTCTGCCGGTGATATGGAAAAGAAGGGAGCATCAAAGGCAAATACATTATCCAGAAAACCTCCCCACTTATATTTAGAATTTTCCGGGGTTTTTACGTCCCAACGATCACCAGGTACTTCCGTAAGAACATCTCTTCCTTCTTCCAGTAACTGCCATAGGCTTTGTAAATCATTTGCTCCGGGCATTTTGAGGTCAAGCCCTACAATGGCAATGGGTTCCGGGCCTTGGTTTCCTCCTATATTGATCTGCCTTTGCTCCTGATAACGAATTGGCTTCTGTCCTATGCCATTATCAGTAATCTGGCTCTGTAGCATAGGTTCTTTCAAATTTTCCGAAGGATGCACTTCCTCCACTGCCGCTGCTATATGAGCATCGTAACGATGAAGTATTTCAGGATACTCTTCAAGCAAGTACTCTACCAGAGAAGCTAATGTAGCATGTTCAAAAAATACAGAGGGCATAAGATCCAGCCCATAGTGCTCATTGATTGTATTGGCAAACTCAGTAAATGAAACCGATTCAAATCCGTATTCGTCAATTCCGGTATCCAATTCTATGTCTTCCATATCTATTTTTAAGATACCAGAAACCATCTGAGTCAAATCCTTCTCAAGCAATCGTTTCTTTGCATGGGTTTCACCATTCATCTGTTGTGTATGAGTACTCTTGATTGCTTCCGGTCCTTCAAAAGCTTCCCGGTTTACGTTCAGCACTTTATTGATCTTATGCTCATCGCCTTTCACCACCATAAAATTACAAACAGGTGCATTCAGGCCTATTTTCAACGCGTTCAACCCATCTTCCTCTTCAAGAGCATACATACCAAAGGTTTTTTCAAAAAGCTTTTGAGTATCTTCATTAACCTGCATGCCACCATTTGCCCAGAGATGCCAGTTGATCGACAGGCTTTTTCCCCTTCTGCCTCCATTTTCTCTAAGCTTTTCCCGATACGCGACCATATGGTCCATAAAATTGTTGGCATATGCATAATCACACTGACCCGCGCTACCTATTGTGGCTCCGATAGATGAGTAAAGGATAAAGAAGTCCAAAGGCTCTTCAGCCGTGTATTGATCCAGGTATAAAGTCCCGTATACTTTAGGAGCTATTATTTCAGAAACATCTTCGACCTTTTTATTTTGAATAAAAGCACTTTTCATTACTCCTGCACAATGCACTACCCCATTAATTTGACCAAATAGGTTTTTGGTGTTTTGTATCAGCCGCCTCACCGCGTTTTCATCGGTAACGTCACAGCGCATGTATTCTACATTTGCCCCTTTCTTTTGCAAATCCGACAGTATTTTATGTCCTGATTCAGAAAGAACTGACCTTCCCGACAATACTACATTTAGTGGGATTGCAGATGTAATTTGACGAGCTAAGATTAACCCCAGGCCTCCCATGCCACCTGTAATCAGGTAAGTACCTCCTTCCTTAAACCCTTGGGCATTGTTATGAAACGGAGGCAAGGCTAAGGATTCCAGTCTTTTTACATGCCGTTTGCCACTTATGTAGCGAATTTCCTCACCTTGGCTAGAGCTAATGTTTAATTCACTTTCTACCCATCGGGCCTGCTGCGAAGTAGTTAACTCTCCCGCCTGAATGGCAAGCGTTTTGAAATTATTCAATCGATTTTCCAGATTCATCGATCTGACAAATGCCCCAACCGCTTTAAATGCGGCCGTCTTATAGTTTTCCTCATCCGGATAAATGTAAAGCAGTTGTTTGTCTCTCGCATTGGCATCCACTTTTAGCCATTGTTGTACCCATACAAAAAGTACATAGATGGAGTTGTCCAGAGCTGTATTCATTTTTTTATGGTTCTCCCAACCTGCTCCGGGTACCTGATAAACTATTTTTTTAATATCTACTTTTTCATTCTTGAGTTGCCGAAACAAACCTTCGATATGGCTTTCATTAAGAAAATCCAGTTCATAAGTATTGCCCGATACTTTTTGTAGTTTTTTTCCTTGGCTGACTAAAACAATATGCCTTGTAGTTTGTAGCCGTTGATATTCCTCATAAAGTGTATTTTCATCTGTTATCCAAAGAATACACCCTTCCTCTACCTGACGATCATAGGTGGTAATGTCCTGGGGCTTCCAGGCAGGCTGAAAATAGAGATTCGATCCCACTGTTTGGTTGTGTTGCCCCTTCTCCACTGTTTTGCCTAACGACTTTATCGTAAACTCTTTTAATTGGGTAATTACCTTGCCTTCGTTAGTCAATAGGTAGATATCAAACACGCGGCTATCATTACTGCCATTAGCATTCACACTAAGTTGGGTAAACACATACAACTCTTCGGGAAGAGGGCCACTTATCTGCATTTCTTTTAAAGAAAAAGGTAAGTACCGGGTCTTAGTACCCTCCAAATTATCCATTAATGCAATGACCGTTTGAAAAGCCCCGTCTAACAATGACGGATGCATGGTATACTCAAATAAGCCTTCTCTACATGAAGAAGGGATTCTTATTTTTGCCAGACATGAATCGCCATGAATATCAATATACTGCAATGAACGAAAACTATTTCCATAGTACATTCCGCTGCTTTTAAAGCCTTCATACAACTGTTCCTTTTCATATCTCTTCCCATTAAAAGCGGTAATGTCTACCGGAGCTTTCATCGTTTCCGCATTTGAAGAAACACGAAGCTGTCCTTGAGCACATTTTATATTTTTGTTGCTGACCGTCCATACTGCCCCCTCGTTTAAAGGGTTCAACTTGCATTGAGCTGTTATGTCACCTTCGTTTGCAATGAGAGGTTGTTCCCAAATGACATTGCTGAGGATTAAATTTTGATTTTCTAGTGAGTATTTTCCAGCCTGATAAGCCATTTCGAGGAAACTTGCGGCAGGAAATACTTTATGTCTGATCCCTTCAATTTCAGCTTTATGGTCTTCAAAGAAAAATTCACCCCCGTGAAAATTTGACTCAAAAGACTGTGATAAAAACGAAGAGCCGTTTTTATGTAGCAACGGATGTAAATATTCTGTTTGCACTTCTTGCTGATCACTGACAAGTGCAGGCTCTGTTTCCGGCAGCCAATGCCTTTCCCTTTTAAAGGGGTACAAAGGCAAGGATATTTTCGTGCCTTTGGTCGAATGTTGGAAAGACGTCCAATCCCAAACACTTGTGCTTACCCATAAGCCCGCAAGCTTTGCCAAATTGCGTTCTGCGATTAATTGCCGTATTTCCTCTTTTTCCGGCTCGCTATTTACCCGGGCTTTTTTGGGGTTTCCCGTATAGGTATTACTGTCCGGTTGTTGATGGATAAAACGTTTGAGAGAATCTGTTAGTGAGGAAACGGAGTCTACCACAAAGGCAACTCTTTCATCCAATGCTTCCCTCCCCACTTGCAATGTATACGCAATGCTCCGAAGGCTATGCTTCGTAGATTGGAACCAGGTATTTTTCTTTGTTACGTGTGGATACTTTTCTGAAAATTCTTTGATATAAGTGCTTAAGCTTGATGCCTGATATACCAGTTGCTCATCCACATGCATATTGAACTTCTGACTGACCAACCGGTTAAATGTCATCAACGAAACCAGGTCTATATCCAGATCGTCCCATTCATCATCCGCATTGATCAATGTATCTTCAACCCCGATTTGCCTTGCAAAAATAGTTTGAATTTCACTATATACAGAGTTCCCGCCATTTGCCCATATGACGGACTCCTTATCACTTTCAAGAAATTGCCATAAGTTTTGTGCACTCTCGATGAGTTGTTTTTTATTCCTTGCTGACAATACCACCAACTCTTCGACACCGGATGGTTGTTGCTCAACATAGTCATCCGTATGTGGGTATTCCTCAAGGATTATATGCGCATTAGCTCCTCCGGCACCAAATGAACTTACGGCTGCTCTTCGTGGCAATGCTTCTTCTTTGTTTCCCTTTACGCTGGTTACCTCCCAGTGTTGTAATGACTTTTGAACATAAAAAGGAGTATTGGCAAAGTCTATATTTTCATTTAGACTATCTGTATGTATAGACGGAACAAGTGTCTTGTGCTTCATCTGCAGGAGGACTTTGGTTATGCCTGCCATACCTGCACAAGCTTCCAAATGTCCGATGTTTGACTTTACCGAACCGAGGGCACAAAAGCTTCTATTGTTTGTAAACTTTTCAAATGCTTTTGTAAGGCCTTTCACTTCTATGGGATCACCCAAGGAAGTACCCGTGCCATGCGCTTCTATATACGATATGGTTTCGGGGTCAACTTTTGCTTCGTTTAGGGCTTGTATGATCAGTCGCTCCTGTTCGTTAGGGTTCGGCACCGTATAGCCATTGGTCTTGCCTCCGTGGTTTATAGCCGTACCTTTTACCAGGGCATGTATTGGGGTCTTATCCGACAAAGCTCGCTCCTGAGAAGTGAGAATCATTACGCCTATTCCCTCACCCGGCACATAACCATCCCCCCCCTGCCCGAAGCTGCGACATTTCCCTTCCGAGGAAAGGAACTGTCCTCCACTCAACAGGTGGTACTTGTAAGGATGTAAGGATAGGTTTACGCCTCCCACAACGGCAAAATCTATTTCCCCTCTATGCAGTGCTTCATGGGCATAATGCAAGGCAGTAAGCGAAGAGGAACACATGGTATCAATGGCAATACTGGGACCATGAAAATTAAACCAATAACTCACCCTGTTGGGAATGGAAGCCAATGAGCAATTAGGATACAGCCTTTCGCTTTCTTTTTTGTCTTGGTCTAATAGCTTATATTCACTCCATGTCGCTCCCAGATACACACCCACTCTATACTCTTGAAGATACGAACGGGTGTAGCCTGCATCTTCGAGTGCATGCCAGGTCATTTCGAGAAACAATCGCTCCTGTGGATCAATCAATTCCGCTTCTTTCGGTGATATATTGAAAAAGAGGGAGTCAAACTTGTCCACATCCTCCATAAACCCTCCCCATTTACCATGGATCTTATCTTTTTCTTTCAAATCGGATGAAAACCTATTGACAAAATCCCATCTTTCAGCCGGAATTTCGGTAATACAATCCTTGCCATTGACCAGGTTTTGCCAAAATTCATTCAGATCTTTTGCTTGTGGATAACGTCCACTCATCCCTACAATAGCCACCTGCTTGTCAGCCGAAGGTGTATTTGAAAATTGATTTCTAAAGGGTCTTGATTCAGGGTTAGAATTAGCAAGTGGCTTTACAACAGGAACGTCTTCATTTGTCCCCATTACTTTTTGCGCCATGGTATCTCCATGGTGTTGCAGCAGATATAAAGCTATCTGGGCAATTGTCTGGCATTCAAAGAAAAGTGTTTTCGAAATACCCTTAATTTCCTTTTCGAGCACTTTATTTAGCTCTTGAATCATGATTGATTCAATGCCATAATGCTCCATTGGATCTTCAGACCGGAGCGCTTTGGCCGGGGTATTGATCACTCCGGCAAACAATTCTTTTAGCCAGTTTTCAATTTTTATAACCGGCAATACATCACCGGTAGCTTCTTGTGCGATTACACGAGTTTCCTCTGCAATGTTGCTCCTTTTCTTTACTGTTTTTACCCAGTGTCGGGTCTGTTCGAATGGATAGGCCGGTATAGAAATTCTGCGACAACCGCTTTCCGGATTATATAGCTTTTTCCATTCAATTTGCGCTCCAGCTACATAAGCCCCGGCTAACGTTTTTAGTTTTTCTTTATACGTTGCTTTGTTTTTTGTACCTACATTACTTACAAGCCATCCTATTGACTGCAATATCCGGCTATTGTCTTTGGGTGCCGCCCGGGTAATAATATCCTGATGGCCCGATCCCTCTGTCAGCACTTGAAGCCTGTCTTTCAGATCTTCAAGGTTATCGGCAACAATTGCTATTCTATGATTAAAATGACTTCTACCTGCGGTAGTTGAGAAAGCCAAATCGCAGGTATGGCAATACTTTTTATTTTCTTCCAGCCAGTTAAGAAAGTCCTTGATTTTATGTTGTAATGAATATTCGGATTTGGCAGAAAAACAGAATAAATATGCTGGGAGATCTGGAGTTTCTATGCGCGGCGGGTTCGGAGCTTCCTCTATGACCATATGTGCATTGGTACCACTGAAGCCAAACGAACTCAAAGCCGCACGTCTTGGCTGCCGTCCCTGTTTTACCCACTCCTGGTCTATAATATTTATTTTGAATGGAGTTTGCTCCAAATGCAATAGCTCATTTTGGTTTTCAAAATGGATTTGAGGTGGTATTCGATCATTTTGAAGAGCGAGAAGTACTTTGAGTAAACCAGCCACTCCGGCACTGGCAATGGGGTGGCCAATATTCGCTTTTACGGAACCTATATTACAGGTAGAGCTTTCCGTTTTTGAAAAAACATTGCTTAAAGCACTTATTTCGATAGGATCGCCAAGCTTAGTCCCTGTACCATGCGTTTCTATATAGCTAATGGATGCAGGGTCTATCTTATTTTTATGATAAATTGACCGTATCAATGTTTCTTGAGACATGGCATTGGGAGCGGTTATACCATTCGTCTTGCCATCTTGATTTATACCGGAAGCTTTGATCACTCCGTAAATTTGATCGCCATCTTGCAATGCTTTCTCAAGTGACTTAAGGACTACTACTCCCACACCTTCTGCCGGTACAATCCCATCGGCATTGGCATCAAAGGGTTTACACTGGCCTTGCCCGGAGAGCATGCCCAACTTACCGGACATTTCATGTAGCCAAGGGGTTGATAACACACAAACACCACCTGCCAATGCCATATCCGACTCCCCTGCCTGAATACTCTTGCATGCCATATGGATGGCGACCGCAGAAGATGAACAAGCCGTATCCAGAGCAAGCGCAGGTCCTTTAAGGTTTAAGAAATAGGCAATGCGAGCAGCCAGTATGGCCATATCATTTCCCATAAGGGCATGCCCGTATTGATGGTATTCCGACTGCTGGACCAGATTCATATAATCTCCTGGCCGCATACCCATAAATACCCCTACGGCCTGTCCGGAGAGATCGGCCTCCGAATAACAGGCATCTTCCAGTGCCTTCCAACTCTCTTCAAGCAACAGTCGCTGCTGAGGATCCATAAGTTCCGCTTCCAAATGGGATATATGAAAGAAAGCCGGTTCAAATTTGTCTACATTTTCTAAAAATCCTCCACGGGTGAGTAAGTCACTATCAGTCTTTTGAACATTGTTATCAATACTCCAGCGATCTCCGGGAAAGTCAGTAACACTATTAAGCCCGTTTATAAGGTTATGCCAATATTCCGAAAGATTATTGGCTCCGGGAAACTTTCCTGACATGCCAATTACTGCTATATCATTGGCAATAACCTCTTGAGGTTTGCTCTTCTCAACGGCTTTTGCTTTAACCTCTCTATGCTCTACTGCTGCCGTATGTTGAATGATATTGCCCGTTTCCTTGGGTACCGGAATATACTCCACCAGCGTCTCACCTTTGCCTCCCGCTTGCAGGAATTGTGTCAACTCCCGAACCGATGCATGGCTATAAAGACTGGCCACCGATAAATTTTGTTTTAATTCACGGTTCAGGCTATTCATAAACTCTACTATACTAATAGAGTCAAACCCTATGGCATACCATCGCTTGGTAATATCCACTTGGTCCTGTTGCAGTATATCACAAGCGATTTTATGAATCATCCCCATCAGGCTATCTTCCTGGAAGGATGAATTTGCAATGCTCTTTTGTGCTGAGGTGACTTCATTCAGGCTGGCATAATCCACTTTACCGCTTAATGTGCGAGGTATCCGGTCAATCACCTGAAAACGCGTAGGCAAATAGTTTTCCGGCAGCTTTGACGACAGATAGTTTATAAATGACTCATCTTTTGGCGCTTTCCCTTTCAACGGGACGATGTAGGCTACTAATGTCTTTGATTTTCCTTCGGCTCCGTCTATACCCAATACACATTGCTCTACCTCCGGGTGGGTGAGGATTGTGTCTTCAATCCCCTTCAGCTCTATTCTAACTCCTCTGATTTTAACTTGACGGTCTTTACGCCCGGTTACAATTAACTTACCCTCAGGAGTAAAGTAAGCCATATCCCCTGTCTTATAGATGCGCGCACCCTTTTCGGTGCTAAAAGGGTTGGGAATAAATTTCTCCTCAGTGAGTTTGGGTTGGTTGAGATATCCCAAAGCAAGTGAAGGTCCTCCTATATGCAATTCGCCAGGTATGCTCTCCGGTAGAAGTTGCCCCTGACCGTTTAATACATATGCTTCAACATTTGGGATGGGTTCAAAGCCTTTTACCTCCACCCGTTCTTTATCCTTATATTCCACCTCTTCAAACAACACCCCATTCATCTCCGTAGCACCATAGTCGTTTAGCAGCTTCACTTTAGGCAAATGTTTAAAGAACAAATTGCATAAAGCAGATGAAAGCGGCTCCCCGGCAGTGATTAAAAGCTTCATGGAAGCAAAGTGTTGGCTAAACGGCAGGTCAGACGCCAAAAATACCCTGAGCAATGAAGGTACCATTGAAAAATAGGATATCTTATGGGTAAATATCGCTTGGGAGAGTCTTAAGGGGTCCTTTACCACTGCATTATGGAGAATTACTGTAGTAGCACCTTGCAATAGTCCTCCCAACAGTTCCCATAACGAAGGTAAAAAGTTGAGCATGGTACGTTGCCCCATTACATCATCTTCCTTGAAGGGGTAATTATTCCAAAGCCAGTTAAAGCGATTAATCAACTGTCTCTGACTATGGATTACTCCTTTAGGCTTGCCTGTAGAACCCGATGTATAAAGAATTAAAGCTTCTTCATCAAGGTTGTACTGATTCTCGGTGTTTTCTTTAAGAGCTGGCTGAAAGGCCACCCATTCACTATCAAGGCAGAGGGATGGTACACCCATACCATTGATGGCATTACTACTTTTTGTCAAAGTGAGCAGCACCCTTGCTTGAGTATCCGCTACAATTTGCCTCACCTGCTCTACGGGGTAGGATTCGTCTACAGGAACATAAACCGCTCTAAGTTTCAGGATTGCCAAAAGCCCTGCGATTGTATATTCACTTCTTGGTGTATAGATCACCACCCGCATTCCGGGCTTTACCCCTAATGCCGCTAGTGACTGTGCCAACTCATCAACCTGTTTTGACAACTCCCCAAAAGTAGTTTGATAAACCTCATCGTCTTCCCCGTGGTATATTAAAGCCGTTTTGGAAGTATTTTTAAGAACCTGGTTATCAAACCGCTCAAAAATACTGCTCATATCCTGATAGGCCTGTTGCATACCTTTCCAGTCATTCAGGATTTTCTTTTGGAGTGCCGGAGTCACTAAGTTTAAGTTTCGTAACGGCTGGGCAGGTATTTCGATAACGGATTTTAACAGTTGTTGCCAACTGCCCGAAAAACCGGCTATGATTTGTTGACTAAACAGGTTTTTCTTATAAACCCAATGGCAGGTAACTATTCCGTCCTTTTCACAACACAACAAACTAAGGTTTGACTTTGGCCAGAAATCTTTCCATTGTTTAAGTATGGCAGACTTATCCGGAATGCTGTCAAGCATTGCAAACCCAATTACATTCTCACTACTCACATTCAGCTTTTCTAAAACTGATATGGGTAAAGCATACTTACTCGCCTCATTGTACTGTTTGGCACTTACATGCAACAGTTGCTCGAGGGTTGATGAACTTGATATATCCACTTCAACCGGTACCACTTCGTGAAAAAGTGATTTACCCGTATGTTGATATAAACACACCTTTTCCTGCTCGCCGAAATTGTATAGAAAGACTTGCAGAGCCGCTCTGATACAAGCATGGATGGATACTTCATGCAAGTCAGCCAGTTTTTTCAATTTTTTAGTCAGACTGACATTTAACGTAAAGGGATGTATCTCAAATTCATCAGGTTGGCCCGTGTTCAAGGTCAAATGAGAGAATATACTACTCATATCGCAGTCGAGCCTGCCTTCCCAATAAGACTGTGGTAATTCCAGTTTGCTACCAGATTGAATCGCCATGCTTCTGTTGTTCGTTAGATACTTGATATTGAAGTGTTATGCAAATTGACCATCCGATATACGGTCACCGTGTTCATATGGAATTTCGATTATACCTTGATAGGCCTATCAAGGTATGCGTTAATATTTTTTTAAGGACTAACAGTATTGCTCGCCGCTTCTGACAGGTCTGCCAGCTCTTCCTGTTTCACCGTATCTTTTTTCATCCTTATTGCTATGAAATAGCCGGAACCGGAGATGACATTGGAAGCGTGTTTCAAGCCGGCAGGCATCCAAACACTTTTAGCTCCTTCCACTACATGAAGCTCATCGCCCAACTGTATTTCATATACCAACTCACTACCTTCTTCAGGAATCAATATGTTAATTTCATCCTCATCTTCATGGGCATGTGGTTTTGTATACTGCTCTTCATTTTTGTCGATTGCACTGATCTTGTGAATCGCCAAATGCACCGGAAACCCTTCAGCAAAAAACCTGTCGATCCCCTCTACATCGTTATGATGCGGGATGGAAGAAAGCGGAATGTTTAAGTTCTTGAAAATTAAATCTTGGTGTTTTTTCATGTTTGTACAATTTAGATGAATCCTCTACGCCAATTGACAAAGCTTTCGCAATGGCCTTGTCCCGGAGGTACACCCCGAATGTTGGCTTTAAGAGTTCTTATTTGTTAAGGTGTTGAAAAATACGTTCAGAATTAATTTCGAATGGCCAATGTTAATCCATCCGCTATGGTTAGCATGCTTATGGTCACTCTGTTGTCGTAAAGCAGTCTGGCATTCAGCTCCCGCAATGCCGTAACTTCCGCGCTTTGATTCACCGGGTCCACAATACTCCCTCCCCATAGCACATTATCTATTCCGATCAAGCCTCCGGGTCTTACGAGTTTAAGAGCTCTTTCGTAATAATTAATGTAGTTCTGTTTATCAGCATCTATGTATATAAAATCAAAATAATTGCTATGCCCCGTTTTGATGAGTTCATCCAACGTATCCATTGCCGGGCCGATACGCGAATCTATCTTATCCTCTACATTGGCTTGTTTCCAGTACTCACGGGCTATTGCCGTCCAGTTTTCATCTATATCACAGGTGATTATTTTGCCGTCAGGTGGTAATTCTTTGGCCATCCATAAGGTGGTATATCCTGTAAAAGTACCCAGTTCAATAATGCGTTTGGCTCCCATCAACTTCACCAACAATACCAAAAGCTGACTTTCTTCCGGTACACTTTGCATAGCTGACATGGGCATTTCGGATACCTGTTCACGTTGCTTTTTTAGCAATGCCGGCTCCCTTAATGATACAGAAAGTACGTATTCATGTAAGTCTTCCGTAATGTCAAGATAGTTTTTCATTTCAAGTGAAATTAAGTCTGTTTTCCCGGTTCGTATGCATCTACTGAGCCCATCCCAGGTTTAAGCTGAAACAGGGTTTATTCCGTTAAATCAAGAAATTATTACCCGTGTAAAATCATTGCCGGATGCAATAACCAATCATCAAACGGTATTATAAAGTGAAAATCTATCCACATGATTTAGTGCTTTACCAACTCTTTTTTGTTCTGATAGAAACGATCCAGGTAGTGTGCACATTCCCCCATCATCTTATCCGCGATTTCATCAACATTTCGTTGTCTCCAATTTTCCAGAGGTGTACCTTTTACCCACTCATTAAATGCACCCAGCGCAGGGCCACAGTGAATCTGATAATCAACTTTATTGGCAGTGTCTCCCTTTAAGGCCAACTGGGTGGAATAGCCAAAGTACCATTTGAAAATAAGAGCCATCTTCTGTTTAGGATTCTGCTCAGCCTTTCGTATAGTCTCGGCCTCTCCCCCTTTATATACTTTCACCTCTTCGAATACTTCGTCAAATGATCGCTTAAAGTACCGCTGTTGAAGTTGATTTTTGTCTTTATCGCTAAGCTCGTCAAGCCCCCCGTGTTGTTTATACAATTCCAGAAGCTTGTTAGCCCGGGCAGGGAAAAACATTCCCTTTTTCAGTACTTGCACTTTAGCGCCTAGTTCAAACATATCTCCGGCAGGCACATATTCGGTGTCCTGCACATTCATTTTTTGCAATAAATCTTTAGCCGCATCGCTTATTCCCGACTGCACTGTACATTGGTTAATAGATCCGGTTAACACAAAATCCACCCCTAATAAAAACGCTGCTGCCATGGCCTCGGGAGTACCGATCCCTCCTGCAGCTCCTACCCGTATTTTCTTTTTGTAAGCATAAGTTTGCATCAACCGGTCACGCAATCTTACTATCACCGGATACAGAGTCAGTGCGGAACCTTGGTCGGTATGTCCTGCCGAATCGGCTTCTGCACATACATCATCCGCCACAGGGACCTGCTTGGAGAGCGCTGCTTCCTCGTCCGTAATTTTATGCTCTTGCAATAATTTTTGCACAATGTAATCCGGAACAGGGCTCATAAATGCTTCGGCTACTTCAGGTCTCGATATTTTAGCCATTACCTTATTGCCAATCAATACCTCTCCATTTTCAGCTCTTTTTAGTCCTTTAATCCTAAAATAGGCAAGGGCCGGTGTAATACCCATATAAGCAGAGGCTTCAATTTGATGAATATTATGTTTCAGAAACATCTCCACGGTAATCATCTCCTTTTCAGGAGAGTAAAGATTATGCAGAAGATTCATACCAAAGGGCAAATCGTCTCCAAGGGCATTTTGAATACTGATTATGGCTTCTTCAATGGTGTCAAGATCAAGCCCTCCGGTTCCAAAAAAGCTCAAAATACGAGCCTTCCCCATGCTTATCACGAGTTCTTTAGAGGCTATACCTCTGTACATGGAGCCCGCCACATATGCATATTTCACTTTGTGATCTTTGATAAACTCCGGACACCCCAATTGTGCCGGTTTCAGTTCAGCGCTTTTTACTCCCAAGCCATTCCCTCCTATCGTTGGTTTCAGCGTTTCGTTCAACCGCTCTTTCACTTCAAGATCTTCTTCGGACTCCATGGGTATCACCATCGGATTCTGCTTTATGTAGCCAGTCATTTTGGTAAGTACATCACCGGGACCTGTTTCCACAAATTCAGCCACTCCTTGGCCGATCATGTAACTAATACTTTCATACCACTTTACTTCATGGTCCAGTTGGTCGGTTAACAGTTGCTTGAGATTCGCCTCCTTGTACGGACGGGCCGTAACATTTGAAATTACGGGTATCTTGGGCGGAGTGAAATCAAATGGTTCAAGAAAGTTGGCTAATTCCCCCTTAGCTACTTTCATATATCGCGAATGAAATGCACCGCTTACGTTTAATGGAAAATAGAGCTTTGCTCCGTTCGCTTCAAATACTTTTTTAGCTTTTAAAATATCTTCCCTTAACCCTGACAGTACTATCTGATCGGATGAATTATAATTGGCAATATCTATGGTATCAAACTGAAAATCTGTGAGAATACGGCTAATCCGATCTCTATTCAGTCCTATGACGGCAGCCATTCCTCCCCCCTTGATTTCGCCCATGATCTCAGCCCGCTTTTTTACCAGACGCAGCCCCGTTTCAAAATCATACACAGACGCAGCAAACAAGGCATTGTACTCTCCCAAACTATGCCCTGCCAAGTAAGCAGGAGTGTCTCCTGATTTCTTCGTTTCCAGAAACTGCAAGGCATTGACTACATAGAGAGACGGCTGTGTAAACTGGGTTTGACTCAGTTGTTTCTGAGGGTCATGTATACAAAGCTCCGCAATATCATACCCCAAAATATCACTCGCTTTGAATACTAATTCCGGATATTTATCAAATAGATCAATACCCATTTTTTTCTTTTGCGAACCTTGTCCTGGAAAAATATATGCCTTCATTAATATTGTTTTTTTAAATCATAAAAACGATTAGACCTGTAGTAATGCCAGCAAACTTCCTTCGCTATAGTTCATAGTTTTGTACCATTTGACGTCCGTACAAAGCTTGAGATACAATGTTCTTTAGATTTTTCATACCACAACTCCGCCAAGGACTCAATGTAGCATGTGCTTGAGACGCTGACCCTTCTTGTTTTAAAAGATTGATATAACCGGTAAACTCACCGGACGGACTGATATCGATATACGTTTTGGCTCCAAGATCTTCAAGGTATTGTATTGACTCCTGAAAGTGTATGGGCTCTCTAAGCAAGTCCCACCAATATTGTTGGTTAATTTCCTTCAACTCCTGGCCATAAACCGCAGAGACAAATGTAACAGCTGGCTTTTTGTAATCCATAGGATTAATTATCGACTGATAACGATCATATAACGGATCCATATGATGGGAATGGTAAGGATACAATACGGGCAATTGATGATATACGATGTTATGAGCTGACAAATATTGTTTTATCTCCGCCATAGCCTCACTGGTGGCGGCCACAACAAATTGTTTGAGATTTGCCTTGGACTTTGTACTTACCAAGCTAGAACGGGTATACAGCAATGGCACTCTGTAATACGCTACGGGATCATCTAAAATAGCCAACATTCCTCCTTTCGGAATCATCTCTTCCACCAACTTGGCTTGATGGATCATTTTAGTAAGGATATCCAAAGGATCGGCAATTTCACTCACCGCAGCGGCAACACTCTCTCCCAAACTGTATCCACAAACAGCATCCGGTTTCAGCCCAGCCTGTATCAGTGTTTGCACTAAAGCATACTGCACCATGAAAACGGCCGGATGAGAATAAAGCAATCTATCAAAAGGTTGGCTCCGACCCACCTCTTGATTATACAAATAATCAATAACGGAGGAGCCTATAAGACGTTGAGCCTGCCTATCGAGATACCTCATTGTATTCCGAAAGACATCGCTTTCCGCCATCAACTCTTCTCCCATATGATGAAATTGACTGCCTTGACCAGAAAAAAGAAAAACGACTTCACTTCTGACGGGCATACTTTCAGATAAATGGTCCATCAATGCAAAATTCTTGTATTCATATAAGATCACATGTAATTACATAACAGCCACAGTATTCTCAACTACTGCATTTAAAGCAAAGGGTAAATACCCCACCTCAAAGAGTAGTTCCGGAGCAGGGTTATCAGAACGTTATCCTGAAACCCTGATCACTTTTACACTTCTTCCATTTGAAAATAATCAGCGTATTCTTTCAATGCTTGCCCCGTATAACTTCTTTCATTATTGATTAAGTCTCTTGGATGGCATTGCCCTACTACATTGCCTCCTTTTTCCCCACCTTCCGGACCGATATCAATGACCCAATCGGCTGTTTTCACCACATCCAGGTTATGTTCAATAATGATAACCGTGTTTCCTAATGCTACCAGTTGATGCAATGTGTATAAGAGTTGTTGTACATCGTGAAAATGTAATCCGGTAGTAGGTTCGTCCAATACATAAACGGCATTTCCTTTAGAGGGACGGCTTAATTCTTTGGCCAGCTTAATTCGCTGTGCTTCCCCCCCGCTAAAGGTAGTAGCACTTTGCCCCAACTTAATGTAATCAAGACCGACCTGTTTGAAGGTATTGAGTATCTGTAGAATCTTTTTATGCCCTTTGAAAAAGGCTATTGCCTCCAAAATATCCAGGTCCAACACTTCAGAAATGTTTTTCTCTTGATAAGTAACTTTGAGTATTTTGGAATTGAAACGTTTACCTCCACACTCAGGACAAGTTACCCAAACATCGGCCAAAAAGTGCATTTCTACTTTCACTTGACCTTGCCCCTCACACACTTCACATCTGCCCGAAGCCGAATTAAAACTAAAGTCAGCGTATTTCAACCCTTGCTCCTGTGCCTCTTTTGTTTTAGAAAACACCTTCCGTATGTCATCAAATAGCTTGGTATAGGTTGCCGGATTGGAACGGGGGGTTCTTCCGATTGCCTTTTGACTAATATTAATCACCTTGTCCAGGTATTCCAAGCCATCAATACTTTCATACGGCCCTGCTTCAACAGTACTATTGTTTAACTTTTGTTCCAGCACCGGCTCCAATGTACCGGCAATCAGACTACTTTTACCACTTCCGCTTACTCCGGTCACGCAGGTCATTTTACCTATTGGCAGTGATATGCTCACATTTTTAAGGTTATGCAACGTAGCTCCTTTGAGTGTAAGCCATCGCTCTGAAAATATTTCCCTGACAGGCTTTTGATCGCCAGAGACCACCAGTTTACCACTGAGGTATTTACCGGTAAGTGATTCCAGGTTTTCCATTACTTGTTGCGGAGTACCTTCAGCCACGAGTTCACCTCCGTGAACACCCGCTTTTGGCCCTATGTCAATCAACCAATCCGCCTCTTTCATAATCTGATCATCATGCTCCACTACCAGTACACTATTTCCTATATCCCGGAGTTTGAGAAGAGTTTTGATCAGTGAACCTCTATCACGAGGATGTAGCCCTATGGAAGGCTCATCCAGTACATACAATACTCCTACTATACCACTACTCAACTGACTGGCTAACCTTACTCGCTGCCCTTCTCCTCCTGATAGTGTGGGGGCTGTACGGTTTATGGTGAGGTAGTGCAAGCCAACATCCATCAAAAACAAAAAGCGGTTATACAGCTCCAGCAAGATTTCTTTTCCTATCTCATAACTTATTCCATCTATAGACTCATAAAGTCCTTTTACCCAAGCCACCGCTTGCTCTATTGAAAGCGAAGAAACTTCTGATATGCGGTACCCCCCGAGGGTAACATTGTATGCTTCCCTTCTCAACCCTGAACCACAGCAAGTGGTACAAGTCTTTTGATCCATATAAATGCTGTAACGCTCACGGTTGGTTTTCGAGTCACTGTCAAAAAACAATCTGCTGAGTTCCGGCACCAACCCTTTTACGGTTCGCAAACTGGATTTCATTCCCAGAGAAGACGGCATAGCTATCTTTTCGCTACCCGACCCATAGAAGATCACCTCGTGAAACGATTTTGGAAGGTCTTTCCACGGGGCATTGATATCAAGTCCATAATGTTCGTAGATAACATCCAAAGGTCCGGTGGGCCAGGATGAGCGATTATTCTCCCGTAAATTACCAAACCATTTCAATGCACCGTCTAAGATACTGAGGTCTTCATTCTCTACAATTAGCTCTGGTTCTATGCGCTGTAAAATGCCCAAGCCTTTACAATCCTGGCACATTCCCAAAGGAGAATTAGCACTAAAATGCTGAGCACTCAACTCAGGAAATGGAGTCGCACAATTAGGACAAGTCAGTTTTGAAGTAAAGAGCAATTCATCGTCACCATGGATCACGGTCAAGAGTTGCCCGCTATAATCATATAGCTCTTTTATGCTTTCTGCCAATTGCTTTAACTTCTCATCCCGGTTAATACTATCCAGCTTTTCAAGCGTGCATTTACTCCAAACCAGCTCTACAGTATTGAGCTCAGAGGGTGACGGTATTTCCTCAATATCTACATTTATACGCTTTCCATTTACCCTAAATTCCGAAAAGCCTTTTTCCTGATATTCTCTAAACAACGCATTGTTATATTCCCGCTTTTGAAGCACTAGGGGTGCCAACATTTCTACTGTTTCACCTTCAGGAATATGGTCGTACAGTTTGCTTGCGATTTGCAAGGGCGATAAAGGTATAATTTGACAACCACATTTTGTACAGTTTTTCTGTCCTACCCTGGAATATAACAAGCGAAGGTAATTTGACAACTCAGTGATTGTGCCTACGGTAGATCTGGGATTATTACTCAATGTCTTTTGCTCTATGGCGATAGAGGGATTGAGGCCATAAATAAAATCCACCTTGGGCTTCTCCATCTGCACCATATATTTTCGTACATACAAAGACAAGCCTGACATAAACCTGCGTTGACTTTCCGAATATATCGTATCAAATGCGATAGACGACTTGCCACTACCACTTACCCCGGTAATTACAACAAGTTTATTCTTGGGAATCGCCAGATCAATATCCTTTAAATTGTGCTGCTTGGCCCCTTTAATTTGAATTAGGTTCGGATCAATTTCTACATTCTTCACCTCGGAGCTATTGATTTCCCGAACCTTGTGACGACCATCATTGGCAATCACCATCCGCTTTTCGCTCTGCTCCATTGTTGGGACTGTACGTTCCTGCTGCCCACTGTGCTCTTCCAAAAAATGATCTGCAGGTCCACTTATCCACGTCTCACTTTGATAAAAGTCCCTTATTTTACCCCATGAAACATCGTTGTCGACAATAAGAGTTGCCAGCAAATCGAGTTTTTTATAATCCTCCTGCCTCAGCTCCTGTTTGGATTTGTACCCCCAAAGAACAGCCCATGGCATTAGCTCTATTTTATTCAACGCGGCAAAATCCCTCAGCATATTGCTTCTTATGAAAGCTATACCTCTCTTCAGATCATATCCAAAAAGGTTTTCATCCGCTTTGTTTTCCCGGCACAACTGCCATGCCTTCCCAGATTCAATAAAACTACCGTCTTTTACCCTACACGACTGGCCCCCTTGCGCCTCATTCGCCAACATACCATCCACCTTGATCCACTGTTCTGTTTTGCCGTCCCAAAACTCACACACCCAATGGTCTGAATAATAACCCTCTGCTATATACGAAGCAAATCCGCATCTTATCCGGGCCGCTATATTTTTATGAATCAGCACACTACATATTAGTAAAGCATACTCGCGAGCAGTACACACGAGTTTATTTTTCACCTCCCGCTTTTTATTTAAAGGACTATTATCGAGTTCGTTTATTGCTTTAATTATATCCCGGGCTAAAAACAAACGGCTATTCTCCTCCATCCTATTAGCCTTGGATACTGCAGAGAAATGAACCAACAAACCTTGAACTGCCATACAAACATCATTGACTTCCGATGGCAAATCGTCTAAAAATGACGTATACTCTTTGGGATTTGTAGCCGGACTATGGACAGAATAATACTTTATCCTTTCACGCATATTGAATTATTATATAAAATAATGTACTTCCTAATCAATTATCAAGTGGTAAGGCTATGCTGCCTGCATTGAAGAAGATGACTTCCTCATTTTATTGACATAACTTGAACCCCATACCAATCCAATAACCAGCACCAACACGTTGGCACCACCTACGGAAAAAAACACACCGGCAACCCCCATTCCCCAAATAAAAACCAGTGAATAAGCTAAGGGAATAGACACAACCAGCATGCGTATTACTTCAAGTATCACTCCGGGCATAGCCCGCCCGGTAGCCTGAAAAGTAGAGTTAACCACAATGGTAATTATTATAGCCACATAGGTGAGAGACAGAATCCGAACTTGCATGACACAACCATCGATCACTTCCGGTACATTGGTAAAAAACGAGAATAGATACGGAGCGACAAGATTGTAAATGCCCACACAAATCAGTCCCATAAACGTCACCAGTACGATGTTCTTTTTAAAGATTTCCTGCACTCTGGAAGCATTGCCTGTTCCATGATTCTGACCTACCATCGTCAAAGTGGAACTACCAAAAGCATAACCGACAAACAACAAGAATTCATCCATTCTGATTACCAAAACCCAAGAGTTCATTGCCGTTTCACTGATAGAACCAATGATAAAGTTCATGACCATACTGGCGATATTGATAATCAGAATACTAGCGACATGCGCCATACCAATCCGGAGTATTTCCTTAATAATTGTCGACTTGGCTTCTTTTAACTGCCAACTCAAAGGAACGTTATTTTCCTTTTTCTTAAAGGCCCCAAGCAAATACAAAAAACCGACAAATATTGCTATTGAAGTAGCGATAGCACTTCCCGCAACCCCCATATCAAGTGTAAAAATAAATATAGGGGATAGTATGATGTTTAATACTGTTGAAAGCATCATGGAAGCTGCATAATGCTTTACTATACCTTCTCCCTGAAAGATCCCCAACATCACCTGATTAAACAACAAGAAGCATAAACCCGGAATTATATAATATAAATAATCAATTCCTGCCACGATAGCAGATCCGGTGATTTCAGCCCCTGCCAACAACTGAATAATTTCACGACCAAAAAGATAAAATAAAACCGCTGATACAACAGCCATCAACAAGGCGATCAGCACCCCTGAGCTGGAAACCTTATCCAGGATATATTTATTCCGCTCTCCTATTGCTCTTGCCACCAATACACTAACCCCTGTAAACATCCCTATACCCAAAGCCAAATACAGCATGTAAATAGGAAATACCAGCCCCATACCACTAATCAAAGAAGTGGATTCCTTATCCAGCATTGACACAAAGACCAAATCCACAATACCATAAATCAAAGATAGTATTTGCCCAATCATCACAGGCACAGCCAACTTAACAGAGGTCGGAATTATAGGACCATTCAGGATTTCATCATTCTCTTTCATCTAGCTTTAGTTTGGTTTAGTTGAGTTTCAATTTGCACAAACAATACAATACAGTAAGCACTACCAGACAATACATACCCCTCCACAACAAGCAACTAAAAGTCACTTTATTCAGAATTCATTTTCATCTTAAAAACAGGCATTACCAAGCAAGACACAGCTTCGCCAAAGCAACTGACAATATCAGCCCTTCAATACAGATTCATTTGACATAAAATACATTTTAAGTTAAGTAGTCAAACAAAAAAGATCATATTTTTATTACAAAAAACTTGTATCATCAGGCAGTACACAGCTCCGCCATAGTAGCTAACAACGTTAGTCCTTCAATAAGGTAGTTTTCACATGCAATATACCTTAAAATAAGTACTTAATCAAAAAAAGATCGTGTTTTTACTATAGAAGTATTATAAGCAATAATAAGTAGTTCATCTTAAGCAGCACAGTTAATTTACCCCTAAGACATATTTGAGACGCTAATGTACCTTAAAATAAGTATTTAAACAAATAAAAATATTTTATTTTATAAAAAAATAATAAGTATTACAAGGCATTTTATTTTCTCTTACATAAAGGAATAAAGCTAACTTTTCACCTAAAAACACCAAAAAAATAAAGATACCTTAAAATAAGTACTCAAGCAAAAATAATATTTTATTTATTTACAATAAAAATAAGTATTACGAGGTAATACACAACTTTTACATTGTGATTGATCAAGCCCACTTGATCATAAAAGATTAGAAGCACAAGGTATCTTAAAATAAGTACTTAGTCAATAAAAAATTTGATTTTTTATATTTAAAAAACAGGACCATATACACAAATAACTCATAATCAATATTTTAAAAAAATAAAATAAAAAAACCTTTGTTTAACATTTGAAAATCAACGTTCATTGAATATAAGAAAAAATACCCAAAAACCACCTTTGCAACAATTCCATTCAAAATAGTTTTTATACCATTCCAGTATAGGGTTTGCATGAAAAAGAGCTATAAAAAGTATACGGAATTTTCAGCCTTCTAAACAGTCAAAACTGCTTCTTTCCCCATTCAATCAACAGCAATACCCCCATTAAATTTGTCTCTCTGAATTGATAACTACGCGATTACCCATCCAGCTACATCAATAGGAATTAAAAAACATACCGTATTCAAAGGAAGCACTAACAATATAAAGAGAGACAAAATTACTTAAACAATACCACTTTATAGGTAACCTTGTAGCGCATTTGCATAAGAAGTTTTGCCCAAGAAAAGGAACTTTGACTTTGGAATAATTTAGATTGCATGACAGATTCAAAATTTACTCTTTACTTTCAATCAACTTTACAATACTTCTGACAGCCTCCATATGTCCTTGCAAAATAGTTTCACTTGAAAACACTTCCCTCGGAATATCTACCTCCACCCCATTAACCTCGTATACAGCTCCTTCCGTTGACTCGTATTTCCCATTGCTGCAAGTCAAATAAAAACCCCCGATATTCTTTCCTAACATATTGGATAAAATCCCTAAGGTTCTACTGCCTACAAGGGTGACATGGGGCAAGGCTTTCATTTGCATGGCAAAGGTTTCGGCTGCACTACGGCTGATATCTGTTGTGAGCAAATAAACTGGCTTACTATAGGTTTCTGTTGCGGGAATCACATTAAATGTACTGGTTTCATAAAACTCTCCCCCGTAATACGTGTGCAAGGTATACGCCTGAACAGTTTCTTTCGTAAAATAACTAGCAATAGTAAGCCCGGCCGCATCATACCCACCGAAGTTAAAGCTAATATCAACGATCAAAGCCTTTGTATCCCGTAGCGCTTTCATGATTTCTTGCATAGAAAAATTCAAGGAATCCATATGTTGTTTTCTAGGTAATGCAGGTGACGCAAACCCCGTAAGAGAATGAATATGTATATAACCAATATCCTCTTTTACAAACCCCCATTCGATTTTCCCATTGGCTACTTTTTTGCCTTGGCCAAGCAACAAGCTATCGCTGATGTTCTTATAATTTGTCTCAAAAAACAAGTCGAAATACTCATGGCTATTTTCGATGGCATTTTGCTTTTCAAATGCTTCCCAAACCCGTTTTGCAGAAGGCGTAACGGCATATTGATGTTTTCGTCCGTCTTTGGCAATAATTTTAGTGTGTTGGTCCTTGGTCATGGAAACCACTTCCCCCATTCTTTGAAAAAGTTCTTCCAAACTGGTAGCCGCTGAAATGCTTGTCTGGTACTGTTTTCTGATGTTGGCCCAGTTTAAATCGCGCTCCCGGGCGAACGCATAATTACATTCCAATGTTTCCAAAAACAAATCGAAAAGGAATACCGGATCATTTTGCTGGAGCGCACTTAACTCCGTACAACCGCCGGGGAGAGCACGGATCCTTACAAAGATTTTCCGCGCTTGGAGTTCGGTAGTTTTTTCGCCATAATCATGCAAATAGAGATGAAGAGTATCTCCCTTTCTGGAAAAGAGAGCCGTAGAGTGGAGCAACTGAGTCCAGTATCCCTTCTTTTCTTTATAACAATAGCTCTTTGTATAACTATACAAGGCCATACGATCGTTGGTGGCATCCAAAAGATACCCGTTTCCGATTGACTTCCAAACCCCCTTTAACTCGGGATGAACGGTTTGCTTATCTGAAAGGAAGGCAGGTTCAAGCTTTCTATTGCCAGATACCTGACCTGCACTAAAGCGGCACCCCAAAAAGATGACACACACAAAAGGAAGCAAGTACATGTTCATATTTTATCCGAGTGAAAGTTATGATTATAAGGAATGTAATTTTGCCATTGCCAAGGGGTATAGACATCCCTGATTGCCACGGATAAAAGCTCTTTGAAAATGCTTTCGCCATTATCACTATTGGTCATGATTAAAATCCCTTTCCCGGCTTCCGGAAAGAGAATCGAATAGTGTTGAAAACCATCACCATGCCCCTCTTTAAATGCTCCGAAACCAAAAGGAGAATTTAACAAACCCCAACCCAGGCCGTACCCTAACAAGAGGTCTTGGTAAAGGGTAGTGTCCGTATTCGATAAAGGGCCGAATTGTTTGAGCGAATGCAATTTTATTTGAGGAGTAAAAAGCTCAGCCCAGGATTCTTTTGTAAGTATTTTGCGCTGAAGTACCGCTTCCATAAATTTACTATAATCTTCCACAGTCGTTTCCAATGTACTTCCGCTTCGAGGTTCGTTGTCCGTATCTTTTGGATAAAGCACTCCTGTAGTAGTATGCCCGGCAGCGTAGTCACCTTCAAAGGCTTCTTGCCACTGATAACTTGACCGGTTCATTCCCAGAGGCTTGAATATTTTTTGCTGGGCAAGTTTCTCAAGGCTATGGCCAAGTACCTTTTCCAGCACCACCTGTAAATAAACGAACCCTTCTCCGGAGTAACTATAGCGTGTACCCGGTTCAAACTTCACCCTTAATTGATGATCCGGTTCAAACCAACGCCAATTCGGAAACCCACTGGTATGACTCAAGCACATACGTGCGGTAATTTTTGAATACAAGGTATCTTGTGCCAAACCCGAATAATCATCATGCCACCGGGTAAGCGGCTGGTATTCATAGATTTTCTTGGGTAAATAAGTTTCTAAAGGTGTATCCAAATCAATCACCTTCTCCTCTACCAACTTCATCACCAACACAGAAAAAACAGCCTTACTTAAAGAAGCACCGTACAAATTTGTCGAATCACTCAACAAGGATTGTTTTTTATAATCTTTGTACCCAAAAGTTTTCTGATAAGTGATGTGGCTATTTTCAAATACAGTCACACCCAGCCCATGAACTCCGGCATCCCGGATCAATTGTTTGATTTTGGATGTTAAGGAATCTGTTGTAATAAGCGATCCGTCAAGACGAGTGATATTGGGGGATGGTTCAGGATGACATGCACTTGAAAACAAAGCACAAAACGAAATAATGATTGCCCCAAGCTTTTTAAAAGCAGAAGGTTTTCTTGTCCTTAAAAAAGGAATCGACAACGGATAATAACACTTTTGCGAATGAACTGCGGTCACTATATTGATGAGAATAACCGTTAGAGTATAAGGAATAACGGCAATAAATAAGAAAAAACCATAGCCTTCAAGGGTCACCAGAGCTATAAAGGAAAGCAAAAATAAAATGCTCATCGTCATCTGAAAGTTGACAATAGCTCTTCCATGCATATCATATACTTTGTTATGTTTCCGCTTGTGAAGCCAGAGAAACAAGGGAAATAATATATTGCATAAAGGCAGTATCCCTCCCAATACAGGAGCGCTGTGCATCAAGAGCAGCCATTTTTCTTGCGAGGTTTCTGCTTGGGATTTTTTTAAAATCATTAAGTCTTCTACCTCTATTGCCAAAGCAGCCGCAAGTAATTTTACGGTTTGTAAATGTGGTTTTACCTCTCCTTTTTCAATACGCTGTATCGTGCGTATGGTGACTTTGCTTTTGCCTGCAAGCTCCTCTTGCGTATAGCCTTTTCGTTTTCGTTGGTAAATTAAATTTTCAGCAATTGACGGGTATTCCATGATGATCGTTGAGTTTTTTTTAGTAAACATCTTCGTTTACAAACAATTAAACATTTTTTTACAATCATTCAAAAACATTCGGATGACTTACCCAAAACTACCAAAACCCAGGTGCTTTTGTTACGACAAACAGGTGTCATGTTTATGACATTGATCTAAAGTTCAATCTGACTGCGCCTCTAACTATCATTCATCCCGTAAGGTATCCACAGGATTGGCCATCGCAGCTTTAATGCATTTAACACTGATGGTCAAAAAGGCAATTACCACAGTGATCAAGGCGGTTAACAGGAACACCCACCACCGGATTTCGATTCGGTAGGCAAAACCTTGCAACCATTGATTGATAAAATAAAAACTCAAGGGAAAAGCCAAAAGGAATGCAATCACTATCAACTTTAAAAAATCCGTTGATAACATGGCCACTATTTGCACTACATTCGAACCTAATACTTTGCGAATGCCGATTTCTTTGAATCGCTGCTCCGTACTAAACGTTACTAAGCCAAATAAACCCAAACAAGCCACAAATATGGTAAGCAGGGTAAAGACCCTCAGAATGGTATGTATTCTCTGCTCCGTCATATATACCTGATTATACAGATCGTCAAGAAAGGCATATGTAAACGGTTCTTCTACATCAAACTCATTCCAAAGGGATTTGATGCTTGATATTAGTCCGGGCATATCTTCCCCCCCTGTTCTTATGATGAGTCCGGGGTTAGGTTTATTCAACATGATTAAAGGAGCAATGGGTTGATGTAAAGGTTTGAAATGAAAATCCTTGACGACTCCAATGACTGTAAGCTCTTTTCTACTTCCCTCCAAGTCTGTCCACATGGTTATGGTTTGTCCGATAACATTATTGGTAAAGCCATAAAGCTTTGCAGCCGTTTCATTGATAATCACATTGCCCGATTCCATACCATATTCTTTTGAAAAGTTTCTCCCCTTTACTAATTCCATTCCCATCGTAGAAATATATTGTTCGTCTACATGATAAAAAGCAGTCCGTCTCATATCGTATGAACTCTGGTGAGGTTGAACCACCGAAATTGTACTGTTAGAAGGCCCTACGGGAACAAAGCCTGACCTCGTAATACTCTCTATCCTTGAGTCTTTCAGCAGCTCCTTCTTGAAAACCCCCTCTTTCTCACCCAACACCCAGGAATTTCGGATCACCATTATTTGGGCTTTATCATATCCCATTTCCTTGTTTTGGATAAATGACATTTGCTGATCTACTATAATGGTGGCGAAGATGAGCCCTGCCGATACCACAAACTGGAAAATGACCAAGCTGTTACGTATCCCTTTACCCTGCCCGGTGTGACTAAATCTATTTTTCAGAGCGGAAATTGGGTTGAACGAAGAGAGAAAAAAAGCCGGATAACTTCCCGCCAAGAGACTGATACCTACCCCCAACAGGAGCAAAAAAGAAATCACTCTCAGGTTTGCGATATACTCTATTTGAAATTCTTTCCCGGAAAAGTCATTAAATAAATGAAGGCTCAGTAATACCAGAACCACCCCTAAAGATATTGCTAAAAGTATCACAACAAAAGACTCGGTCAAAAACTGAGCAATCAACTGCCACTTGTTTGATCCCAATACTTTTTTGATCCCCACCTCCTTGGCTCTTTTTGAGGCACTGGCAGTAGAAAGATTTATAAAATTGATACAGGCAATAAGCACGATAAATACCGCTATCAAACTGAAAATATACACGGATCTGACATCTCCTCCGGGCTCCAGTTCGGTGACAGAGGTAAAGTCAGAAAATAGATGAATGTCCGTTAAAGGCTGTAGGAACAAGCCTACCCGGTTGCCCTTTTCTTTAAATTGCGTATAAGAAAGACCTAAGGATTGTTGCAATTGGGGTCCCATGTATTTCTCTACAATCAATGGTAATTTACGCTCTAATGCTTTGTAATTATTTTGTTTATTCAACAAAAGGTAATGATGGTAACCATGTGATTGAACCCAGTTTAGCTCCTTTGAACTTGCCAAACCTTCCATCGAAGCAAAAAAATCAAAATGAAAGTGGGAATTGGCCGGTATATTCTCAATTACCCCGGTCACTTTATATTGCTGATTCCAATCTTTGAATTCCAGTATCTTACCGATGGGGTCTTCCTCTCCAAAATACTTTTCGGCTTGCTCACTGGTGATCACAATCGTATGAGGTTTTTTCAAGGCTGTTTGGGGAGCTCCTTTGAGGAACGGCAGGGTAAAAATGCTGAAAAAAACCGGATCTACAAAGGCCAGTTTATTGTCTCTGAAGGTTTTGTTGCGGTAAGATATACGGGGGCTGCCGGAATCACAGAGGCGGGCACTTTGCAACACTTCCGGAAACTCACGCTCTAAGGTCGGGGCCACCGGTGCGGGGCATACTGCCTCTTTCACTATTTCATCATTGATTTTGCCCTTCAGAACTACCCGGAAGATTTGATCGGCTTTTTCATTATAACAATCGTAACTTAATTCATCCGTTACAAAGAGTGCGATAATAAGACTGGTGGCGATGCTTAGCCCCAAACCTATGACATTGATCGCAAACAAAGCCTTATTCTTCGAAAGGTTTCTCCGGGCAATCAGTAGATAATTCTTCATCATGATTCAAACAAATTTGCTGTTTTTTTATTCGTATCGTAATGCTTTCACCGGATTGGACAAAGCTGTTTTCAAACTGATGACCATTACAAGAGTAAGTGTAATAAACAGCAATAAAACCGGAGGAATTATAAAAACCTCCCATTCCTGTGGCATACGATAAGAGAAGTATTCCAGACAACGTTTAGCGACAAAAAGATGGGAATTCCAATGCAATATGCACAGAACAGTAACTTTCCTTTTACGTAAAAAGAGTACCCCCTCCTAAAATAGATTGACAGGTTTAAGTTAACCTGAGTTTTGGTTTACACATGAAACTGCTCCCGGATATTTTCGGAAACGACTCGCCCATCCAAGAGCCGGATGATCCGGTGGGCATAATTAGCATCGTACGGTGAGTGGGTAACCATCACGATGGTAGTACCTTCCCGGTTCAGCTCCGCCAAGAGGTGCATGACTTCATCTCCATTGGCCGAATCCAGGTTGCCGGTCGGTTCATCTGCCAATAGCAAGGAGGGAGCGGTTACCACCGCCCGGGCAATCGCCACCCGTTGTTGTTGTCCGCCTGAGAGTTGCTGGGGAAAGTGGTTCCGTCTGTTCATAATGTTCATTCGCTTCAGCACCGATTCGGTTTTTTTCCTCCGTTCTTTGCCAGGGATTTGCAGGTACAACAAGGGCAGCTCCACATTTTCATACACAGTTAATTCGTCAATGAGATTAAAACTTTGGAAGACAAAGCCAATGGAGCCTTTGCGCAAATCACTGCGTTGACTTTCGGAGTAACGGGCCACTTCATGATCGAGGAAATAATATTCTCCACCGTTGGGGTTATCCAACAAACCCAAAATATTAAGCAAGGTGGATTTGCCACAACCCGAGGGTCCCATAATGGCGACAAATTCTCCGGTTTGGATTTCTATATTCACCGCATCAAGAGCAGTAGTTTCCACTTCTTCTGTTGTGTATACTTTACTTAGTCTTACCGTTTTTATCATAAATACAAACGTTTATATGGGTAATAACAGCCCCTTTTCCAGAAGGGTAAATCCCTGTTTTTGAGATGGATATATTTCATCAGATGTAATTACCTTCTTTTCCGATCATTTTAAAATCAGAATTTCATACTTGTCAAAATCGGCATAGCTGGAAGTGATCACATGGTCTCCCGGTTGCAAGCCTTCCAATACTTCGTAATTTTCGTAATTTTTGCGCCCCAAACGGATCTTGCGAGGCATTGCTTTTTCACCGGAATCATCCAACACAAAAACCCAATTGCCCCCTGTTGATTGAAAGAAGCCTCCTGCCGGCAGCAATAAAGCCCGTCCCGGATGACTCAATTCTATTCTGATTCGCAAAGACTGTCCCCGTTTGATTCCTTCCGGGGTATCCCCCTGAAATTCCATATCCACCTCAAAACTTCCCTGTGAAATCGTAGGATATACTTTGGTTACCTTCAAGCGATACACTTTCCCATACGGGTTTACATAAGAAGCCTCCTGCCCTACATTGATGCGAGACAAATACAATTCATCTACTTGTACCCGGAGTTTAAAATCATCTACTACATCAATTTGCCCCAAGCGTTGCCCCTGTTGTATCGATTGCCCGATTTCCAGTTGCTCGGAAGCAAATTGTCCCTCCCACGGAGCTTTGATTACCAAATTATCCAAAATCTTTCCCACAGCTTCCAGGCTTTTCCACATACGGGCTTCTGAGTCATTGAGCTGCTTGAATTGTACAGCCTTTAACTTTTGTTCCTGTTGATAAGCAGCCGTGAGAATTGCTTTGCGTTTGGTGTGGTACTCAAAGCGTTCTTGGGACTCTTCAAATTCCTTTAGTGAAATGACCTCTGCCTCATACAATCCTTTTTGCCGTTTAAAATCAGGCGTAGCGAGTTGTAATTGGTAATCGACTTCAACCAATTCCTTTTCCAGGTTTTGAATGTTTTGGTTCAACAACAAACGGGATGTTCGCAAATTATTAATTTGCTCATACAATTGTGCTTCCCGGTTGAGTACTTCCAGTTGTAAATTAGAATTTATAAGGGTAATTAAAGGAGTGCCGGCTTGAACCATCGCACCGGTTTCAATATTCAACTCCTGTACTATTCCCCCCTCAATGGCATCCAGGAAATAGGATTCTATAGGCTGTACAAGCCCCGTCTCCGGGATCCATTCCTGAAAGTCACCTTCCTGTATTGTGGCAATCGTAATTTTACTGCTGTCTACTTTTAATTTGGAGCGGTGCTTTGCAAAAACCAAAGTGTATAAACAAATGAATACCAACAAAACACTCCCACTAAAGAAAAGTATTTTTCGGGATGTCCATTTTTTCTTTTTTAACTGGCGGTCCATAATCGGTAAATGCTTTTTCGTACCCCACAAATGCCAACAAATATACCAGTTGTAATTTGGCCTGTTTTAGGGGATTTTCTTGACTTATTTGCACGCTAGCGTACTAATTTGTTCGCTAGCGTACGTTTCAATTGAGTTCGTGAGGCTGAAAAAGCTCTGTTATGAACAGGTATAGACTTTGCCTTGATATTCATAAACGGACTTTACCGAAACAAGCACCCTAAATACAGATGCACTCTCTGATACCAGACGAGGCTGTCCGAAAAGTATAAAAAGGAAAAACCTTCATTTAAATATTTCAAGAAAAGGGAATTTCGGACAGCCTCTTGAAAAAGAACTCGTTCTTCAAAACTGAAAAAAAAGCACGCTGATTTTGGTAAACACCGAATAGATTGTCTGTCAGAAACTTAAAGAAAGGTAACTTGGTAACAGTAACAAATTACCTGACCGGAAACAAAAATCTCTCACACAAACTCAAACGATGCTATGCTTCAAGGAAAAATATTGGTAATCGATGATGATGTAGACGTACTGGATGCGGCCAAGCTTTACTTGAAACGCCATTTGGCCAAAGTCGATACCGAAACAGACCCTCAAGTGCTTCCCGATCTATTGCACAACGAAAGTTACGATGTGATTCTGTTGGATATGAATTTCACCAAAGATGTCAGTAGTGGCAAGGAGGGGTTTTATTGGTTAGATCAAATACTCAAACTGGATCCCTCTGCCGTAGTCGTCTTGATTACCGCTTACGGTGATGTGGAATTAGCCGTCAAAGCGATCAAAGAAGGTGCCACCGATTTTGTGGTCAAGCCCTGGGAGAATAAAAAACTCTTGGCCACTGTGCTTTCGTCCATGAAATTGCGAGCGTCCCGCCTGGAATCCGAAAAATTGCGTTCCTGGCAAAAACAAGTCAGTGCCGATATGGACTATCACTATCAGGCCATCATCGGTCAAAGTGCCCCGATGCTGCAACTGTATGAAACTATACGGCAAGTCGCCCGCACAGATGCCAATGTATTGATCCTGGGAGAAAACGGTACCGGAAAGGAATTAATCGCCCGAGCTATACACCGCAACTCCCAACGGTCAGAAGCGGTATTTGTAAATGTAGATCTGGGTGCTTTGAGTGAAAATTTATTTGAAAGCGAGCTCTTCGGGCATGTCAAAGGGGCTTTTACCGATGCCAAAGAAGACCGTCCCGGACGTTTTGAAATTGCCTCGGGAGGTAGTATTTTTCTGGATGAAATCGGCAACCTTTCAATATCCATGCAAGCAAAATTGTTAAGCGTTTTGCAAAGTAAAAATGTGGTCAGGGTCGGTTCTAACAAGACCATTCCGGTAGACGTAAGACAGATTTTTGCCACCAATATGGACCTCTATCAAATGGTGAAAGAAAAAAGCTTTCGGCAAGACTTGCTTTACCGTATAAATACCATTGAGATACATGTTCCTCCCTTAAGAGAAAGAGTTGAAGACATCCCCTTACTTGCCGAGTATTTTTTACAACAATATGTAAAAAAATATCAAAAAAATATCCGCTCCCTTAGTGAGCCGGCTCTTAAAAGAATGCAAAAATATCCCTGGCCCGGCAATGTGCGGGAGTTACAACATGTCATGGAACGGGCGGTAATCATGAACAAAGGTTACACCTTGCAGGCTGAAGACCTGTTTATCAATGTCCGGCAAACATATGAAGCGGAAGGCCAAGATAAGGAAAGTGTGGTCATTTCCAACTTTAACCTCGAGCATGTGGAAAAGATCATGATCCAGAAAATATTGAGGAAATACCATGGGAGTGTGACGCAAGCAGCCCGTGAACTGGGGCTCACCCGTACGTCCCTTTACCGTAGAATGGAAAAATATGACCTTTAATCACTTTAGAGTCCAGATTCTCTGGAGAATTCTCTTGTTGGCACTAACCTTTGGCGGCTGTACGTATTTCACTGTCTCTGAACGGTACTTATGGACTGGCTTGTGCGGTATAGTTTCTGCCATCATTGTCTATAATCTTATCTATTATATGGAGTCTACCAATCGGAAAGTTGCCTTCTTTTTAGAATCCGTAGAGAGCTCGGACTTCACTGTTAAATTTAGCAAAGACAGTCAATTAGGAAAAAGTTTCAGAGAATTAAATGAGGCATTCAATAAGGTATTAGAGGCGTTTCGCCTGGTAAGAGCTGAAAAGGAAGAAAACCTGTCCTATCTTAATACTGTAGTGCAATACGTAAGGGTGGGGCTGCTTTCGTATGATTATGACGGAAAAGTGGAGCTATACAACAATGCCGCTATTAAATTACTGGAAACTCCTTACCTTAGGAACATTGCCGAACTGGAAAAGTATCATCCTACTCTGCTTCAAATCCTGAAAAAAATTCAACCGGGTAGCAATATGCTCCTTCGCCATTCTCAGAAAAACGAAGAACTACAACTCTCGGTCACCGCCACAGAATTGCGATTGCGCGGGAGAGCCTTTAAGTTGGTTTCGTTACAAAATATTCAACCCGAACTCCAACAAAAAGAGGCGGAAGCCTGGCAAAACCTGGCCAAAGTATTGCGACATGAAATCATGAACTCTATCACTCCGATCACTTCCTATATAGAAACGCTTAATGAAATATTGGAAGAGGAATTGGCTAAAAACAATTCCCCTCAATTAAACAGCCAAACCATTCAAGACATCACAAAGGCCTTACTCACCATTGAAAAGCGTAGTAAAGGTTTATTACATTTTGTCAATGCCTATCGCAGTTTTTCCAATATTCCGAAACCCAATTTTAGCACTTTCAAGGTAAAAAACTTGCTGGAAAGAGTCGCTCAGTTGTTCAAAGTCGAAGCACAAAAATCCAATATTACCTTGACCTGCAAAGCCCATCCTTTCGATTTGGAATTAACAGCCGACTTGGAATTAATCGAGACGGTTTTAATCAATCTTTTAAAAAATGCCATTGAAGTTACCCATGAAGCCCCAACTCCACAAGTAAAACTGATAGGAGGTATAGGCAGCCACTGCGAAGTGTTTATACAAGTAAGCGACAATGGCCCTGGTATTATCCCGGAGGCATTGGAAAAGATTTTCATCCCTTTTTACTCTACCAAAAAGCAAGGCTCCGGCATAGGACTTAGTTTATCCCGACAAATCATGTATTTGCATAACGGAAAGCTCACAGTAAACTCGGACTTAATGAAACGTGAGACGGTTTTCACCTTGCATTTTTGATGTCGAAGTGAATTCAACTTTTTCTTTTTTTTGAAATGTTTCAAAAACGCCTCCTCTGTGTTACTTTTTTCAACTTTCTACAAACTATAAGAGAAAACAATTTACAGAAAAACCGAAGCTCCCTTCAACGAGCAGAAGGGAGCTTCGGTTTAAATACCGGGTACTTTCTTAAGGAGAAGCTAGTTTAGTGGCGTTCGTCTTCACTCCATCCACCACCTAGTGCCTGATACACACCGACCAAAGCATTCATTTGTTGTTTTTTGGTCTCAACCAATTCAAACTTCGACCCCAATGCATCGCGCTGGGTCATCAACACTTCCATATAATCAGCCCTTGCCGATTTGAAAAGGCTATTGGAAATCGTGATTGAAGTGGTCAATGCCTCCACTTGTTGTTCTTTCAGATCGTAACTTTTTTCAAGGTTACTGATCTTTGATAACCGGTTAGCCACTTCAATGTAGGCAGTCAGAATGGTGCGTTCGTAATTGTAAACGGCCTGTATCTGTTTGGCATTCGCATTCAAATAAGTGGCTTTTATTTCCTTCTTATTGATCAGTGGTGCGGCCAAATCTCCCACCAGAGAAAAAAGCAATGACTCCGGGGTTTTGATCAAGTACGATGGATCAAAGGCTTGCAACCCTATACCTGCGGAAATGCCCAAAGAAGGATAAAACCTGGCTTTGGCTACTTTTACATCTAACTTGGCTGCTACCATATCCATTTCGGCCTGTTGAATATCCGGACGGTTCGCTAAAAGTTGCGATGGGCTTCCCGCATGAATGGTTCCGGGGACTAAGGTGCTAAAAGCCTGAGAGTCTCTGGGAATGGATTGCGGATACCTGCCCACCAAAAAATTAAGCCGGTTTTCTGTCTCAATGATCTCCTGTTGAATTTCATACTGAAGACTCTGCGTACTCAGCATTTGTGCTTCAAATCTACGCACAGCCAATTCGGTCACCTGAGTCGCTTTTTTTTGCAGTTTTACGATCTTCAAGGCATTGCTCTGGATATCAATATTATTTTTCACAATTTCCAATTGATTATCCAATGCCAATAATTCGTAATAGGAGTTGGCAATTTCGGCAATCAGATTCGTCACCATAAAATTCTTTCCTTCTATAGTAGACAGATACCTGGTTACAGCTGCTTTTTTCGCATTGCGTAACTTATGCCAAATATCCACTTCCCAAGTTGCATAAGCCCCAATCATAAAATCTGCCAAAGGCTCAGGCATTTCCTTTCCCGGTTCGATATCGGTGGTAGCATCATTGGCCCCTTTGCTGGTGTACCGGGCAGGCTTCTCCACTCCGGCTCCGGCTCTGATCCCCACAGAAGGTAAATACTCCCCTTTTTTGGCACTGATTTCATTGCGGGCAATTTCAATTTCCCGCAATGTAATATTTAACTCCTGGTTATTTTTCAATGCGGTATCGATCAGTGCATTCAAGTAAGGATCGGTAAAATATTCCTTCCAATTGATTTTTGCCGAATTGGCAGTATCCTGAGCATTGTTATAACGCTCAGGCATTTTCGTATTCGCGTTTCTTTCTACGACTGTTGGCGTTTTACATGCCGTAAAAATTAATGCCATACAGGCAACTCCTACACATTGATATATGATTCTCTTAAGCATTATGGTCAAATTCTTCAGTTAAAGGAA
>NZ_JBDKWZ010000019.1:0-99516 GCF_039710355.1 Rapidithrix thailandica | reverse complement strand
CGCGTTTCTTTCTACGACTGTTGGCGTTTTACATGCCGTAAAAATTAATGCCATACAGGCAACTCCTACACATTGATATATGATTCTCTTAAGCATTATGGTCAAATTCTTCAGTTAAAGGAAGTTCATCTTCATCGCGTATCAGGTGGCGGCCTTCTGCCAGTTTGCCAAATATGTAATACAACCCAGGGACAATGATTACCCCGAAGATTGTCCCGAACAACATTCCGCCAAGGGCTGACGCACCAATGGTACGGTTGCCAATGGCACCGGGTCCCGTAGCGATCACCAAAGGAATCAAGCCGGCAATAAAGGCGAAGGAAGTCATTAAGATAGGTCGAAAACGCACTTTGGCACCTTCTATGGCAGCCTCCGGTATAGAAGCACCTTCCTGGTTTTTCTGAATGGCAAATTCTACAATCAGCACCGCATTCTTACCCAATAAACCCACCAACATCACCAAACCGACCTGGGCATAAATATCATTGGCTAAACCCATCAGCTTGAGCAATATAAATGCTCCGAAAACCCCAGCAGGCAGAGAGAAAACCACTGACAAGGGCAAGATAAAACTTTCGTATTGTGCCGCAAGTACTATATACACAAAGGCTAAAACAATGAGGAAAATATAAAGGGCCTCATTTCCACGGGCTACTTCGTCTTTGGCCAAGCCCGCCCAGTCTATATCATAGCCTCTCGGAAGCACCCTGTCAGCTTCTTCCTGAATCGCTTTGATCGCCTCACCACTGCTGTATCCTGCTGCCGGAGAACCATTGATGGCCGCAGAGGTATACATATTATACCGGGTAATTTCATTAAGCCCTTGCTTCTTCTTGATTTTCATGAAAGCCGAATAAGGCACCATTTCATCGCGGTCGTTTTTCACATACAGTTTCATCAGATCATCCGGTAATCTTCTATACTCCGGAGCGGCTTGAACATATACCTTATAAAAACTCCCGAACCGGATGAAACCCAATTCGTATGAACTACCAATTAAAACCGATAGGTTATCCATGGCTTTGCCAATGGAGACTCCTTTCTGCATAGCCGCTTGATTGTCGATTTCCAATTCGTATTGTGGATAATTGGCAGCAAAGAAGGTAAACAAGCCCGCTAATTCTTTCCGCTTCTTAAGAGCTTCCATGAACTCATTGTTCACCTTTTCAAAAGCTTTATAATCCCCTGTATTGGTTTTATCCAGAAGGCGCAGTGCAAATCCACCTGCCGCTCCGTAACCGGGCACGGCCGGTGGCTGGAAAAATTCGATGGTTGCTCCCGGAATTTCATGGGCCTTTTCTTCCAACTCTTCTATAATTTCCTCAACCCTATGTTCTCTATCCGACCAGTTTTTCAAATTAATCAGACAAGTCCCCGCATTAGAACCTCTCCCTTCAGTCAACACCTCATATCCTGCCAATGCGGATACCGATTGGATCCCTTCAACGTGTTCGGCGATTTCCTGTAATTCACGGGCTATATCATTGGTTCGTTCCAAGGTAGAACCCGGAGGTGTCTGCACAATGGCATAAATCATCCCCTGGTCCTCTGCAGGAATAAAACCGGAAGGTAATCCAAGGCTGGTCACCCATATTCCGCCACAGAAGGCAAACAACAAACCGAAGGTAACTACTCTTCGGCTCACAATGGACTTGAGCAGTCCGGCATACTTCCCCGTGAGCTTTTCGAACCCGTTGTTAAAACCATCGATAAACCGGGACATCAACGTTTTCTTTTTGGGCTTTCCATGGGTATTTTTCAAAATCATTGCACAAAGCACCGGAGTCAGTGTAAGCGCTACGATACCAGAAAGCACAATAGAAGCGGCCATAGTGATGGAAAACTGCCGGTAAAATATCCCTACCGGGCCGGTCATAAAGGCTACCGGCACAAATACCGCTGTCATTAATAAAGTAATGGCAATGACTGCTCCGCTAATTTCCCCAAGTACTTTTTTTACGGCTTTATATGGGGATAAATCAGGCTCTTCTTCCATTTTGGCATGCACGGCTTCCACCACCACAATCGCATCGTCCACTACCACACCGATGGCCAGTACCAAGGCGAATAAAGTAATCAGGTTGATTGTTAGCCCCAAAAACTGCATGAAAATAAAAGCCCCGATCAAAGACACCGGCACGGCCAACGTTGGGATCAGCGTAGAACGCCAATCACCCAGAAACAAGAATACCACCAACGCCACCAAAACAAAGGCTTCCACCAAGGTATGCACCACTTTGTCAATGGAAGCATTCAGGAAATTGGATACATCATAACTGATCTCATAGTCCATCCCGGGAGGAAATGATTCGGCTTTGATCTCATCCATTTTGGCTTTCACCTCTTCAATGACATCACTGGCATTACTGCCATAGGTTTGCTTCAAGGTAATCGCTGCCGAGGGAAGATTGTCCAGGTTGGAGTAAATATCGTAAAACTCACTTCCGAACTCTACTTCCGCCACATCTTTCAGATGAAGAATTTCTCCTTCCGCATTCGCCCGGACAATCACATTTTCATACTGCTCCGGCTCATTGTACCTCCCTTGGTAAGTCAATACATATTCGAGGGATTGTGAGCGTTTGCCCGAGCTTCTTCCCAACCTACCCGGCGAACCGATAATACTTTGTTCTTCCAGCGCTTCCATTACTTCTTCCGTAGAGATGTTGTAAGCCCGCATCCGGTCCGGCTTCAACCAAATACGCATGGCGTATTGACGGCTACCGAGAATTTTAGCACTCCCTACCCCATTGAGCCTTTTCAATTCATTGAGTATGTTAACACTTGCATAATTGTAAAGGAATTTTTGGTCTGTATTTTTATCCTTACTGAAGAGGTTTACATACATCAACATGTTAGGCTGGGAACGACTTACGATAATCCCTTCCCGTTGCACCAAAGGCGGAAGCCTGTTCGTTACCTGCTCGATCCGGTTCTTTACATTTACTACGGCCTGACTAGGATCAATGCCCAGGTTAAACACTACCTGTATGGTGGCCTCCCCTGCACTGGTAGCATCCGAAGTCATGTATTTCATCCCCGGAGTACCGTTAATGGCTTTTTCCATAGGAATAAGCACGGATTTCACCAGTACATCGGCACTGGCACCCGGATAGGCAATAAAAATATTGACCCTTGGCGGGGCAATGGAGGGGAACTGGGATATTGGCAAATTGGTCATAGCCAAAATCCCCATGAAAATGATAACGAGTGAGATCGCTATCGCAAGGACAGGCCTATGAATGAATTTATTAAACATTTTCTTTCGCTTTTAAAACCTTAAATTATTCGGCATATAATTTTAATTGGGAGATGATCTTCTCAGGTTTCAGGTACTCATAAGTGATCTCTTCATTGTCTCTTACCTTTCGCAACCCTTCAAGCAATATCTTTTCGTTTGCTTCTAACCCCTCACTCACCGCATACAAATCTTCCATATCCGCACCGATGGTAATTTCCCTGGTCATTACCTTATTATCCTCCCCTACCACAAAAACATACTTCTTTTCCAGGATTTCAAAAGTGGCTTTTTGAGGAATAATCAGCGCACGGTCAAGGGGTACAGCCATTTGTATATTGCCAGTCTCGCCATGTCTTAGCAGCCCTTTGGGATTGGGAAATGTAGCTCTGAAAGGAATAGTCCCCGTTTCATGATTAAAATCTGCCTCAATAGTTCCTACCTTTCCGGAAAATTCAAACAATTTATTATTTGCCATTAACAGGTTTACTATCCCGGTACTTTTCTGGTTTTCACCGGTTTTATAATCCAGGTATTCGGCTTCCGGAACATTGAAATACACCCATATTTTACTATTGTCCGACAAATTAGAGAGCAACTCGCCCTCGTCTACCAGACTCCCTGGCCGTACATGAAAGCGGTCAATAATACCATCAAAGGGGGCCCTGATCTCTGTAAATCCCAAATGCACCTGTGCTAATGCCAACTCCGCTTTGGCCTTGCTAAATTTAGCTTTGGCCATGGCTAGCTCATTCGGGGCCACGATATTGCTATCGGCCAGTGATTGCGTGTTTTGCAATTCAATTTCAGCAAAGTTGACTTCCGCCTGAGCTTTTTGCAGTTCGGCTTGGTACAGGTTGGGCATAATTCGGAATAACAGCTGTCCTTTTTTCACAAATTGTCCTTCGTCTACAAAGATTTTTTGCAAATAGCCTTTTTCCTGAGCCCTTAGTTCAATATGACGAATAGAGTGGATCTGACATACATAATCCTTAGTAATGGAAGTATCCATTTGCACCGGACTGGTTACCAGAAATTTAGTCCCCATTTCCTTTCCTTCTACTTTTTCTGTTGTACAGCTTGTATGGCATAGCAAGGCACACAAACCCATAAACAAGAGCATTGTCTTTATCATAAATTCGTACTTTAAAACAATTCGGTTTTTATACTTTTTTTGAGAGGTGTGTTGACAGTGAATAGTGAAAAACAACAGGTGTGAACGGTTAGGTGACACTAGGTCCCCAACTCTCCTGGAAAGTATTAAATCATATTCTGAGTACCCGGAAGATTATGTACCTCTTGGAGGCGCAGGAATAGAGTAAACTATCCCCTATGAATTTAGCTATATTGTTGGAGTAAAATCCAGAGGCTTGGGCATAAACACCCCAGAGGTAATTCGTGCTCTTTAAGCGCTTTTTGAAAGAAAGCAACTTGTCGTCTTCCTCCTCAACATCCGCTACCCCTATTCGGCACTCTTCTTTTCTACCTGACAAAATTGAATGAACAAGTAAGACCTGGGTATTTTGTCCCATGCCAAGGCTGGAATGCTCAAACCTTTTCATCGAGTGTAATGAAGAATAGCCAGTATGGCACAGTAAGGTGCACAAACCCATGAATATGAGGAGTGTCTTCATAATAATCGTGCTTTGAAAAGCACTTTGATTTTCTTATTAAATTGTTTTAGGGAAGTGTAAATACAGTACACTTATGGCATCTCACGTAGCTTCAGGCTTATGGATACCGAATGATAAACCGTATAAAAAAAGTGGAACGTTGGCCGTATGCCTTAGCCAATAGGAAGGAGTAAAATCAAATTTTAAACACCTGGAAAATGATCTGCCGACTATAAGGATTTATATACAAAAAAGGCTTACCATCCCGTAAACACTTTCTTATATAACTGAAGAGAAATTCAGCCGCTTGGGCATTAAAAATCGCAGCAAACAAATTACCACTACTTAATTTTCTCTCAAATGACGTTAACAAGTCATCTTCTTCCTCGATGTCTTCTGCTTCTATTTCTACGCCTTCTTGTTTTGAACTGGATACAATAGCATGTCGGCTCAAATCCTGAGATTCTCGGATAGTACCAAAGCCGGTACCTTCAGACTTTTTAAGGCGCTTGATTAAAGAAAGACAGGTATCTTCCTGAGAAGTATGGGCAGCCAATTGGCTATAACCACCCAACAGAAAAATACTTAGAGATAGAAGATATTTAATGAATGTCTTTGTCATCTGGAGGGCGAAACTACATCAAGTTGATTATTCTGACAAATTTTGCAGACCTTAAATATTGTTAAATGCCATTATTTAACCGTATGGCTATTCTATGTTGAACACCGTATAACATAGCGCTGTCACCCGGGTCTGTTATGCAGGAGTCGCTAAATGTCCTCATGCACGAATTTTGAGGTGATAGGATTAACATACCGGCTCATTTACGACACATCCCCGCCAAGCCACCGAAGCGGATGTTCAAAAACCGCATAGAGGTTTAACCCTTTCCTTTTATTACTTTTACACTTAACCGTTATCATTATTTTTAGAAATGTATACTCCCAAAAATTTCAACAAAGAAATCACCAAATGGCTTGTAAAGCCCTTGAAAAAATATGGCTTCTCAAAGTTTAAAACCAGCAGCCTAATTCGCCTGACCGATGATTTTGTCGTGCAAACGATTAATATTCAAAAATCCAGATGGGGAGGTGAAATGTTTTATGTGAACATCAATAATCATTATTTATACGAAGGAATGGATACGATATATCCGGAAACGGGTACGCGTATTCAGTCCCTGGGAATCAATTATAAACACACGCATAACTTTACCATTCAACTTACGGCAGAACTATCCTTAAGAGAAATTTGCGCAAGTATAGAGGAAAAAGTTTTGTATTGGTTTGACCTTCACGGAAACGTCCGCCATCTAATTCAATTTCGCTCTGACAATTTAGCATTAGAAAATCCTGATCACGCGCTGTTTTTCAATACCCACAGCCTTCCGTCCCAACGCACTTTTTTTTACATTTTATTATACGCAAAACGGTATGAACAAGCGTTGGACTGGTATTTTCAAAAGAAAGAAGAAGCCACATCCGATTACAGTTTACATTTCGTCAATGCGGAGTTCGGTAAACTGGCCGGATTTTTACAACAAAAAGACTATACAACGATCGGGGAAATCATTGAATCTAATCTACGTCAATCTATCGAGCGGCTTAAGTTAGAAAAGCTTAAACCACTTATTAACGAGACGCATGGATATGATTTTTTGAAAACCTCATTGCTAGAGAAAAAATACCCTGAACAAGCCAATAGAATGGGTGGTGTAAGTTATCATCATCTAATCTTTCACGATGACCTGAGTAAAATTCACGAAGCAATATTTCAAAACTTTGATTACGAATTACTTTCGGACAACACCCGGTTAGAAGTTCTTATTGACGAAAAGTACCGCTTCTATTTTCACTTAAATGACAGCGAGGCAGTTGTAGAAGATACGCAAGAAATTCTCTCCTTATATAAAGGGCAAAAAGACTTATCACTGATTTCCGGCACCAAAAAGCGTATTGACTTTTGGGGAGACAACGATGCTATACAAGCGGGGTATATCAATCATTACATTCACTTACTAGAAGTCGTTTCTGGCAACGTAACAGCCCTCATATTCAGCCCTAAAAACAAGCTATTTTTTGATGAAAATTGAATAAAAGGCATGGTTTAACAGCTTTCTCATCCGGTGAAGAACGCTTGTTCCGGATGAAGCATTGGAAAGAAAAAGGGTTTAAAGACTTACCGATGACAGCACATGGGGTCATTGTAATTCCTTGGGAAACAAATTTACACTGGACTCATGAAGTCCCGTATTTTAAAAAGTATCAAGGTAAAAGAATTTCCATCACACTCAGAGAATTTCAAAAGGATGGAAAATGCCCCCGATAGGCCCTCAATATACCATTAACTTTTAAAGAAACTCATGGAAATCTCTTTGAAAGCTAATGGTGACGAAAATCTTTATGGATGAAGAAATTAAAATTTAATTTCCATTTGTTCCGGCAAAAGTTTAAAGCTCATCCGGTGATATGGACTGGTTCCGTGTATCCGGATCGCTTCCCGGTGCGCTTTGGTGGGATACCCGGCATTTTGCTCCCATTGATAATGAGGATGATCTTTAGCGAGCTGTTCCATCAGGTCATCGCGATAAGTTTTTGCCAGGATAGAAGCCGCAGCAATGGAAGCGTACTTTCCATCTCCTTTCACAATACAATCATGAGTAATATCCGGATAAGGTGTAAACCGGTTGCCATCCACGATCAAATGTTCCGGAGTGGGCTCGAGTTGTTCCAAGGCACGGTGCATTGCCAAAAAAGAAGCCTTTAAAATATTGATCTTATCAATTTCCTTCGGAGAGACTTCGGCCACGGCATAACTCAAAGCTTCCCGTTCGATTTCTTCCCTTAATTGATTCCGGATTTTCTTGGTGAGTTTTTTAGAGTCATTTAGCAGCCTATTTTTATAATCCACGGGAAGGATCACGGCAGCAGCAACTACAGGCCCGGCCAGACAACCTCTCCCCGCTTCGTCCAACCCGGCTTCAATCCGGCCCTCTTTAAAATATGGTAGAAGCATGTATACAACAATCGTTAAGTGAGCCGGCAAAGCTACAAAGCAGTAGGCAGTTGCCAGCCTGTAAAGTAAAAAATCTCGTTCAGAAAGGCTTCTCCCTTATTCAAACACTAATAAAAGTTGGTTTTTTTCCACATTGTCTGCCTGGCTTACTTTTACTGACTTGATGGTGACATCTTCGGGAGCTTTCAATACATTTTCCATCTTCATGGCTTCCAATATCAACAAAGGCTCCCCTTTTTTCACCCGCTCCCCTTCTTTGGCTTTTACTTCCAGAATCAGCCCTGGCATCGGGGCTTTCAAGTCGTTTACTTTTTGTAGCAAGGCATCTTTCATTCCCAGTTTTTCCAACAAAATATCATATTGGTCTTTTACTTCCAAATGATAAACCCTTCCGTTGATTTTCAAGATAAATTCTTTCTTTACCGCATCGGCATGAATAAATTCCGCATTAAAGGATTTATTCTGATAAAGGATATGAAAACGCTGATCGGCCAAACGGACGATGTCCCATTCCACCACTTGATTATTTACAAAAAGTCTATCGTCTTTTTCTGTCACCTCATATACGGCAGCACTTTGGTCTATTTTCACCTGTATCATACTGATTATGTGTTTGTTTATGGATATTCTTTGTTATGGTTAGTTTTAAAAATACAAAGTTTCTGGTTTTATTAAGAGGAAGTTTATAATTTACTCTCTATTCGCATGATGTAAGCACATACGTGAATACGTTACCCTTTATGATTTAAAAAATAAGCTTACCTTTTACAAGGAGTTTTTAACTTAAAATATTCTTATAACTTTGTGAATATTTTCAATATAGGTATTAATTTAAGCAAAAATTAAGTTAAACATAGTCATTACAGAATTTTTAATCTATGAGCAATACTTATAACATACTAATACTTTTAGTTGGAGGAATTATTTTTCTCTTCTCCTTTCTTTACTTCATCCCTGTAAATCTTTGGTTTACGGCGGTATTTTCTTCCGTAAAAGTCAGTTTAATCAATTTAGTCCTGATGCGTGTACGGAAAGTCCCCCCCAGAGTCATTGTTGAATCACTCATTACCGCAACAAAAGCAGGCCTTACCCTCACTACCGATGACCTGGAAACGCATTACCTGGCAGGTGGGCACGTTCCTTCGGTGATCAAAGCCTTAATTTCAGCGGACAAAGCCAACATTGAACTGACCTTCAAACAGGCTGCAGCCATCGACCTGGCCGGTAGAGAAGTGTTTGAAGCGGTTCAAATTTCCGTAAACCCACAGGTAATTAATACTCCTTCTGTAGCTGCAGTGGCTCAGGATGGGATACAACTGATCGCCAAGGCAAGAGTTACCGTCCGGGCTAACATTGCTCAATTGGTCGGGGGTTCCGGTGAAGAAACGATTTTGGCCCGTGTAGGAGAAGGGATTGTCACCTCTATCGGTTCCTCCAAGTCACACAAAGATGTGTTGGAAAACCCAGATAAGATTTCCAAACTGGTATTGGGAAAAGGCTTGGATTCGGGAACGGCTTTCGAGATTTTATCCATTGACATTGCCGATATCGACATCGGAAGTAATATCGGAGCGAAATTGCAAATCGACCAAGCCAATGCGGATTTGAAAGTAGCAGAGGCAAAAGCCGAAGAAAGACGTGCCATGGCGGTAGCTGTAGAACAAGAGATGAAAGCCAAAGCACAAGCGGCAAGAGCCAAGGTAATCGAAGCAGAAGCGGAAATACCATTAGCAATGGCAGATGCCTTCAGAAACGGAAATCTGGGTATTATGGATTATTACAAAATGAGTAATATCAAAGCCGATACGGATATGCGGTCCAGCATAGCCGAGGGTGAGCCGCAAACTACTGGCAAATCCTCCTCACTGGAAGAAAATGAAAATGATGAGGATTAGATAAGAATGTCATAAACTAAGGTTTACATCCCTTAATCTAGCCGAGGATAATTTTAGAAAAGAAAAATCTTTTCTAAAATTATCCTCGGTTCCTTTATAAGCAGATGAACTGTTCCGAAATTGGGTTTCCGGAAGTACCTTTGCGGGACTAAAGTCAGCTGAATCCTAAGAAGGATATTAGAAACCCAAAACAATACTATCATGTCAGTGAGTATCAAAGCTATGTGGAGCTTGCGTTGTCCACAATGCCGAAAAGGTAAGATGTTTCAGCATTCCGGTTTGAATATTGGAAAATTTATTAAAATGAATAAAAGTTGCCCGAAATGCGGATGTAACTTTGAACCGGAGCCTGGATTTTATTTTGGGGCCATGTACTTTAGCTATGGGATCAACATGGCCATTATGATCAGCTGTGCCGTGGCTACCTATGTGTTGATCAATCCGGAAAGCACCGTTGTCTGGATATTATCTGCAATGATTCCTTGCTTGATGCTTGTTCCGTTTACCTTTCGCTTTTCAAGAGCTTTGATGCTTCATTTGTTTGGGGGAGCCTCTTATAAGCCTGGAGCCATTGAAAAACACCAATCCGAACAAAACTCTTTAAAATAAAAAATAGTGTAGTTGAGTCCTACCTGATCATATACAAAAACACCCGGTTAACACTTGATGATTAACCGGGTGTTTTAATTTATCACTGAATTTGTTTCTTCCGGTTCACGGTAGTCAAAAAGTCATGATTCCTCCTCATCAACAATATACAGCCTACTTTGTTTGAACACCTTACGCCATCCTTCTTAGAGCGTGCTTATATTGTTGTCCCCCCATTTCAGGAACCTCAGTGCAACTTTTTGAATGGACCGACATTCGGTGGTCCGACATTCGGTGGACGGCCTCGTAAGAAATTTCAAACATGCTCTTAAACCTTATCCTTTGGATTGGGTTCCGAAAAAAAGCCAGCGAAGGTTTCGCTGGCTTATATTATTAAGAATTCATCTTAGTTTATTGTTTCACAACTTTTACATACTTCACTTGGTTAGAGGATTCAACTCTCAAGGTGTAAACCCCTCTCGACAAGTTCCGGAAGTGATTACTCAACTCTTTGCTGATATAAGATGAACCTTCCAAGGTAAAGTTGAAGACAGGTCTTCCGGTGGCATCATATGCCTGTACGTTGACCGGTATTTGCTCCGGGTTCGAAACTTCTAAGGTCAGCTGTTGTGTAAACGGATTCGGAAAGACTTTGACTTTGAATTCTTGAAGTGTCTCCAAGGTGACGGAAACCACTTTGCTGTACTCAAAATCTCCGTTGGTATCTACTTGCTTTAAGCGGTAGTACACCGTTCCTTGCACACCGTAGTCAGTGTATTCGTAAGCCGACTCTCCTTTTACATTCTTCCCTTCTATAAAAGCAATCTTCTCAAAGGTTTGACCTTGTACACTTCTTTCAATTTCGTATCCTTTATTGTTGTGTTCATCGGCCGTTTTCCACAACAATGCCACATTGTGTTTGCCTTGCTGTTTTGCTTCTACTGACAGGAAGCGTACCGGTAAAGGATCATTATCCACCGCACTGTGTATATAAATGGAAGAGAAGCTCGGCACGGTAAAGTCAATATAGTGCCTGTCACCATCAAACCCATCTACGACCAAATCACTGTTAATAAACGTCTCATTGCCCGATCCCGGAGCATCCCCATCGTACTTACTGATTCCAAGAATGTTGGTTCCGCTAAGGATTGGCAATGGAATTTCAGGATTTTCCAAAGCAAGGTTCTCGTATTCTTGTTGCGTTAAGTACAAGCGAACCATGGCACTCAAACCGTTATGCTGTGGCGTAATCTTATAATGCCGTTGTAAGTAAGGCTCTCCATCGTAGCTTTGTACCGTAGCATCCATAAGCACTTCTGCCGTTAACACTCCCAGGTTATTCCCCATATCCCGAATACTGGCAATCAGGTTCCCCTCGTCATCAATGATATTATAGAATACATTGTCACCTGCCAACACACAATCCCCCGTCTTGTCTGTAGTAGAGATTTCTACAGGAGTAGCAGCCGGAGTCGTCACATTGATGGTTTTCTCACATCCTTTGTTAGACAGTATGTCAAATGCAACGGTTGTTCCATTATCAACTAAGAACACCGGATCGGATGTAAATGCCGATGCAGGGTCCGTGCTTAATTTATATTGATAGCTTCCTCCTCCTCCGGTAGCAGACAGGTACACTTGTGTTTTTCCTGTGCCTGCAGGTTGGCAAGTAGCTGAGGCAGCAACAATCAATTCGGGAAGTTTCACAATAGTGATCGGGTCCGAAGAAGCGGTACAACCTTCTTCATTCAACACGGTAAGTGTATACGTCCCTTCTACATTTGTCCGCAAGATACGATCCGTAGAGACGATATTATCGGAAGCATCTTTCCATTGATAATTGGCATAAGCTCCCGGGTCAATCGCTGACTCTCCATCGCTACAAATCTCCAAGGTTCCATAACTGCTCAAATCCGGATCGGGTTTGTAATACACCTTGGTTGCGGCAAACTCACTTCCCGAACAATTCGACAAACTGACCACAATACTATCCAACTGATTGATACTGTACAAAACCGTAGGGGTGATGGTAATGGCCTTGGTGGCCTCTCCTGCCGAGAAAGTCAAACGCCCTAAAAAGGTACCGCTGGTAGTATAATCTACCCCCCTTGTCATCGAACCGGAGTAATTTACATCCAAGGTCAAGTTATTGGATACATCCCCGACTCTTGTAAACTCAACCGTCACAGGATCCTCCACACATTCGCTATACACTTCCGATACGGAAGAAGCGCCTGTGATATCATTACTATACAAACCTTCTACAAATACACCGGAATCATACTGTCTATCATTCCCATCGGCTACTACCCACTTGATATGATAGGTTTCACAGCTTTGCACGGCAATTTTCGCAACCAGGTTTTTCGTATACCCATCGTATTCAATATTGTAAAAACCGGCGACATCTTCTATGGTATTGTCACTATGCAAATCGTTATTCACAAAATATTGCGTATACTCTCCTTGGTTTACATTGTTAATAGATACTTCCGTAGAAGTTCCCGGAATGATAGCAATATTTTGCTCTCCGGTAATCCCCGGCCCGCTGATATAAAACGCAAAGACATCATTATAATCATCATTTACATATTCGGTGTATTCCTCAGACAGAAAGGTATAGTTGAACTTCAACGTATCACCCGAAGGTACCACATCAAACTCTATAAAACTGGCATCATAGGTTGTTCGCCCATTTCCATTCAAGTCTGTATACCCTGACCTGCCTAGTTCTGTAGTAGTATTTCTACGACTATTTGGCCGGTCGATATCCCTGACATCCCCGGTAGACATTACAATTCCATGGGCCGAGCCGATTTGCGTACCGTCTTTGAGCGTAAAAGTACCGTACGAGTCGGGATGGGCTGAGGTATAAGTCAGGTTTCGGATTTCCACTCCCGTCCCGGTAATGGCTTGCGCAAAATCGGCAGTAGAAACACTCGGTGTAATTTCCAATAGCTTTTCGGCCAAAAAGAGGTTGTCAATAGCCATATCGCTTTCAATACCAGCGCCTGTCACTCCCCGGAAGCGCAACTTAATGGTTTTACCGGCATAGGCCGAGAGATCAATTTGACTGAATTTCCACTCGCTTGATTGATGCCCACTAAAGGTTTGCAGGGTTACCCAGGCACTCACCCCCGGATTTTCCTGAACCTCCACCCGTAGACTTCCCATATTACCCCCTCGCATATGATACATAAAGTAGAAGTAAGGATTGGTCATACTGCTCAAGTCAAAACAAGGGCTGAGTAAGTTGGCCGTACGGTTGGTATTTCCATTGGCTTCCGTATACATATAATACGTACCCTGTCCCGCTTCGGAAGGACCGGTGCTACCTGTAGAGGTCCCTCCGGAATTACGCGTCCAGTTAAAGTTGTCTCCGGTATCTTGTATCCAATCCCCAATCCCCGATTCAAAGCTTTCTGAATAAGGAAAAACGGATACAATCGTACTACAGTCCAAGTCCGTGATTTTACGACTTCCTGCCGGAGCGGTAATAGCTGGGACTTCACCCACACCACCAATCGTAAACTGGTTACATACCGCATCCACCAAATGATCTACTGTAGCATTGGCGTCAATATCATACACTAACCAGAAATAATTATCACCCTCTGCTAACACTTGTGTGCCGTTAATAGTAAAGGCTCCATTCGGTGAAGTGACAGTGCCTCCGAATTGATTGCCTGTGGCAAAGGCATTACTGGTACCGGTGTAATAGAGTTTCGCATTGGCAATATCATTGGCAGCATCCGTACTTCCCTGAGTATCAAAAGAGAAAGAACTAATACTTAAGGGATTGGAGGGGTTTAAAGTCGTAACTTTAATTCCAATAATATCTTGATCCGTACTACCCACCACGACTTGATTACCGTTTTGAGTCAATGTACTGGATTGATATATCATATCCGGCTGACTCTCAATTCCGATTTTGTCGATAGCTATATCACTGCGATAACTGTTTCCGGTCATTCCCCGAAACCTGAACTTAATATTTTTACCTTCATACGCTGAAAGGTCTATTTCCCGTTCGTTCCAGAAGACACCCTGATGACCACCGAGTGAAAACAAATTAATCCAAACGCCTTCCTTTTCTTGCACATCCAAATAAAGTGTTCCCATATCTGCCCCTTGCATATGATAGGAAAAATACAAAGTAGGGCTTGAGGTTCCATTCAAGTCAAAACAAGGACTGATCAAGTAGGCGGACTTGTTCGGGTTATTTGGATAAGATGCTTCAGTATAGAGATAATAGTTGCCATCGGCCGCCGAAGAAGGCCCTGTACTTCCCGAATCTGTGCCTCCGCTATTCCGGGTCCAATTAATATCATCATTTGTACCCTGAGTCCAATTACCCAAGCCGGATTCAAAGCTTTCTGAATAAGGAAAACTTGAGATAGTTGTGTTACAGCTAATATTGTTGATTTTTCTACTCCCCGCAGGGTCGGTAACGGAAGGAATCCGGTCCATGCCATCAACGGTTAACTTATGACATACCGCATCTACCAGATTCCCTATCGTAGCATTGGCATCTATATCGTATACCAGCCAAAAATAATTCGTCCCTTCGGCCAAAGTTTGGTTCCCGTTGATTGAAAAAGTCCCATTGGGAGAAGTAACCGTACCCCCGAATTGATTCCCTGTCGAAAAAACACTGCTGGTACCTGTATAATATAGCCTTGCATTGACAATATCATTGGCAGCATCCGTACTTCCTTGAGTGGCAAAAGAAAACAAACTCGCATTCAAGGGGTTTTTAGTATTTTCAGTATTTACTTGAATACCGATTACCTCTTGATGGGTACTACCCACCGCTACTTGATCGCTGTTTTGAGTCAATGTACTGGATAGGTATTCCATATCTTTGGCCAAGGTCCCTTCTACACGCACATTGTCAAAATAATAATATTCGTTATTACTATCATTTCTTGCCCTGATAATGATTCTCAGTGTATTTCCATTCAGGTTGGCAGCAGAAAAAGTTGTACTTGTAAAGTCGTCGGACTCTGCGCCAAACAAAACTTCTCCCCCCCCATCAATGGAATAATACGCCCGAATATAGTCGCTACTTTCCAAGGTTCCACTTTCCCGCATATCAATGGAAATCGATACATCCGTATAAGTGGAAATATCGATTTGTTCCGATGTCCAGGTTGCTTCTCCATCAAGATCTTTTCCATAATATTCCGATGACCACACTATCCACCAGTCTGCTCCACTTGGCTGAGTAGAGCTCCAAGCCGTAGCTCCATTATCACTGGTAGAGTAATTAGGCAGGTTAAAATCTTCCAACCAAATGGTGGTTTGTCCAAAGGCAGAAAAGGATAGGAAGAGGCAAAGCAGTAAACAGCATTGCCTGATTTGCATAGTAGTTTTCCTGTTCATTACTTAATTCAAGAATTTTAGGATTACAATTTTTATTGCCTGTTTTCAGAGCAATTTTCAGTTAGTTGTGCAACTTTTGTAAAATGATTTGGCCTGCTCAAAAACTTGTAAAGTCCAATGAAAAAGCCTTTATCATTAACGGGCATTTTTTAGAAAACTACCCATATCTGAATATTGTTATCAAGACAAATCTAAGTACTTTTTACAAGTATAAATATGTATTAACTCTATCTACTAAATTGTTAATTGTGAATATTATTATATCATTTACCTTGATTTATTACAAAAACACCCCTCCTTTCCATATAACATACTACACATCAAAAAACAGCACTCCTTCCGATTATCCCAAAATAGGATGGTAAATCTATGAATAGTACAGTTTGGTAAAGAAACAATAGAAAGACATCTTATTATTGGCCAACTCTTTTTACAATAATCACCTCTATTCCTTACACTAATACCTTTCCCCCTGAATTTAAAGAGCATAAAACAAACAAAAAAAGCCCGTCTCGGCTTTTACACACAAAAAAAGCCATGAGAATTGCGCAAAACTTCTCATGACTCCTTACTTTCCTTATTACTGCGTAGAGTTACAGATACCGCTCTTGGATAACGTTAAGGTGATGTTGCACATGCCCGATAATAATATACCCTAAGGCCCGGGCAGTAAAGGGATGAGTCACGGCATCGGCTTCCCATTGACTCTGTTCTTCAGGCATATTTTCATATAAAAATACCGTAGAATGGCGAATTGCCTTAAACTCATCCAGCAGACTTTTCATCGTCCGGTCGGAGGCATTCATATTACGGGCATACAGGCCTTCGTCCATATTTTGAAGCTTGGTAGTCTTATCGCCTCTTGCGGCTACCAAAGCCCTATACGCCATCACTCTTTCAGTATCCAAAATATGCATCAAAACTTCTTTGATAGTCCATTTGCCTTCTGCATACTGGTAATCATATTTTTCTTCCGGAAGGTCTTCAAAAAAGCGAACGATAGCCCCCCGTTGATCGCGAAGCATTTCAAAAAAATCCCCATCAGGCACTAAATCAATGTAGTTTTGATAATAAGGATTGTACTCGTTGGAAAGTGGTTTTTGCATGATGATAGGTGCTTTATCCAGTGGTTATGATTAAATGTTACAGTTCAAGTCATCTCTATTCCCAGCCCTCCTGTTTGACTTTTCAACAACTCTGTAAAAACCCCGGTTTACTCGAAATCAAAAGTACAATAATTTCCGGATACATTTATATTTTGGCATCACTCCTCTCCAAGAAAAAAATGCTCTTTAAAGCCTAAACAGGTTAAAAAGAGCAAGTTAAAATTTAAAAATACCGAAAAATTATTTTTCGGCTTCCTGTGGGGAATAAGTGACCAAGTCTATACCAATACCATTGGGGTCCTGAATGGCAAAATGCCGGTCACCCCAAGGCTCATCCCTCAAGTCAATCTTGATCTCTACCTTCTTACTTTTAATTTCCTGATAAAGTTGATCAACATCCTCCACTTCGATGGTTAAGTACATTCCTTCACCGGAAAAAGGTTTGTGAAACAAAGCTTGTTGAGAAGGATGGTTCGGCAATAAAAAACTGATGGCAGCCCCCCGGTTCGGAGTATGCAGTAACAGGTAAAATTCATTTTCAAACGTCACTTCAAAGCCTAAGACTTGGGTATAAAACGCCTTGCTTTCGGCTAGTTTTTCGGTAACAACTCCGGCATTTAATTTCATGCTTGTCTGATTTTGGTGAATAGTTTTGGATTGAGAATAACTATACAAGCTGCTACAAACAGCCATTAGAAAAAGGATTTTTGTTTTCATAATTTATGCAATGATTTACTACAAATTTCCTTTCCTGGCCTGTGAATAGCTTGTAAAAATCGGACATTTTATCCGGTGCAGTCAATCCTTCAACCCTCCTCTCTTCAATCTGTCAATCCTTTACCTGAGAGGGAGTAAGCCCGAAAAAGGTTTTAAACTCTTTAATAAAATGAGCTTGATCGTAATACCCGGCATCTAAAAACAACTTGTTATTCCTCAAACTTTCCGTTGAAGGCTTGGCAGAAAGCAGACTCTGGAAGCGCACCACCTTGCTAAAGGTTTTAGCCGTATCCCCAATATAAAACTTGAACAACCGGCGAAGTTGCCGGCTACTCAGCCCCGTATCCAACTCTTTTTCCACATGCAAAATGCCCTTTCTGTTCAAAATCAATTTGATTGCTTCAAATAGCCTTTTATCGACAGTGATATTTCCTTTTGCCAAATGGTTTAAAAAGTATTGATCAAATTGTACTTTGATGGCTTGCAAAGAGAGAGCCTCTTCAAAACGATTCCGGATGAATGCAGAAATTGACGGATCTACCGGGGCCAGATGTTCAAAACGGTTGGTTAATTCGGAGGCATTGATGTTAAATAAAAGAGGAAAGGCCCCCGGCAAAAAACGCACACCCATATAATTAAAGGAACAACCCAAGGAATATTCCGAAAATGAAGTGGAAAACCCGGCCACAAAATTATTTTCAGGGTGATGTAGCTCAAATAACAAATCAATGCATCCGTCAGCTACTACCCGGTACGAAAAGGGTTTATCCAAAGGTTCATTTGATTTTAACTGCCAATAACAATAAATAAACGCTTGCAATTTGACATCCGGAAAAATCTCCGAGTAAACCGCTTTTCCTCCATGCTGACTTACAGCAGGTTGAACGGGAGTAAAGAGACAATTATGTTTTGTATTTTTCATCTGCTCATCCTCATGGTTTCGTTTTTTAAAAATAAAAATAATTAGTCAATTCTATCTTTCATTTTTCTGAATTTGCAAATTCACATTGCCCTACTATATTTGCACTCCGAAATCGAGAACAAAGAGATTAAAATATTTCCCTGCGGATTCTGGATTTTGTTTGTTAAACCTAACAGTTAACAAATAACCGAGTGAGCTTCCTTTTAAAAGCAGGCCCTACCTTGTTTTTCTTGTAAAAGCAAGGCCTCGTTTGTCTCTGACAAGCAGGTTAACCGGGGAAGGTTGAGATTGTGGAGCAGCTCAAATCCTACTTGAAAGGGGTTTATTCAAACACCTTACAGAACTCTGCAGGGAGTTTTTTTCAAAAAAAGCCTGCTCTTTCAAGCAAGCTTCTCTAAAGAATACGCTTAATGATCCTTTGATTCTTATTCCTCTATCTTTTTTATTCTGATCTCGACAATATCTTTTCCATCTTTCTGTACTTGCTTTTTTGTAATTTCAATAGTCTCTTGAAAAAATTCTGCAATCCCCTTGGCAATCCCTACTCCCAAATCACTCATTCTTCTTTCTGAGGAATAATCAATGATGACTTCATTTTCATTCACTCGCTGACAAATGAGCTTTGGCGGATCGGCATTTGGATCTTTAAACCGGACGGATTTATGCATGGTATTTTCCGTGTGCTCCAAAATATCCAGTGTTTTCCAATGGGAGGGAATTACAGATTTATACACACTTAAAAGATCGGGCACGATAAATTTGCCAAAACCTTCCAGTAATTCTTCCTGCGAGATATTTAATAAATTCACCGAAGCCTTGACAATGGCCTGAATTTCTTGATCCGGATAGATTTGAGTAACAAAATAAACTTTACCTTCTACTCCGGCATCTTTCCAAATCTGCTTTCGGGTAGTATAATCAGCTTTTTCTTTAATATACTTGTTTAATTCGTGAAAAATAAGTCCGTGCATGTTTCTATTGTTATATAATTAGTTGCATCATAATAATCAAGGTAAAATGGTCTTTTCCCCAAAATAAGAAAAAGGCTTATGTTAAATAGTTGAGCAATACTTTGCAAAATATATGCTCATTACTTTTTTATCTTTGGATTTCCAAGACAGGCTTCACTAACAGACTCTCCCTTCTTCAATACATTAATGTCTTATCTCACTTGAAAAACCTACTCCCCGGCAAATCAAGCGCCATCATTGACAATAAGACAAATTAGGAAAAGCCACCTTAAGGAAGTGAGTACCAATACCTGAACGGGATATGGAATATTGCGAACTAAACAAGCCTGCGGAATTCTTGTTTTGCACACTTTGCTTGTTCCATGAGGGGAAAATAGTAGAAAATACCCACCAATATATTCACAAGATCAAAAACGACCATAAAATAAAGCCACTTATCTGAAAAAAAGCCATTAGTTTCGCTTTGTATTTCAAAGAAATACCCATCAAATGCTTTTTTATTAAGCATAAGTAGAAAAAATTAGCAATCTTTGCGAAAAGTTCAAGCATTTTGTGATAACGGTCAACAGCTGCCAGGATAGTACGCTTTCATTTGAATAATGACCCAACACCCTGGTAAAAGCCCTTTAACTACCGAAAAAGATCCCTGAGATATGGACCAAATATTTACCAAAGAGCAAGTACTCGACACATTAAAACAGTACTTCGGATACGATCAATTTCGACTGCAACAAGAAGCAATCATTCAGCATGCCTTAAATAAAAAAGACAGCTTGGTGATTATGCCTACGGGTGGAGGAAAATCCATTTGCTATCAGCTGCCTTCCCTTCTACTGGATGGGTTTGCTTTGGTAATCTCTCCTTTGATCGCCTTGATGAAAGATCAAGTGGAAAGCCTCAAAGCCAATGGTATTCCGGCGGCTTCTTTTAACAGTACGCTCAGAGGTACCGAAGAGCAAGAGATCTTCCACGACCTGAACAATGGCAACATCAAACTGTTGTACGTTTCTCCCGAACGGGCCGTATCCGAACGCTTTTTAAATTTCATCCAGCGTCAGCCCGTCTCCTTACTGGCTATTGACGAGGCGCACTGTGTTTCCGCTTGGGGAAATGACTTCCGGCCGGAATACATCCAGCTCAACAAACTGATCAATCTGTTTCCGAACATACCACATATGGCTTTGACAGCCACGGCAGATAAAGCAACGCAAAAGGATATTGCCGATCAACTGGATTTGAAATCCCCCGAGCTCTTTTTATCCAGCTTTGAACGGACTAATTTAAACAGCCGGGTGGTTCCCGGACAAAATCGAATCCAACGCATTTTGCGTTATTTGGAAGACCGGCCCGGACAACCGGGGATTGTGTATTGCCTCAGCCGCAAATCCACCGAACAAGTGGCTGAAAAGTTGCAAAACGCAGGCTATAAAGCAGCCTACTACCATGCGCAAATGAGTGGTGAGCAACGACACCGTATTCAAGAAAATTTCCAAAAGGACGAACTTCAAGTGATTTGCGCTACCATTGCCTTCGGAATGGGAATCGACAAATCCAATATCCGGTGGGTAATCCATTATAATTTGCCCAAAAACCTGGAAAGCTATTATCAGGAAATCGGCCGGGCCGGAAGGGATGGCCTTCCTTCAGATACCTTGCTTTTTTACAGTTTTGCCGATTATAAAATCCTTAGGGAATTTATTGTTGACAGCGAAGCAAAAGATGATTTCAAACAAGTACAGTTGGCCAAACTCAACCGGATGATGGAGTATTGCCAGGCAACCAGCTGCCGGACCAACCTGGTGTTAAGCTATTTCGGAGAACACCGGGAAGAGAGCTGTGGCCGCTGTGATATTTGCACTCATCCTCCCAAGGGCTTTGACGGTACCGTAATTGTCCAAAAAGCCCTTTCGGCCTGTAAACGCCTCAAAGAGCAAGTCAATATGAATCTTTTGATAGATGTATTGCGCGGCTCCCACCGCTCCGAAATCATCGAACAAGGATATGATAAGATCAAAACCTATGGAGCCGGAAGCAATATTAGCCGGAACGAATGGGTCTTCTTTATCACTCAAATGATCAATCAAGGGCTTTTTGAAGTGGATTACACCGATGGAAGCAAATTAAAAGCTACCCTCTTGGCGCAAGAGGTTTTGTTTAACGGAAAAACGGTCACTTTAAGCCAGTGGGAAGAGTTTAAAAAGGCCTCTCAAGAAGAGCGCAAACCACAGAAAAGCAAGACCCAGCTATTTGAAGAGGGCTTATTTGACGCTTTACGCAAACTGAGAAAACAATTAGCCGAAGAGCAGGGAGTCCCTCCTTATGTAATTTTTTCGGACAATACACTGAAAGAAATGGCTAGTCAGCGTCCTTTCACTTTATCGGACATGGAAGACGTACCGGGTGTAGGCCGTTACAAACTGGAGCATTACGGGGATGTATTCTTAGAAGCTATCCAGAACTACATCACCCGCGAAAGCACCCCCTCCAGAGTAAAAGGAAAAACCTATCTGGAAACACTAAAGCTTTTTAAACAAGGCAACCCGCCTGAAGAAATTGCGATAAAACGCCAATTAAATATCGTAACGGTATTTTCTCATCTCGCCTATTTATATGAAAAAGGGGAAAACATTCCTTTGCGTCAGTACTTAGCCCAGGATGAGTTTGATAAAATCATCTTGGCATGGAATGCTTGTGGAGAGCCCAATGAATTAAAACCTGTTTTCGACTACTTAAAAGAACAAGTTGAATATTATAAAATACGGTTGGCCTTGACAATCCACAAAACCCAATAGCCTTAGAAAGGCTACTTTGATTTTCGGAAACAATTCGTAAACAAACCATACAAATGAACAAAACAATCCGGTGGCAAGGCATTTCCATTGACCTTGCCGAAACACTTACCATCACCGAACACACCCATCATTTCTCAGTAGAATCACAGCTTAAGGGGATCTTACAAGCCGATAGTATTGATATTCGCTACCAGGTTCAATTAGAAAAAGATTGGACTTGGAAGGAGTTTTACCTGCATGACACACAAGGAGAAGTACTACGGGTAATCCGCTCAGCCCAAGAACCAGCATTCGAAAACTGTGAATACATTGACTTCCGGCTAACCCCTTTCACCAATACATTGCCAATACGGCACCTTCAGTTAGAAACAGGAGAGAAAAAAGAAATCCGGGTAATCTATATTGCCTACCCTAAAGCCTCCCTTCAGATCATGCGGCAAGAATATACCAAACTTGACGAAGGGAAATATTTTTACAAAAACTTTGACACCAATTTTGAATCGGAAATCTCAACAGACGCTGAAGGGTTTGTGATAGAGTACCCCAACCTTTTCAAACAAGTATAGTTCTTTTCTAATCCTTTTTTAATAAATGCCGGCAATCATACTTCAAGCACATTATTTCCAGATAGTTATCTCCCGTCAAAGGATTAATTTACTGGCGGCTTCCCTCACGAATCCAAATAAAGGTTTGCTAACTTTTGTATTGCTGAGTAATTTCATAGCAACAATTTAACGATAGCAATTTATGGAATTCCACTTATTACAAGACATTGTCATTATCCTTGGACTATCAGTGCTCATCATACTGGTCTTCCAGAAATTGAAGATTCCGGCTATCATGGGTTTTTTATTAACAGGTATTATTGCCGGCCCCCACGGACTTAGCCTGATCAAAGGTGTCCATGAAGTGGAATTACTTTCGGAAATCGGTGTTATCTTCCTGCTTTTTGTCATAGGCATCGAGTTCTCCCTCAAAGGGCTTTCTTCCATCAAAAACACCGTCTTTTGGGGCGGTTTACTACAAGTAGGAGGTACCATTCTCACAACGGCTGTCTGTGCCAAACTGATGGGACTTTCGCTCAAAGAAGCTATTTTTATGGGCTTTCTGCTTTCATTAAGTAGTACTGCCATTGTACTGAAGCTCTTGCAAGAGCGAGGGGAAATCACCTCTCCTCATGGCCGCATCGCGGTTGCCATCTTGATTTTTCAAGATCTTATCGTAGTACCGATGATGCTCTTTACCCCCTTGCTTTCCGGGCACACGGACAACGCCCTGGAAACACTGTTAATCATGTTAGCCAAAGTCACTGCTTTTATTGCTGTGGTAATCCTTATGGCCCGTTATTTCGTTCCGGCTATTTTACATTTGGTTGTCACTTCCAAAAGCCGGGAACTGTTTATTATTACGGTGGTGGGCTTATGCTTTGCCACGGCCTGGTTTACTGCCAGCGTAGGGCTTTCCTTGGCTTTGGGAGCGTTTTTTGCCGGATTGATCATCTCCGAATCGGACTATAGCCATCAGGCCACGGCCAACATTCTGCCATTCCGGGAAATTTTCATCAGCTTCTTTTTTGTCTCTGTGGGAATGCTGTTGGATTTGAAGTTTTTCATTCAGCACATTGCCGTCATTCATTTATTGGCCTTTGCCGCAATTTTCCTCAAAGGAAGCATTGCCGCTATTGCCGTATTTATTTTGGGCTACCCTCCCCGCACTATCTTTCAAACGGCATTTAGCGTGTTTCAAATTGGAGAATTTGCTTTCCTACTCTCTGCCACGGGGATGCAATACGGACTGATTCCCGAAAGTACTTATCAATACTTTCTTGCCATTTCCATTATTTCGATGGGAGCCACACCCTTTATGATGAACTACAGCTCCCGGATTGCCGATTTCCTGATCAAAGCCCCATTGCCGAAAACCGTTAGAGAACGGCTCTCTACTTATACAAAGGCAAAAGTAGAAGCCGCTCAAGCCCATGCCGACTTGCACGACCATCTGGTAATCGTAGGCTATGGAATCAATGGAGAAAATGTAGCCAAAGCTGCCAAACAAGCACAAATTCCATATATCATCATTGAATTGGACCCCGGTAAAATCCGCAAAGCCAAACTCCGGGATGAAAATGTGATTTTTGGGGATGCAGCCGATGAAACCATCCTCAAACATGTGTTTATCCATAAAGCCCGGGTGGTAGTGATTGCCATTTCGGATTCTGATACCACTCAGGCTATTGTGAACCGCATCCGGCAATTTACGGACACCGCTTATATCATCGTCAGGACACGCTACCTTCGCGATATCGAACAGTATTTGAGACAGGGGGCGGATGAAGTCATTCCGGAAGAATTTGAAACCTCCATCGAGATTTTTACCCGTGTGCTTCGACAATACCTGGTTCCTGACAATGAAATTCAGGGATTTATTAATCATATCCGGTCGGATAATTACGATATGCTGCGAAATATCAGTGGCTTAAGCCAAAATTCCTCTGTTTTTCCTTTACACATCCCTGATATTGAAATAGCCACTTTGCCTGTACAACAAGGACCCAATAAGATTATCGGAAAGTCCGTGTATGAATCCGGCCTCAGAACGCACTATGGTATTACCGTTTTGGCCATCAAGCGAGGCAGTAAGTTTATCACAAATATTCACCCGGAAACGCAAATCAAACAAGATGATTTATTGTATGTATTCGGCAGCCCTGACAATATTCAAAAGTTGAATCATTTCCTAAAACTCACGATCATTTGACTCACTTGAAAAGACAATTTTTATATGTAAAACCCCAGCAAAAAGATGATATTGAAAAACTACCACAATACATCTCAAAATCTTACATACTTATTTTTTTTCCATCTAGTGTGAAAATCCACGCTTGCCCTATTAATTACACCCCACCCTTCCGCATTAACGTTAATTAAGAATTTAAAAAAATTGTTTTTCAGTGTAAATATTACATAATATTTTATAAACCAGTCCAATCAATACAACAAAAAACAAACAAACAAATCATTCATTATCAAATATTTACGCCAATCTCCATTTCTTACAAAACTATAAATAATTCAATTATTTGAAAATTAACATCCATTTTTACCCTTCTTCAAGCTTTTTACAATCTCTATGAGAAGTTGTATTGTATGAATTAAATAGTTTATATTTATCACATAATTCAAGGATTATTTGGTTTAATAGTAAAAATGGCTCTGCAAATTGTAGAGCCTTTTTTAATTTTCATACATTCTACTCTCACCATACAACTACCCTTTTTTAGCTAATAGATTTCTTTTTCACGCTCTAAAAAGCCCTCCAAGTACTGTCAACTTGAAAGGCTTTATTCATTGAAATTCCACTGCTAATTTCTACTTACTCAGCACAAATGCTTTTAAATCTTCAATCGATTTTAAAGCTGCGTCAGAAGAGAAATCCGTTAACAGCCAAACATGTGTTTGCTCTTCATAAATATGTAATTTTACTGCTGCTTTTTTCTCTTTGAGAGCTTGATATAAAACTTTACTATCATCCAATAAAATCTCGTTGGTCCCGGCCATAATCAAAGTTGAAGGAAATGAAATATTATGAACCACCCGTAAAGGGTTTGCCCGGGCTACCCCTTCACTAGCCGCATACAAGTTTGTAAATTTCAATAATTCATCCCGGCTGAGTATCGGGTCAATGGATGCATTGCCCGTAATGGACGGATGACTACAGGCAATATCCACCCAAGGTGAAATCAACACAAGCTTTTCCGGTGCCGGGAAACCTGTATTTTTCAATTCGTCTAACAAGCTGATAGCAATCCCACCTCCGGCACTATCCCCTATCAGGATAATCTCTTTGTCCGAATATGATTTTTGTATTGAACCGTATACTTGCTTTGCATCCAAAATTCCTTGAGGATAGGGATTTTCAGGAGCCAATCCATACTCTACAAAGAGAATGGACATGTTCAATTGTTCTGCCATATTACTGACCAAAGCACGATGAGAGTTAATTGAGCCCAAGGCAAAAGACCCTCCGTGTAAATAGATGGCTATCTTATCCTGAATAGGCTGAACAGGCCTGAACCAATAGCAAGTGATCTCATGCAGAAGTACCTTTTCTTGCCTCACCTTTTTCGAAGCAGGGTATATTTTACCCAGATTATCAAATTCTGACCGGTATTTTAGTAAGTTTTCCATTGTTATTGTGCCTTTTGGGGTTTGATGATTAAGCGTTTTTTGGGCCATGGCTACGTTCGCCAAGAAGAGGGCCATGGCAATACAAAGTGTTATCTTCTTCATAATTAAACCGTTGAATGATAACACAAAGCTAGCTACCCGCTAAAGCAAAATAAAGGGCTGAAAGATAGTATACTTGGTCAAAAGGTAAGATGCGTCCGGTAGGCTGTGGGACTAAGGCCACTGTATTTTTTAAAAAACTTCCCAAAGGTGCTTTGATCGGGAAAATTTAGCGCATGTGCCAATTCTGCAACCGTAACCGTTTGATCTTGTAAGGCAACTTTTGCCTCTAGGATCACCAGGTTATGAATCCATTCACTTACGGTATTCCCAGTCACCGCTTTTATCGTTTGCGTCAAATGTTTGGGGTGTACATGTAGCATGTCCGCATAAAAATTCACTGACCTTTCTTTTTTAAAGTACTTGAAAAGGGCCTGTTTGAATTTTTTCTCTAAAGGATGCACCGTTTGAGTTTCTTGATGCACCTGATCATACAAAGCGGCCAGCTCATTAATCATACTATAGGTATAGCCTCTAATCGCCTCCACATCATACAGGGAAGTTTGAATTGCTTTTTTCCGGATGAGTCCGAACAGCACCTTAAAATTATCAAATTGAGCTTCTGTTAAAGACGAAATAAATTTACCTCCACAGGTAAAGAACGGAAAAGAATTCAGGAAGGAAACATCCGCAAAACGCTCTTGTAAAAACTCCGGAAGAAAGAGCAAGGACTCTGACTGAAAACCCTTTTGCATCAACTCCCACCTTTTGATCAAACTAGGCCCCATCACGACTATTGAAGGTCCGGAAATATGGTTTTTAGTAAGCCCGGTATATAAGTTTACTTCTCCTTGATGCACCAACCCGATACCGTAATAGGTACTTCTGTAAGGTTCTTGAATCGTATATTCGGCATTATTCAAAGGTAGGTATATATACCGTTCGCCCCTTTCGGAACCTGACAGTACTTTTTGTAAATGCCCTAAATCATATTCATTGATCTTACTCATACTCATCTTTCATTGGAAAAACAAACCCTTCAAAGGCCTCCTCTACAGTTTACAAAGAAAGCGGAAGATGGAGTAACGTTGAAGGGAACCGGTTTATAATTTGAGAGAAGCTCGTTCTAACTTCAGCCACCCTCCTTTTAAACTTATATTCAGAAAAATCACATTTCTTCAAAATACTCAAAGCCATCCACGATGTCGAGATATGCCCCGTCAAATCCTGCATTTACGATTTGCTTCAAGTATGATTCCTCATTACCGAAAATGATCTTTTGCCAGTCCGGATACCAATACTTCACTTTGTAATTGCCTTCCCAATCAGGATTTTCAGGCTCCAGCCATCCGGGCTTATTGGTTTTCCATTCATCATTCCAATAATAGCGATAATCTTCAGCTTCTCCTATACTTAAATACCCCAACACCAAGCGGCTCCCTCCGTTTTGTTTGGTTTTTAACTGCTCAATCTCAGCATTTGTATAAGCCACCCCAAAGTGAAACAGGTCCATAATGACCACATCGTAGTTGGTCGAAGAAACGGCACTGATAAAATCCTGTTTGGTGGTAAAGTGTTCGCTATTGATCAGATAAAGGAAGTTTTTGGCTTGTGAAATATGCGTAATATTGTCGCTGTTTTCATGGTAAGGTTTTGCAGGGTAACGTGGAATCTGATTCAGGTTCCGTTCGTCAGCGGCAAAAGAAATAAAGCCGTATTGCTCATTCAATTGATAAGAGTCATCCATTTTACTTGGTGTATAACAATAATCCGTAGCCAGAACTTCCACATCAAATTGCTCACACACCAAACATAAGTCAAGCAAATATTCTTCATCTTCTTTGGGGGTTCTCACATCGTCTTTGTTGTAATATCCATAAAACATATCTTCCCTTCCGGTAGCATCAATGGCTTGTAAGTAGGTCGTTTGAGGTGTTCCGTCCCCCTCCCCGGTATTCGTCACAAGTTCTTGTCCGTTTTGAGGCACAATCAAAAAATTGGGGTTATAACTTCTGGCATAAGCCCCCAGGTCCGTCACAAATTTTCTCATTTCCTGTCTGTAATCGACTACAACGTTCTTCTCTGCCGGTTCCGGTGATTCCCGAATGCTGTCATTACAGCGATTGATGACAAGCATTTGAACTATGGCAATAACTGAGATGAGTGCATGTTTCATTTTTCTTTAGTTTTCAAGGTTTAAAAATAACGGTGAAAGCCAAAGGCAGAAGTGAACGTTCTGATGATTTGTCAATACAGGGGCATTGCATTATGAATCATTGCTGGTTGTCAGACGGATCTGACAACCAGCAACCTATGTATTTACAAGAATGAATCACTTTACTTTTGGCCATTCACAGGGTTTATTCTCAAAGGTTTTTCATTAGGCATTTTGACAAAATAGTCCGTTCCATAGCGGTTGCCCGGTTTGAAAAAATCCGTAGAAATGACTTGAGCCCCACTTTCAAAAGCTGCACGAGCACGGGTCATATCATTTACTTTTGCTTCATAGGTTTCAATATCCGCCCGGGAGCGAACCAAATACCCTTTCCGGACGGCCGCTTTGATCTCTTCTTTCCTCAGGATGGAATTATCAAATAATAAAAAAGCAGCATGAGGCGCACCGGGCTCCGACTGTACAAACATCGCTCTTCCTTTTAAAGACGGATGGTCTTCAATGTAACGGTCATCTTCGGATATTCCCGCAGTAGAAGGCAAAAGCATAAACACAAACTTGCCTAATGACTCAGACAAAGCAGGCCAATTATGCGCCAATATTGCTTCTTCCAAAGTGGAGTATTCCCCTCTGACATCATCCGGTGTAATCACTTTCTCCCTTCCCAACATAGATAAAACCGCTTCATCCAATTCACCGAAAGCCTGCTTTGTAAAAGGCAATACTTCAGCCGAACCCGAAAAACCGGAATCCCACTGTCTTTGGCCTCTATCATGATAAAAATGGGACTATGCTGAGGATGTGCATTTGACCAATCCTTTAATGCGAGTAAGGCTTTTTCAAAGGTTGTATAATGGGTTCGAAAATCAATATCAGCCATATGAAGCACTTTGAACCCCGGTTTGTCCAAGCCCGTACTGTCAAACGGCAGCAAATCCGTCTTCCCCATTTGTTTTAACACTTCATAAGCCGCCGGCCGGTTAAAGCGATTTCCCGTAGGGTCGTGATACACATCTATTTCCAAAGACCGCATTCCGGCATTCAACTGCGCTTCAAAATCCGGATGATTGTACGCTAACCCCTCACTCATTTTTACCTCATTGGGGTGGTATTCCTTATACTTTGCCTTTATAGTTTCCGGCTGATTGGCAAAATACTGCCCCATCATTTTTTCGAAAATAGGGTCAATATAATTTAAAACCGCAGTGTCTACAGGTTGGGCATAACTATTATGCGTCCCCAATACTTGTAATTGGTTGATTTTAAGATCAGTGGGTAAAGAAACATCCTCTACTACCAGTTGTGGGGTGCTACAAGCTGTAAATAACAATCCTAATAAGAAAACGCCTACTATTTCTTTTGCAAATGAAAACTGCATGTTTGAAGATTTTACTTTTGTGGTTGTCAAATAAATAATTTAACCGTCTGATTCTACTTCAAATATCTCTCTGACTTGTTCTCTCAAACCCATTGTTTTTATGGATTGTAGAAATCATATATACATTTTCCTATATCATTTTATAACAATTCAATTGATACGAAAAAACAGACGAAGAATACTTAGATCAAATACTTTTTTTTTAATGCTATCAAATGTGATTTGAATAGCCGTTTTTCAGGTGTGAACAATTACCGGTGAATGCTAACTGCTGCCCTACCTGAGCCTCTGGCAAAGCATGATACAAGCCCGGAAATAAAGCCTTTTTTAATTTACCGGCTCTGATGAAACGTTTGTTCATGATAAGTTGAAATTTGATGATTCGTGCAAATCAAACAGAGAATTCACAAATAATAGTCGTTCCCGGATGGCGACTACATTTCCCCTGTCCTGCTCAGCAGGGAAAAACCTATCACAAAAACAACTAACTGAAAACCATATACTTAAAAGTTTTAAATATTTATTATCTACACGTTAAATTTCCTTATTCTCCGAAAAGAATTGCTTTTTATGAGAAGAAACAGAGAACTACAACTACCCTGTCAATTTGGTTACTTTTTAGACGCTTAACTATTCAATTGATTTTTAAAATCAGATGGGGTCTTTCCAGTAATTTTTTTAAAATAATTATTGAAAGAGGATTTGGAATTAAAGCCCACTTCATGTGCCAGGTTCAGGAAGTTTCCATTCATTTTTTGAGCTTTCATAATTTCAGTAGCTTCCTTGATCCGGTACTCGTTGATAAACTGATAAAAACTTTGCTGATACCGGCTGCTCAATAATTGAGTAAGGTGGTGACGCGGCATTGCTAGTTGCTCTGCCAATTCCGAAAGGGTAAGCTCCGAATCCAGGTAGGGTTTATTGAATAACATATGCTTATCCAGTTGGCGTTGATATTTGTTTATATCAGTGGCTTGCAAACCGGATTTTTCATATTTCTTTATCACTTCTTCAGAAACAACGGGCTTCTCTTCTTTCAAAGTGATAACCTTGAATTTATAATGAATAATAAGAATCGAAATCAAAAGCAATATACTGTAGGGGGCAATGCGGACATTAAGCACTGAAACGCCTTGAAAAATATGCACCGTCAGATGGTGCAACCCAAACCCTGACAATACCAACAACAACAATAAACTACAGATCAATATCATCAATTGTTTTTGCAATTGGTCCGTGTTGCTTTTCTGATGGAAAGAATAGAGTAAGTACAAACTGAACAAATTATAGGCAGTAAAGGAGAACATCTCTAATGAGGGAATATGCCGGGTATACACCCATGTCAAACCTGTTGGGTGATGAGGATCTATGTCCATTACTACCCATAAGTACAAAAGTGAAATAATAAAGAAGGGAGCAAAATGCAAAAAAGCCTCATACTTCTTAACAGACTTTTCCATTAATTTTTTAGTAGCTAAAAAGGCAAAAGGACCGTAAGCAAAACCAAAGCCGGTCACCAAATGATGAAAGATGTATTCGTTTTGCAAAATCACCAAAACGAAAAACTTCGTACCGAGATGTGCCATCATCAACATCAGAAAGTAAACCAGTATCCGGTCGAAAGTGCTTTTACTTTTATGTGTGGTCAACAACAAAAAAGACACAAAAGCCTGAAAAGAGGCCACTGAAACTAATATATCCATGTACAAAGATGGATATCTTTCCACTCCCTTCCTTTAACTGAATATTATGTTATATTATACAAATTATGAATATACATCAATGCCATCCATATATATGGACTATTTTCACGCTCCCCCCTTTTCATTGCCAAACAATAAAACCAAAGGCTATTTACAGTACAATTTGTAAATAGCCTTCTATTATTTCTGTTTCTTTTTTTACAACTAATTTTTCAGCTCATAAATCGACTGATCCAGCCAAAGCTCGTACCATTCCAAAAAGTTAGTTTTGTCTTCCTGGTCAAAAAAAGAGTCCGGGTAAATGCCTCCTCCGTTGACACGGTCGTCCACCCAGATATTACCATAATCCGCACCGTTCACCACAATATTGAGAGAAACCCCGCAACCATAATTCGATATTCTCAACAAGCCATTTACCCATTGGTTATCAAAATACTTTTCTTCGGCTTGCAGAATTTCTTCTTCGGTAGCTTCCTCAAAATCCAGATTCCAAGCATCCTCTAACAAAAACGGCTTGGACGGATTGAGAACATCTTTCTCATCCATATGATCCAGGTCTGCGAAAATACTGTTTTCAAGTGGTTCCAGTCCATAATAAGGCCCGGCCCCGCCATTGCCGATTTCTTTTAAAAACTCCCGGTAGCCAGAGGGCAATACAATGCCATACTTGCTTTCAAACTCCGTCAATTCCGCCTCTGTCTTAGGAAGGTTAAATTGATATTTGTGGTCAAACGCCCCAAAAATTTCAAACTTTTTGTCAAGTTGCTTTAACTCTGAAAGTTTGATTTTAATTCGCTTCAATTGTGCATTGATTTCCATTTGATCCAATTAAATTCCAATATGGAATATGAACAATAGTTTGAATAATATTTAAAATAACACAAAAAACCTTATCCATTGATTTCTTGATTTTCGGACATCAGACAGTCTGCAAAGTCCTTTTTATTGCTGACCCGATTCCAGGTGGACAAACCAAGGCTCCCGGAATCTTCCACCACTTTCATCCTTGTCTCGTTGAGGGTTTCAACCTTAATTTTCCCGTTTAGTTCATCGGTTCCACCGGGAATATCCGACCACTCCAGATATAAAAACATATCCTGGATTTCGCCCTTCCCTACATGGCACCATTTTTCCCCAAGAGTATACTCTTGGGAAACATTATTCATGCCCAACCCGAAAACATTGTTTTCAATCACCTTGATCCAAAAAGGGTTTCCACCTGTTGATTTCCAAAATCCGGATTTAATCACCTTGATCATTTTTCAATCATGAAGGTACAAATTAACAGGGGCAAAAATAAGGTAAAAGCATTTCAATTGTATTTAAAAAGGAAAAGAACATGCCTGAACATGTTCTTTTCCGGGTTTTACCCTAGTGATTCAATTCACCAAACAGCATATTAAGCTACTCCTTAATAAACTTCTTGACCAGCTTTTGATCGTCTGCTTCGGCAATCAACAAATACATACCGGACGGTAGGTTACCCACATAGATTTTGTTGGTGGCATCCGGTTGGACAGACAAGGTTTGCCCTTGCATATTCACTATTTTCACCTGTTGAATTCGCCAGTCACTATGTTCAAACATTAGGTACTCAGAGGTCGGGTTCGGATAGACTTTCAGCCCATCATCTTCCAACCAGTCTTCTATCCCTGTCACACTATCTTCTCCCCCCTTCCAAAGTTGCCTTCCGTGATTTTCCGTTTCGGCAATAAAGTATATCTCGTCATTGATAAAGGATATATGTGAGGGGAGAGAACTTTCAGGCCCACGGATGACATCATACAGTTGGAGGGTGGTTGCATCAGTTCCTTCCGATATCCAAAGCTCCACGCCACTTTCTTCCGTATAGGCACTAAAATAGAGTTTTCCCTCATGGCTTGTCAAATCCCTGGGAATCGAACCATAAGCCCCCTCGTTTATATCACTCACCAAAGTAGTTCCGGCAGGCGTCCCGTCTGTTCTCCAAAGCTCGGTACCGTGTACCCCGTCATTGGCTGTAAAATACAAGAACCCGTTTAACTCTGTATACCCTACGACAACTTTGGGACGATAGAGAGAGGTAATGATATTATAATCCTTAGTTAATACAGATGCCTTTCTTCCAGGGTTAATATCAATCAATTGTACAGTACTTTCTGCGGTTCCGTCCGATACCCAAAACTCCCTTCCGGTTTCTTCTGTGTATGTTGTAAAAATCAACTTTTCATTGAAGCTCACCAAGTCATCAGGCTCGGAGGAATACCCCATTCCAATATCTTTTACCATCTTTGTTCCTTCCAGCGTTCCATCACTTTGCCATAACTCTATCTCTCCTCCCTGTTCTTTCGCTGCGGAAAAGAAAACTTTTCCATTGAAAGCCGTCAATTCTCTAATAGAATAAAGATCTTTGATTTTAAAAGAACCCATCTCCGTTCCATCACTTACCCAAATACCACCCTGAGAAGATAGATTATAAAAAAACACTTTGTTTCCAGAAACAACCATCTCTTCGATATTCATAATATATTCACCAAAGTTTTTGATCATCTCTATATTCTCTCCATTTATTGCAAATAGTACATGGTTTCCACCTTGTTCTGATATGAACAAAATTTTATTCTGGAAGAAAGTCATGTGGTTTCGAGTAAAGGCGTTAAACCCAACAGACAAATCGTTTATCATAGTTGTCCCCGCTTCTGTACCATCACTTTTCCATACCCTTCTGGCACCATTTTCATTATTAGCAGTAAAATATAAGGAGTTGTTATAGCTAATAAAATTTGAAGGACCTGAAGAGTTTTCACCTATAAAGATATCCTTGACTAAATGACTTGTATTTGTAGAGCTATTGTATGTCCATAACTCGTTTCCATGTACACCATCATCCGCACTAAATAATAGTTTATCATTCAACTCCGTAAATTGGAATCGTCCGAAGTTTTTTTGCAAACCATACCTTGATGTATTAATATCAGCAAAGAGCTGAGGGTTCGTAAAATCTAAATTAGCATTCCATAACTCATAACCAATCGCTTCTGAATATCCTGAAAAATACACTTGATTCTTATAATGGAAAAAAGCACCGATAACAGGTATATTGGTTATTGGGGAGGTATTAGCCGTGGAAAAATCAGTCTTCCAATATTTCTTTTGATCCTGAGAATTGCCAAAGGAGATTAAGTAGGAGCCAAGTTTAATTTTTTGAATATCATTTATATCAAACCGAGAGAAAAAGTATGGTTTTACAGGATCAGTTACCAACGTCTTAATTTCTTCCAGCTCATATGTATCCGGTTTCAATCTCAATAGAGCAGTTTCTTCATTAATATTCTTACTAGTAAAAATTAAATGGTTTCCATCTGTACTTAAATTTGAAGGAATAAAATACTTACCTCCTGTTTCATCATGTACTTTTCTGGTTCCTTGTGCGGTGCCATCCGACTCCCATATAAAAAAGTGATTGCTTTCAAACTTATAAAAGGAAAAATATAATTTGTTATTCACCTTTATCACATCCTCGAAATCAATCCATTCTTGATCTATATTTACTTCCTTGATCACTATTGCATTTAGGCCATTACTTTTTAAAAATAATAAAGAACTAGAGTCTTGAGTATTTTTTCTTGCTACAAAGTATAACTCATTCTGAAATTCAATAAAATGGCTAAGCCCACTAGCACTTCCCTGTAAATTTTGCAGGATTGGAAACGTACCTGCTTCACTCCCATCACTTCTCCAAACATTATAACCGCCCGCCATTGGAATGGAGTGAGCAAAGACAAAAAGATTATTTACACTCGATTCAATCACTGCTACACGGTTACTAGGTATATCTCCTTTTACTAAAACTGTCCCATCATTGGTCCCATCACTTTTCCAAACTTCTAATAAATCACCTTTTTTTGAAATCATAAAAAGGTTTTCACCCACTACCGTCAACCGGGATGGGTGAAAATTTGGAACATTGGTAATTCTCTTTGTTTCTTGTCGCGTCCCATCCGTCACCCAAATTTGAGGTCCATTTTGCCCATCGTTGGCTATAAAATAGAGCTTATTATTTAGCACAGCTGAAATTTGCTCCAGTATAGGGCTTGATAAAAAATAATCGAAAATGCTACTTTCCGGCCCCGGGTAAACATCTTTTAATACCTGAGTATTCTCTTTGGTACCGTCACTCACCCATATTTCTTTACCTTCACTTTTTGAATTTGCGATAAAAAACATCAAGCCGTTAAACTCGATAAAGTTTTCAGGACTGGAGCCACCATTCCCATCCCTATAAGTTATCTCTGTAAGTTGCTGCTGGGCTTGTAAAACGGTATAAGGAAATAAAAACAAAAGTAAGAGAAAAAGTCTTTTCATACGTTTAGGGTTTGTGCTATCTGATCATACCGTTGATGGTATTCTTCAGAATTTTCAATTGCTTTAAAAGCCCCAAAAGTAGTCATCTTTTACCAATACCAAATATCTCAGCCCTTGCCTTACAAAATCTTTAACCTTTAGTTTTTATAAAAGCCCAGCACTTTTAACCCGCTATACTCCCTAACGGATTGGCTTATAAGAAGAAATAAAGACGATAGAAACGAATCAATTATCCGGAAAAATGTCAGAATTCCATTTATTAGTTACAAAAAAGAATCTCACATTCCCCATGATGGATGATATCCTTCGCACACAAGAGTGATTTATTAAAAAATACTCCATGAAAAACTTCCATTTACCTATACGATATGCTAGAGTATTTATCACTTTGGGAAAGCAGTTTTTTTGTTTCTAAAGATGCTTTTATCGAAATCCTCTACGGATCTCAACCAAGTCAAAGGTATTTTTTCTTCCAGAGAAGATAGAATCGTAATTCCTCCTACTATAGCACAAATAGTATCCCGATCCCCTAAAATCGAAACAGCCTTCCACAATGCTTCTTCATAATTATAGAGATGGTGTGCCGCACACCAGATGGAAAAGGGAATCGTGTCTTGCGCTATAACATTGATCCCGTTTCCTAATATCGTTTCAATGGTACTAATATGATAGTCTTTTGAAATCGTCAGTGATTTTTGAATTTTCGCCCTAGTATCTGTATCTGGAAGTTCATTCACAACATTACTTATGAATTCATTCGGAGACATTATCCGTCCTTCTACTTTCGATTGCGTTGCCAAAGCAGCACCAATGGCCACTGCCATTGCACCTGCAATTCCTTCTTGATTGGCATGTGTAATTACAGCAGAATAAGTTGCCTGTTCCTTCACCTTCTCTAGTTCGTCATAGTAATAAGCTCCAATTGGACTCACTCTCATAGAAGCTCCATTTCCCATTGAACCCATTCCATCAAATACATTTTGGGCTGTCTCTTTCCAATACTCACCCTTTTCTATTTTCCTCAAAATTCTTCTAGCTGTTGCTCCATACCCTCTGTTAGGATCCTTTATATGATTCACAGAAAACTGAAGTGCCAAATCATCTTGATTTATCTCTCCATTTTGTTCCAACTGCTCAAAAACTGCCAAAGCCATCACTGTATCATCTGTAAACTCCCAAGAGGTTTCCGGAATTTTTCTATTTTGAATGCAGGCAAGTACTTGATCCGTTTCTCCGAAAAAACTATCACCAAAAGCATCTCCGATCGAAACGCCTTTCAAAGAAGTATGCGCTAATGTTATTCTTTCTTTTTTATTCATTTTTATAAGATACATTTATTCAAAGCTAACGCTAATTAGCCCTGGGGCGGGCATTAAATATATGATTTAGCGTTCAATATCTTAAGATAAAGGTGGCAAACTATAATTTTTCAGGGCATAGTAATCACTCACATCTCTTGTAGTTTCCTAAATTTATCCTTTCTTCTTCTTTTTGTTGAAAATACTCCGGTCGCCAGGTTAAAGCTCCAAAGATCATTTTAAACCGGTCTTTCCAGTTCGTACACTGACAGACATCCCGCCAGATATGCCGGTATTCGATAAAGTTAATTTTGATGGGATTGTTGGTACGGATGTTTTTGGTCAGGCCATACACTACCTTTTCTTCTTCCCGTTGGAAGGTACCGAAAAGTTTGTCCCACAAGATCAGAATACCTCCGTAGTTTTTGTCCAAATACTTTTCATTAGATCCATGGTGTACCCGGTGGACGGAAGGCGTATTGAAGACTTCATCCAGCCAACCCAGTTTACGGACTTTTTCCGTATGAATCCAATGCTGATACTGTGCAACAAACACCAAGCACAAAACCGCCTGAAAGGGATTGAATCCGGCCAATATCATGGGTACCAGAAAGACCCACTCGATGGCACTTTCAATTATACTCAGCCGGAAGCCTACCGTTAGGTTATAGTCTTCGGAGGAGTGGTGTACACTGTGGTTGGCCCACAAAATCCGGTGTTCGTGTTCCAGCCGGTGCATCCAATAATACGTAAAGTCTGCGGCCAGCAAGCCCAAGAGCCAAGTCCACCAAGTCATCGGAATTTCCCAAGGGACCAATAGATAGAAGGGCAAAAGGCAAACGAGTCCGATAGAGCCGAATGCCGTTTTTTCGAGCAGTTGCCCCATCATAAAAATGACAATATTCGCTCCGGTATCTTTCCACCTGCGCACTTTACTCGTGAAAAAATCCAATAATATTTCGATAAAAGTAATGCCTAGGTTGACGATAAATATCAAGGCTACAAGTTCAAGCAACTCCGAGGTCTTGAACAATTGAAACAATTCTTCGGTTTTCATCTTTTAAGGATTGTTGGATAGAAGGAATGAGGGATTGAAGGAATTAGGAATATTGCCCTTTGTTTACGCCAGAATCGGGATATGAATTTCGGTGAGCAGTTCCTCTTTCGGGGTATCGGCTTCATCGTTTACATAAAACTCCAAAATAGGTTTGTCTGCAAATTCCTTTTGTACATGCACCATCCATTGGGCATAGATGGAATCATAGGTATCCATACATGTTTCATGGCTTCCTTTATGCACAAATTTGACATACTTCTGCGATTCGATTGGTTTGGTTTTGAAAAAACCTTCCAAGGGAAACGATAGTGGTTTCTCTAATACAATAGCGGTATTCAACCGGCAATTCAAAGAATCCGTGATTTCATCATCGTCTAAAATCTCCGCCAGGTAGAGAGTATCAGCAGTCAGAAGCCCCTGTTGGTGAGCATAGGCTATCAATTGATTCCAGGTGTCTTGTATTCCTTTTAAATTTTCATACGCTCCTTGGTACTCAAGGTATAAAACCTCCAAAACCGGAAGTTCTTCTATTTCAAAGGGAAGCTCAGGAGTTTGGAACAATGTCGCCGTACCGGATGCTTTTTGTGTAATTTCCAGTTTCAGGTGTTGTACCTCCCGGAATGCTAAAGGAGAACATTGGAATTGGTTTTTAAACGCTTTGCTAAAAGCAGCAATATCACTGTACCCGATATCCAAAGCAATATCGGAAATAGCGGCATCCGAATATTTCAAATACTCGGCAGCTTTTTCCAACTTCAGCCTTTTGATATATTGTCCGATGGTTTCATGTTGTAAAGCACGAAAAATCCGGTTGATATTCCGGTAAGAATAATAGGCTATTTCCTCAACATCCTTAGCCGTGATGTCGTCTTTAAACCTGTCGCGAAGAAAATCGGTCACAGCCTTGAAGCGGTCTAACTGGGTTTGATTGCTCATAAACGATACGATTAATTTTATGATGCAATTTCTTGAAATCTCACCTAAATTTGTTTGTTCAATTTGGACATTTTGAAAATAGGTACAACGGGATGCTCAGGATTGTCAACGTAATTAGAAAGCCGGCTTTTTATATTTACAAGCAGCTATTTTCCTAAAGTTGACGGCATTAAGTAAGACATTTGTGCCAAAATACCCAATAGAATGAACACTATAGCTCTATCGCTTAAAAATCCGTTGGGGATTTTCAGTGAACTTTATTCCTTGATAAATTCCAAATTTTTGATTCCTGCCACTTCCAAAATAAAACTCGAAACCAACCCTTCCTTCCGGCAAAAAATAAATTGCATTTCCTGAGTAACAAAACGATCGTCAGCTTGGGGGATTAATTCCCAACATTCCTGATTTCCTACTTTACAAAGTAAGGCTTTGTCGCCAATCAACATATTGTAACGAACATCCAACTCTTTAGTTGAATATACTCCTACATAATCTTCCAGATTCAAGCCGGAAAAGTCTGTTGCTTGTTTTCGCTCACATTCTGTCTTCTTGCCTTGTTGAAACACTGTCAATTTAGAAGCTTTTCCCTCTCTAAAATCAGAAAATTCAAAACGGATTTCCGCTTGTTCCGGAAGCACAAAGACATTGGTAGCGATGGGCCGGATAATATATTGAGATTCATTCCAGTTTTGCATTACAGTCAATCCGCTTTGATCAACCTCGATCAAACATTCAATCCCAGGCTGAATGACATACTCCCCGGCAAACGAACTCAATTCCTCACTTGAAAGTGGAAGAAATTTCTGCGAACCAGATTGCTTCTCCGGAGCTTGAGCATTTACATTTCCATCTAAAAAAACATCTGCCAGCATAAAATTAATGGCCCAGGGCAGAATATCATTGCGATTGGCAAAACAAACCAATGCCAACTCTTCTTTAGGAAAAAGGACAAAGTGTGACAAATACCCTACAAAAGAACCTCCATGGCTAACCGTTTTCAGTCCTTGATAGGTGGATATTTCCAAACCTCCCGCGTAGTTGGTTTTTTGTCCGTTTTCCAGCATGCCCACACTGGTCATTTTCTCCCAAAACTCCCGGTCAAAATAGGTACACAACGCATACTCATCTATCCACTTTTTAAAATCAGTGATAGTAGTAAATACGCCACCGTCCCCCACCATGGGCAAAGGAGTCATACTGATTTTAAAGTTTTCCTTTTCATCTACCGTATAGCCGGTGGCTCTATTTTCAACAATACGTGTAGGGTCATCGTGAAAGTGAGTATGCGTCATCTCCAGAGGAGCAAACACATATTCCTGCGCAAACTCTGCCAATGTTTTCCCGGATACTTTTCTGACGATTTGCCCTAACAGCCAATATCCGGAATTACTGTAAGCATAAGCACTTCCGGGTTCAAAATTCAGGTTTTGTTGACGAACCAACCACTCCATTACTTCAAAGTCTGTGTAGTAATCTTCCTTTCTCTTACCTGCAAGGTAAGCCAGCATCAGATAGTCCCGGAGACCGCTGGTATGATGGAGCAGATGATGCACCCGGATTCGTTGTGCATACTCCGGAAACTCCGGGAAGAAATTTGACAAACGATCTTGTAATGATAACTTGCCTTGTCTTTCCAACAAAAAAATACAGGCAGCCGTAAATTGCTTAGAGGTAGAGGCTATTCTGAATACAGTATCTTTGGAGTTAGGTACTTTATAGTCGAGGTTGGCCAAACCTAGTCCCCGGGTATAAACCCACTCATTATTTTGGAAAACCCCAACGGAAAATCCCGGTTGGTTGAGTTGATTGTATTCCGCTAAAAGTGAATCAATCTGATGTTCGTATTTCATGGTTGATAAGTAAGAAGAGTGTATTGGTTCAAACTATTTTTTTATATAAAACAAATTGATTAGATAATCAAAAAAACACTTGCTTCATGCATCTTGACGGTACAAAAGAGAAAGGACTTTTTTCCGCTAACCCGAAACATTCTCACCAATACCCTGTAGCTACTTGACTCCAAAATCAATCGATTTTTTCTGAATCGGGATTGCCGATTTACTATACATTGTTCACAAAAGGTTAAGTCTGCTCTCTCTAGGTTTTAGTTCTTCGGCTCTGGCATCGCTGTCAGCGTATTCTTCCTGTTCTTTGATTAACTCTTTCAGAATTTCCCTTAGCTCCCGGATCATCGTATCCATTCGGGCCTTTTCCATTAGTAAATTCATTAGTGCTATGATAAAAATAAATAAATAAATCATTCCCAAAAAGCTTATAGGCCCTAAATTACTGAAGGGTATATGGGGGCCATTATTTATTCCAGAGAACCATAAATAGTTCTTAATCCAAAAGCATAAAAATAATATCATTCCAAGCGGTATTTTGACAATTACCACAATCTTATTCGTTGGTTTCAGCGTGGCAATACACCTAAAGTGTAAAAATGCTTTTGACCGGTTGAAGCTTAAAAAACGAAACCGGGAGAGAAAATAGACTTTTCCATTTGTATTCAAATGAAACACTCCTTCTGACTTCTTAATTGTACGGGAAGATGGCAGGCTTAACTTAGTACTCTTAACATCAATTGTTTTTTTATAAACAGGTATTCCCATCCGGTATATAAACGGCCAAAAAGTATAAGCCAGCAGTATTTCCGCTAATGTTAAAAAGCCTAAAATAGCACCGGTAATAAAGAAGAATTCATGTTTCATGAGCTGTGTATTTTGCAGGGGAGTTGACTATATCTTTTTATTTATTCCTGACAAGCCCTTTCAAACTTCCTCAAGTACCGACTCTCCTTCAGAACAATCGCCTGAAGTCCATTGCCAGGATTCGTGCAAACGGATTTTTCCATTTTCCAGTATTTCGGGGCGGGAATGACAGGTGCCGGTCATTAAGATTCCCTTGGTATTTACCTGATGATAACGCATATTGATATTTCCCTCTTCATCCACCAGACCAATCAAATGGCCTTTGAGTATTTTACCGCCACTGTACTCCGAGGTAAGGATGTTTCCCTCCTGTTGGTACAGGAAAATTGTTTCTTCGGAAGTTTCCCCGTTTTCCGAATTACTGATTGGTCTGAATTTTTTATCGTGATAGTTCATCCTTTAGAGCATGTTTAAGATTCTTTTTTGATGATGAAAATTATACAAAAATGGAGCTGTCTAAAAAGACGATGGATAAGCACTAAAGATTTACACAGAAACCACTAATTATAAATTAAATATTTGTGACTCTTTCTGTCTTAAAAACTTTTGTGGATTTTTTTATTCCTTTGACTTTTTAGACAGCTCTTAAATAAAGCAACTAAGCTCAGCAATGACTTAACTAATATCTTCAATCGACACGATTTTGTCTTCTTCAAAACGGAAGATGGTTTTTCCTTTCAAGGCCAAGGTATCTCCTGCTTTCATCCCATTAGGCAGGTCTACCGCCAACACTCCTTTGTAATCAATCTCTAGGGTCACTTGCTTGTCATCAAATTGAATATTCCGGATGCTTTGTTCCCTTTCCCGGAAAAGGTTTTTTGCCTGTTTGGCCTGTTTTTGAAATGCCTCTTTGCCTTCTGTAGTCAGATTTACTTCGCCATTTGAAATGTTTTTAAATACCACATTCGGATGCAAATCTCTTAGCATACCTTCAATGTCAAAGCTGTTGTAGGCTTTAATGTAGTTTTCAACCGCTTTTTGTTTGATCCTGAGTTGATTCATTTTTTTAGTAGGTTTGAATTGAGTAATGACCCTACCTCCAACGGGCTCGCCCATGAGAAGTAATAAATTTTGGCCAAAGTAAACAGGACAAATTTCAAAATCCAATTCTTACCCCAAAAACAGCTCTCCTTCCAACGATGGCAGCCTTTTACCATTATAAAAAGGCAACTTTGTTGAGTTGCCTTTTTTAATTTCAAGGAGGATTGTGAGATCACATTCCCATTTTTTCAGCCATAAAGCTTAATTGACCCGTTTGACATTACACATATAACAACCCGCCCCTGAATTATGGATATGAATATATTTCACATTCTGATTTTCAAAAACCTCTTCGAGGTACCCTCTCAACTGCTTACCCTCTACGGTACGGGATTCCTCCAAATTTCCCTTCCGGTTATACCCTCTGAGCGAAAGCAAGCGGCTTTGTAACATTGCAGGCAATTCATTGGGTTTCAAACGGGCCGTTTCTACATTTTTCCGTACAAACACGGGTCCCGAGGCTTGGTAAGGAGAGCTGACCGGGTGATGCTTAAAAGCAAATAAAAGGACTTCTTCACCCATAGGACTTTCCTGCAGGCTCACCCGACAAGGGTACCCTGTGGCGCGGTTTACGGTTTTCCATTCGGCTCCAAAGTTTGATAGTTCTTCCTCACCAAGTTGAAAAAGATGGTTAATTTCAGAAACGTCAATAGCTTCTACTTGAAAATTAGTTTTCATGATTTTATTCATTTAATTCTTGTCTGACAAAACTCCGCTTTACCCTTGGCACAAACAACCCGTTTATTGCGCAACCCAATAGTCAGCTTACTATGTAACAGACTATAACTGGTACTCCGAAGGTATTTCTACTTGCATCATGCCTATCAGGATGACCAAAGCTATGATCCCTCCGATCCACATAATCACCTTTGTCTGAAAGTTTACCGCTACGGGTTGGTTGGAAAATCGCATCATTTTTACCCGGTGAATACAGGCAACATGCGTAAAAAAGGCGATGACCGACAAGGAATAATAAGGCACAAAAAATAACAAATGCGGAAAAGTATTCAAGCCAGCCGCACCGAAATACAGATTGGTATCTATCCCTGCATAAAGCCTTCCACTCAATACCGCTCCGACATGAATCAACAGGAAAAAGGAAAGGTATAACCCGGAATAGAGGTGGAGCTTGTCATAAATAGTATTGAGGTCTTTCCGTTTGCTCCTGAGCAATTGTATTCCTGATAGGATTTGTAAAAACACTGCCAATAGCAAAAGTAACTCAACAAACCGGTTGCGGTAAACCGTACGAGCGATTTCCATGAAAGACAGGTGGGCCTCCGTACCTCCAAGAAGCATCAGGTGATTGGTCAAGTGCACACCAACAAACAGTGCAATGGTCAGTCCTGAAAAATAATGCAGTTTCTTTGTCATAATCAGTGGTTTTATTTGTTTCCCCCTAATGGCAAAAAACCACCGTACTTTGTGACAAAGAATCAGAGAAATTTCAATTTATCCGGATTTCGCTGCAAGTATATGGTTCGGATCTTGTCTTCTGAAGCGTCTAATACCACCACTGTATAAGGCTCACTTGCAGACGCTTCGTACAACAATATCAAAATATTGCTTTCTGAATTTTTGATTTCTACCCGGATATTGGAAGAGGCTTGTTTTTGAATCCCTAGCAAAAATTTGATGCATCTTTCCACTCCTTGTATCGGTACTGTGGCTGCGGCTACTTTGCCACCACCATCCGAGTAAATGGTAATTTCCTCTACCAATAATTGCAACAAAGCCTCCATGTCTCCGGTGCGAACACTATGAAGAAACTGTTGGGTCAGTGCTTCTTTTTTATGTTGATCGACAACATTTAAAGGGGCTTTATGCTGTATTTTTTCTTTACTTCGTTGGTAGAGTTTCCGGCAATTTGCCTCGGTGAAAGGCAAGTCCATCGCAATTTCTTTAAAACTCATTTCAAAGCTCTCCCGGAGGATGAAGACCGCTCTTTCATTTGGATTAAGCTTAGACAAAAGATGCACAAAGCCGAAAGATACATCCAACCCGGAATGTTCCAAATGGGAAGGAAATATATATGGCTCGGGAAGCCAGACGCCCGGATATTCGCTTCTCTTCTTGATTTTTAAATAATTAATGGATTTATAAACAGTCGCCCGTACATAGTACCCGTTCAGATTTTCAATGGCAGCGACTTTGTCCGTAGCTATTTTTTGACTCAAGTCCACCAATACTTCCTGTACTACATCTTCCGCATCCTCCACTTCTCCCAACATTTGATAGGCTGTCCGGAACAAGGTTTCTCTCAACGTTTTTAAATCGAGCATAATCATCTTTTATATAGGAATCCTGATCCTTACTTTCTTTCTTGATAAAGAAAGTAAGCAAAGAAATCAAGGGCTGTTGAAAAAATTGCTAAAACTCTCCACAAAAAGCGAAAATCTTCGAAAAAGATTCTTTATAGTTTTAAAACAAAAACTCTATATCCCGAAGATTTTTCTACGCTTTTTATGAAAAGTTTCCAAACGCATTTTTTCAAAGGCCCGAATTTTAATAAACCCATATCATTTCAGAGAAAATACCTTTGCCTCCAAAGGTCTCTTTTATTGGAGTGAATTAAACTTTTTCTTTTTCCTAAAAAATGTTTCAAAAACGCTTCCTCTGTCTTAATTTTTCAACAATAGCTTTGGCTATCCTTTCAAAAAGTGCCTTGATGAGCCGGTTTTGATTCCATCTTCGGTCAAAAACTATAAGTGGAAACCACTTTATTTCAAAAATTTCATTGGGTACTTGGTTGGAAATTTCCCTTTGGCGATTTTGTTCAGTTTTCCATTGAGCAATTTCTTTTGCAAAGGGGATAAATAATCCAGATAAAGAATCCCTTCGGTATGGTCAAATTCATGCTGGATCATCCGGGCGGTCACTCCGGCAAATGTTTTCGTATGTTGGTTAAATTCCCGGTCAAAATACTCTATTTCAATTTCCCAAGGCCGTTCTACCATTCTACTCAAACCGGGGATACTCAGGCACCCCTCCTCATCCATCCAGGCTTCTTCCGAACGGTGAAGGATACGGGCATTGATAAAGGTTTCCATAATTCCGGTGTCCCCCTCTTCAAATAATTCCTTCCGGTCCCTTTCCGTCATATACTCATAGGTAGATTTACTGTCTACCAAAAACAAACGTAGTGACTTTCCGATTTGGGGAGCTGCCAACCCACAACCATTTGCTCCATACAACGTTTCCCACATGGCCTCCACCAATGCATCAAATTCTGGAAAATCCTGCGTCACTTCTTCACACTTTGCACGCAAAACCTCGTGTCCGTAAGAATAAATCGGAAGTTTCATTTCTTTATATGCTTCATAAAATACATTACACTACCTACTCACAAGTAAACACAAAGTTACACAAATCAACAGTGATCTGCCAAAGGTGAATATGTACATTATATAAACAGAAATACAATCATTTTGCTTGATTACAAATGAGCCGCACAACTATAAAAAGCTGCCTCATAAAAATGAAACAGCCTTTTAACTTTATGCCTTAAAGAGTTATCTTGCTTTATGCTCTTTCCGTAACGTTTATCATCCAACGAATGCCATACCTATCTATCAAATTGCCATGCCAGTCTCCCCAGAATTGTTTGGCAAAAAGGACTCCGGTTTCACCTTCCTCCGACAATTGTTCAAAAACCTTTTTGGCCGTTTCTACCTCAGAAAAATCCAGGGAAAGAGCCATATCTCCACTACTTTTATGAGCCCGTTTACCGGGAAATACATCACTGGCATACATAGTCACGGCACCAAAAGTTATGTAAGCGTGCAATACTTTCTCTCTATACTCGGCGGGTGCTTTCATTGCCGGATTATCGTACCGGTTAACGACTTCTACCTTTCCTTGAAATATTTCACTGTAAAAATTGAGTGCTTCTTCGCAATTGCCCTCAAAACTCAAATATGGAGTGAGTGTTACTGATTGTTGTTCCATAATGCTTGCTTTTAATGATCTAATGAAAGACAAAATAACAGCGCAAAACGGAGTCTGAATTGTACGTTTTAGACAATTTTTTCATGAGGAAAAATTTGCTCCGTACCACAATATATCTTTTAACTTGGTTGGTAGATCAGAATATAATTACCACAAGTATCGTCTAACATGGCCTGGGTGATCGAACCTGTAGTTTCCAGCTCTTGAACAAAATGAACTCCCTGTTCTTTCAACCGCTTGTACTCCTTTTGGATATCGTCCACCTCAAAGGAGGTATAGGGAATTTTGTCTTTTACAAGTGCTTCTTTCAAGGCCTTCATTGCCGGGTAGTCCCCATTCGGTTCGAGAAATAACTCTACTCCATCCGGTTCTTCGGGAGACACCACAGTCAGCCACCTGTCTTCCCCCACAGGAATATCGTGTTTCTTTTCAAAGTTTAATACTTCCGTATAGAAGTGAAGTGCCTTTTCCTGATCACTTACGGGAATGCTTGTGAGTTTGATTTTCATAAGAGTCATCTTTTTATAGGTTGGAAAAATTGTGGTTTAACCTTAGTTGAATAGTCAACTATGAAAAGTAAATCCGTAAAACACCTATCGAATCCTTGTTTGGAATTGCTTTCCGGAACAAAACCAGCTTACATTTTTTCCAGATGCGCTTTCAAGAAAGCACCGATAATTTGGCCCCATCCCTCTTCAAAATTTGTAGAAGCAAAATCTTTATTGTCTTTGGGAAAGGACTCCAAGCCTTCATGGCTCAACTTCAAACGGGTAAACTCCCCTTCCGGAAACAGTTCAAAGGTAACAAACGAATTGCCCGGATAACCGTCATACCGCCAACTGTATCGGAGTTTTTTCAGTGGAATCACCTCGGTCACTTTACAGAGATGCAAGTATTCACCGTTTTCTGTTCCGGCATTGAATTGAAACTCAAATCCGACTTCGGCTTTGAATTCCTTCAGGTCAAAGTACCATTCTTTCATCTGTTTTTTATCCGTAATCGCCCGCCAGACCTTCTCCACTGGCGTTTTAAACGTACGTTCAATGACTAAAAGCTTTTTATTCATTTTGTTTTGGGTTAACAGATGTATCATGAATCGGTAGGCGTGTCATTCATTAAAAAATCGTCCAGTGCATCCAATTTTTGATTCCAAAAAACCTTGTACTGATCAATCCAATCAAAAACTTCTTTGAGCTTTTGAGGTTTCGCTGTGCAATAGCGCTCCCGCCCCTGTTGCTCTATCATCACCAAACCACATTCTTCCAGTATTTTGATATGTTTAGAAATCGCCGGGCGACTGACCTCAAAATGTTCTACAATTCCATTTAATGTCAAGGTATTATGAACCAACAATCCCATAATTTCCCTTCTGGTCGGATCGGCTATCGCCTGAAATACATCTCTTCTTGCTTTCATCTAACTCGTAACCATTTGGTTACTAATTTAACAAAATAAAACCAAATGGTTACATATAATTTGATTTTATTTTATAAACTCCTCAACAAATGTTTTTAAGCATGTAAAGCAAAAGCATCCCTCTTAAGCATAGGCAAAGCCGGGATACTTACTCATCATTTTTTCCTAACGGTACTCAGCACGTGCTAGCCGGTTACTATTCATAAATTAGCTTCTTGTCCCAACCTTCCAGTGAAATGGAGATTTTATTTTCACCTTTCACTTTCAATGGAGACAAATCAAACGAAAGTTCTTTGGCCAGATAGGCCTCACAAGGGTCTTCATCTTTTAAAGTCAAGCGGATGTTTCTTTGTACGGGAACTTGGCCTAAGCGCTCTCCGGAATCAATCAGTTTCCAGTCAGTAGTTCCACACCCGCCACTATATCTTACAGTAAGTAACAGACAATCATTTTTAAGTGTGGCTTTGAAAATGGAGAATTCGTCTGAGGGAGTCTGTAAATAACGGTCTTTGTCAATGATGACTTGTTGTTTACAGTCAGGCGAGAGCCGGGGGTGATCTTTACATCCTAAAAAACTTATCGCGGATACATAAACAATCATTAATAACTTCATTCTTCATGATTTTAAGTTATAAAATTCTGACATAGAAGTGAATTAAACTTTTTCTTTTTCCTAAAAAATGTTTCAAAAACGCCTCCTCTGTGTTACTTTTTTCAACAATAGCTCTTGGCTATTCTCTTCAAAAAATGCCTTGATGAGTCGATTTTGATTCCATCTTCGGTCAAAAACTATACGTATAAACCACTTCATTTCCTACTTTAATAAAGTCACACTAAAGACTCGTAAAGTTGTGTGCCTTCAAGGAATATTCTCACACCAGCACAAATCAGCTAATCCCACTATTTTGCAACACAAATAACCCTACAAGTCTTTTTTATCGACTACTGAACTTTCCCACATCTGCAAACATTTACAAGAACATACCTCCGGAAGCTTCAATTCTCTGCCCATTCACCCAACCTAATGCATCGGAGCAGATTGCCGCCACTACAGACCCAATATCTTCGGAGCGGCCGACTCTTCCCAATGCCGTTTGAGAAGCGAGAAATTCCTTTGCCTCAGGGTGTTTTTCGAAATTACTTTTATTAAAATCGTTATCAATAGCCCCCGGAGCTATCACATTGACACGAATCCCCCTTGCTCCCAACTCTTTGGCCAGGTACTTGGTAAACACTTCCACGGCTCCTTTCATACTAGCATACGCAGCATATCCCGGAACACTGAAACGGGCCAAACCGGTGGAAAAGTTGACAATAGCCCCGTTGTCAGCCAAAAAGGGAAGCAGTTTTTGAGTCAAGAAAAATACACCTTTGAGATGTACATTCATCAAACTGTCAAATTGCTCTTCGGATGTTTGAGTGATTGGGGAATAAATACCAAAACCGGCATTATTCACCAGAAAATCAAAGTGAGTTCTTTCCCAATGAGTTAGCAAAATACCAGACAGTTTTTCTACAAATTTGCTCAATGACTTCACTTCCCCAAGGTTGAGCTGTAAAGCAACGGCTTTGCCTCCGTTCTTTTCCACTTCGGCAATTACTTCCTCGGCTTTTTCTTTTTGGGTGTTGTAAGTAATAATTATATCCGTTTCTTTTTTTGACAGAGCTATCGCTGTATTTCTACCCAACCCCCGGCTTCCCCCTGTAATGAGTGCTACCTTTTTCATATTGTTTCTTTTTTAATTTTCGATGGGTTTTTTCTAACAAATATTTATTCGCTTTGTCAGAAAAAACCGGATAATGAATACAATGACAAAGGTGGACGCTTCTCACAAATTCTTTGTTGCGAGAATCACAGGAAAGCTTGCAAATACATGAGAATGCTTTTCGTTAAAGTGCAAACTTTTTGCGGTAGAGAGAAGGGCTGATACCGGTTTGCTTTTTGAAAAAATTACTGAAATGGGCTGTTTCCGAATACCCCAAACGATATCCTATTTCTTTAATCGACAAGGGCGAGTGTTTTAAGAAAGCTTTGGCTTGAGCTATAGTTTTTTCCGCGATCCAAGTGCTCATGGATTTTCCGGTCTTGCTTTTAATCACATTGCTAAGGTAACTGGGATTAAGATTTTGTGCTTTGGCATAATCTTGTACTTGATAGAGAAATTGTACTTTGTCTTCGGCCAGATGACGGTAATGCCCCTCCAAGGTTTGTTTGAATTTTTTTACAATTTGAGAGCTTCGTCCCCCTTCTTCCAAAGGATAGTAATTGCCCCAAAAAGCTTCTTTGATTTTCAATAACAAAACCACAAAAAGATTGCCTATGATACGATACTTATAATGGGAATCCGATTGGTATTCAGTCAGAATTTGCTTATACAATTGTTCAAAGGCCTGAAACTTTTCCACGGAAAGGATTTGTGGCGGAACGGTCTCAGCCAATAGAAAAGGAAACTCTTGAAAGATGTCCTTATGCACATTGGTTTTCAAAAACTCTTCACTCAAGGTAATGATATAGGCGTCCTTCAGTTCATAAAACTCGAATGCCTTCAGGTGCCCGGGGTTGGTAAAATATATTGTCCGGGCCGAATAATCAAAACGATGCTCATCGGTGGTATAATTCCCTTTTCCATCCTTGACAAAAATAAATGAATAATAGTTGGTTCTGAACACCGGAGATTTAAAAGGCACTTCTTTATGAATATCCAATAAATTATGAATAGTGAACTCTACCTCCTGCTCAACCGGCAAACCCAATGCATTGTAAAGATCACTTAGCGTTTCATAATAGGCGATATCGTTTTTCGTACTCATCTGATCAGTAATAAAAACCGCATTTCCTTAAAGCCGTAAAATTGAATTTCAAACACTCTCTAAAAGTTTTTAGAAGCCGACTCTCTGCATCGCTCATGCACCCGAAAGTCATCGCTCTGTAAGGACTTTATCATTAAGGTTGAAATACGAAAATAATATTCTTTCCGAAAGCAAAAAAGGAACAGGGAAGTTATCATTCTCCCTCCTTTGCTTCATTTTCACAGTGACAAATACCGCTCTTTGATACTGGTAAAGCCCGGACAATCCGTTCATTAATATTTCCCGACGAAGTACCTCTTCTCATAAATGCCTCTTCCGGCAAGTCATAAATAAATACTTTGATCGTCTCAAAGTTCTGCCTGAGCTGCTCCAGCACCTTACCATCATCTTCTAGCAAATCCATATAGATTATGGGAATAGGATGGGTATTCGTCCGGCAAAGGTTTTGGGATATATCGCATAGGTTTAAAGGTTTTCTTTCACCCAGGATTCGATTAAGTACCGGGCTATGGAATCTTCTCTCGACAAGACCAACGTACCCTCTTTTACCAGCCGGTCAATCTCTTGAGCCGTAAACCATCCCGCATCTTTGATTTCTTGATTATCTACTTGGTAGTATTGGCTTTTTGCTTCGGCAACAAATCCCAGCATGATGGATGCCGGAAACGGCCAGGGCTGAGAACTAACATAGCGTATATTACCCACTTCTACGTCCACTTCTTCTTTCATTTCCCTACGCACGGCATCTTCAAGGCTCTCGCCTATTTCTACAAACCCGGCAAATGTAGAACAGCGATACCCCTGTTCTGTTTTGACTTTATTCAACAGACACATTGGCGCTTGCCCCAAAGGCTTGTGCTCAATCAAAACGATGATAGCCGGGTCTATTCTTGGAAAAGAAATTGTTCCACAGGATTCATGGATGCATTTTCTACTATGGCCCCGGTCCCGGCTTTTAGTCGCCGAGCCACAAACTCCACAGAAGGAATACATTCTATTCCAGCGAGCCAGTCCCTTGGCATAGGCAAGCAAAGCAGCTTGTTCCCTGTCTAACTGACGAACGATGGTGCGGAGATCTAAAAATTCACCTGTACCTAAAGTTGTTTCCAAATCGGACAACTCTGTATCGGAAAGGTCAATACAAGCAATCTTACGGTCATGCTCTTGTCCGAGAAAGATTACTTTTTCCGAAAGTGCCATAAGTTCGTTGGTAGCATCTGTCATAACCGAATAACCACTTCCGTTTTTTTGACAGTAAAACTTCTCATTCCAAACCGGAATTAAAGCATTCGGTGCGGTATCACTACCTTTTAAAGGGCCGGTATTTCGCAAATGTACGGCCCTGGCAAACTCCGAATTGCTATAATATTGTACTTTATTCATCTTCTTTTTCTTTAAAATTCTCAGCCCATTTTCTCGACCATTTTCCCAAGGGTTGTAGCAATAAAAAAAGTTCTTCTCCCTGAGAGGTAAGGGTATACCCCTCTAAGGAGCGCTCAATTAAAAAAGCCTGTTTTAATTCTTTTAAACGTTTGTTCAAGGTGGTTGGGGAAATCGATTCACATATTTGCTGCAATTCCCGGAATGTGCAAGGACGCTGGTGTAAATTCCAGATAATTCCCATGGCCCAACTTCGACCTAACAAGTCAAAGAGTGCCATAATGGGTTGTCCTGACTTGGAACCACGTACAGGTTGTCCTGGTATCGGTAAATCCATACTAAATCTTTCGCTTTATATTCTGTAGCAAAGCTACATATAATGTAGCAATAAGAAAAATATATTTCCCCCTTAGAATTCTCACTCTAAAGATGTAGTTAATAGCAGATCATTCAGAGGAAAGTAACTTATCCAACTCGTCTTTTTTTACTTTAAACACGGTTCCATGCCGGGTTCCTTCCGGGAAGGCAACTTGATCGGAAATATCAGTCCAAGTAACCAAATCGGTTGACAACACCGCACCCATCCGGTGCCGGGTATATTGGTCAAAATAAACAATCCAGCCCATTCGGGTATGCGCCACAGTTGGCCCTTCCACCCAACTTCCGGTGATAGGCTCAGATGCTTGCGTATATCCCTGTAAAAGTTCAGGACTTCTGGCAATTCGAATATTCTTCTCAACTACCGGATGCTTTGTCTCATTTTTCAAAAACATCAAATACTCATTTTCCACTTTCCGGATGGTGGCATCAATTACATTAAACCCATGATCATACAATACTTGAGTTTTGCTGAATTGCTTAAAATCTTTGGTAGTTGTATAATACATCCGGTGGTTATAGCCATCGTCTCCGGTAGAATCCGTTTCTGCAAACTTACCGGGAATCGTAGTAGCCCAATAGATCAGGTAAATCTCTTCATCACGATCGTAGTACAGCTCCGGTGCCCAACAGTTTCTGGCATTGGGCTCTTGTTGCATAACCGGAAGATATGCTTGTTCCGACCAATGAATCAAATCTGTGGAATGGGCATATCCTATTCCACGTTCGTTCCACCCACATGTCCATACCATATGAAACTTGCCATCTCCACCTTTGATGACACAGGGGTCACGCATCAGCTTCTCTTTCCCCACTGCCGGCAACAAGAAGGAACTATCATTGTTTAGTGTTTTCCAGCTCAAAGCGTCTTCGCTATAAGCCAAGTGCAACCCATCTTCTCCATTATTTTTAAAATAAGAGAACAAGAATACCGTATCCTCTTTTTGAGAACAAGCAAATACCAATATCAGAGGGAGAGTAAAAAGTAAAATTTTCTTCATTTTTTTATCGCTTAATTCTAGGGATTTTAGAGATAAATCTACGAAAAAAGAAGCTCCTATTCTCTTAGCCCCATCAAAAAAGGACCAAAGCTGTTTAAAAACGCTTTGGTCCTTTTTTGATTTTTTATAAAGATCTGTCACTTAGTACGCAGCAGCGGAAAAACCACTATTTATTAAATGGAATAAAGATAAATTTACCAGGTTGTACATCAGGGTTAAAGCGTTCTACCAGGGAAGAATCGGCTAATTCGGTATAGTACTTTTCTGCAATATCCGTTAAGGTTTCACCTTCTTTCACATAATGCAACCCTTTAACCGGCACAATAAACCACCGCTCTCCCAAAGTCTCGCTGCTTTTAATGGCAGAGGTGTTGAAAATATTATACCTCAAAGAAAGTTCAGCGGTGTTAAACTCTTTGTTTTTATCTCTTAACAAACCGTACAAACGGTAATGGTCGCTATCAAACGAATCAAAATAATGATCCCGAATGCTTTGTATGGCCCCTTGTTGAGCTTGTTGCAATGTTTCTGCTTTTTCTTTATAGTGATAAGCCACGTTTTTTAATGAATCCGCATAACTCTGCATTTTGTTCAAATCTGCTTCCCAAGCCTGTTGTTTCTGCAAATAAAGCAATACAATAAATGCTGAAAAAATCAGGAAACTTACTACGGAGAGTAAGGTTCTTTTGGGAGAAATCCCTTCTTTTGAGGGCATCTGTTGCGTGTCTTCCTGTATCATGCTCAAAGTTGATTGATCTGGTTGGTACTGAAATAATAGGACCGAAATATTATCCACACCCCCCCGTTCGTTTGCCAAGTCAATCAGACGATTGACAATACCCTTTAACTCAAGCGGGGCAATAAGTGCTTGCCGGATTTCTTCTTCCGTCAGCATATTGGTCAAGCCATCGCTACAAAGTAACACCCGGTCACCAGCCTGCAAGTTTACAGAAATTTTAGCAACATCTGGCAATATTTGTTGCATCCCCAAGCTTTGAAGAAGCTCGTTTTTCCGGGGATGCTGATCCGCTTCTTCCGTAGAGATTACTCCTTTATCCACCAAACTTTGTACATATGAATGGTCCTTTGTGAGTGCTTTGAGTTCAGCCTTCCGGACAAGATATGCCCGGCTATCCCCCACATGCGCATGATATAGTTGTTCGTTTTCCACCAAAACCATTACACAGGTAGTGCCTAAATGCAAGTAACGGGGATGCTGTTGACCAAACTTCCGGATTTGCTCATTCACGTGCAACAAGGCACCTTCCAATAATTCAACCGGTTGAGAATGGGCTGTGTGTTCTTGAAGGTAAGTTTCCAAATATTCAATGGCCATTTGTGAAGCAATCTCTCCACCGGGATGCCCACCCATCCCATCACAAACCATAAAAAATTGTCGTGAGCCTTTGGTAAAAAAGTTAAGTGCATCTTCGTTTTTAACCCGTATCTTTCCAATATCACTTCTTGCTACGATATCGTTTTTAGCAATCATGTACCTTACAGATTTGTCCATTTAGTGTACTAAAAATAGAAAACGAACTACAAATGCCACAGTATTGCATTTGTTTTTTTTATAAAAAAATAAACCACACGAACTTGTGGTAAGCGACCAAATAGAATAGGCCGAATTCTACGGAGTTTTTATCATTAATACAAGGGCAAACTACATTTTCTAACCTGGGGTTCTTTGAGCTTTGCAGCCAAATACAACAAGGCTTGAAGTTTACTCCATCCGATACCTTCTCTCTTGGTGTAATATACCCTTTTCTCTTTTTCAAAAAAACGTATCCATTTCCCAAAGTTTGAAGAAAATGTACTTTCACAAGTAGTAGGACAAAAACAGTTATTCAATAACAATATACAATGTATTTCTTACTTCTCATGAAATAGAACTTCCTCTCCCTCTCAAATTTCCTTATTTAGGGGCTTTTATCTTAAGCTGGTAAATAGTATCTTTAAAAGAAATAGACCTATACTAAAATGTAGTTACAAGCCATTCCATCAAATCCGGTCTACCTCTGTAGGAAGTCCACTTTCTTATATTAAATTAATACCGAATAATACCTATATTATCAATCGTACTTTATTCCGTACCGGCTTGGAGAAGTCGTTCAACAGGTTTGAATAACACAAGTTTTCTTTCTTATTTAATGGACCTGAACCCGGCCCCATGATATATCAATACTATGTTTCCTTGAAAACCCTGATTTCATGAAACTTTTCAGATCAGCTATTTGCATTTCATTATTGATTTTAGCATTTCAGCCAACGTATTCCACTCATATTGTAGGAGGAGAAATAGAATTAACCCATCTTTCCGGTTCCAGTTATAAGTTGGCCCTTATTCTGTATTTCGATCAGATCAACGGCAATCCGGGCGCTTTGGACAACAGTGTCAGCATTTCTTCCTTTAGCAAACGTACCCATCAGCAAGTCGGCACTTTTATATTGCCCTTGGTTTCAACCTCTTCCGTAGCATACAGTTATCCCGATTGTTCGATTCCTCAATTAAGAACCCAAAGGATTTATTACGAACGCACCATTCAACTCCCTCCCGGTGAGTACAATGAAGCCGAAGGCTACTATATGGTCTTCGAGAGATGTTGTCGGAACGGAGTCATTCAGAATATTTTTGATCCGGGTGGGGCCGGACAATCCTTTTATCTGGAGTTTCCCGCTGTAGTACAAGGAGGACAAGCCTTTATCAATTCTTCTCCCCGTTTGTTCCCTCCCTTAAGTGATTATGCGTGCTTGAATCAACCCTTTTACTTCGATTTTTCCGGGGACGATCCGGATGGTGATTCATTGGTATATTCTATGGCTATTCCTATCAACGGACATAGCACACCGGACTCTCCGGCACCTCCCCCTTCTCCGGCACCCTATTCACTGGTTCAATTTCTATCCGGATATAACCTGGAAAATATGATTAAAGGCGAGCCTCCTATCTCTATCAACCAACAAGGCTTTATCACCATCACTCCCACCGAAACGGGATTGTTCGTATTCTCGGTTAAGGTAGAAGAATACCGGGATGGCAAAAAAATCGGAGAAGTCCGAAGAGACTTTCAAATGCTAGTGATCGATTGCCCGCAAGCCAGCCCCCCGGAAATCATTAAAGTGGTAGATAAATACCAGGAGGAATACCACAGTGGAAAAAGCATTACTTATCAAGCCAACGAAACGGACAACTGTTTTCACCTGACGGTAAGAGATGAAGATGCAAATACCCGGTTAGTTTCCAAAATCATCGCCAACAACTTTCCCGAAAACGATTTGGTTTTCAGTGGGGACCTGGACGTCATCATCCACCCGGAGGACTCGGCTCAAATACAAGTTTGTCTGACAGAGTGCCCGACCCTCATCAATGAGGAATATTCATTCAAAGTTTTAGTAGGAGATAACTCTTGTAGCCTTCCCATGTTTGATACGGTAGAAATCAACCTGTTTATAGAACTACCCAATCACAAACCCGAAGTGCACACGGATTTGGATTACGATGAAGACTTGGGATGTTATTACGGAGAGTTTTCCATCGATGAACTCTCTTCTTTCGAAATTTTTGCAGAAGACAGTGACTTGGACAGTATCTGGTTACAAGGCAAAGGAGTTGGGTTTGATTTAACACAGTTGGGAATTTCCTTTCAAAACACTCAGGGCAAAGGCACTACCAGTAGTCAGCTTTCCTGGACACCTACCTGTGCAACACTGGGCACCGGGATTTCGGAAAAGTTATTTGAGTTTGAATTCATTACGAGCGATATAGGTAGGTGTGGGATAATCTCTCAGGATACCGCTTGTGTACAGATTAAAGTATTTAAAGACCCTATCCCGAATGAACGGCCAAAATTACAGATCAATGCACTTCCGGTGGATATGCAAGGACGTTATTTCAACTCAAATGCTCTTGTAGGCAAGTCTTTACGGTACGAAATCATTGGCAGTGATGAGGACAATGACCAGGTTGAAATCATTGGACTAACACCTCAGTATATCTTTGATTCCCTGGGTATTTCGTTTCAAGGAGCCAGTGGTCCTTCCCCACAGGTAGCGACCTTTGAATGGACACCTACTTGTGATTTTCTCAATGAAGATTTTTCTCCGAAAGAGTATGAATTTGACTTTTTAATCAGCGACCAAACATACTGTGACTATGCCACTTATGACACATTAACCTTGCGGGTCACCGTAACAGACTTATCCCAAATCGAAATACGGCCCTTTCCCAATGCCTTCACTCCCAATAACGATGGCAAAAGTGATGTTTTTAAAATCTCGAATTTGCCCATTGACAATTGCCGGGATTCCTTCAAGCATATCCAAATTTACAACCGGTGGGGAGAAGATATTTTTTACAGCGAAGAACGGAACTTCGAATGGGACGGACGGGGATTCCCCCCCGGAATCTATTATTATAGTATTGAATATAATAATGCACATTACAAAGGGACTATCAGCATTGTAGGAGAACGATAACCGTTCGAATCGCACAGGCTTGGCTTCCGGTAACTCATCAAGTTCTTTAACTTGTCTTAAAAAAAGACCGGTTCGGTATCTGAAAAAAGTCTCGATAATATTAAAAACCACTCACAAAAAATGGGTTCATTCCCCCAACGCAATACTCATTCAACAAAATACTGCCTGGATGTAGGCAACTTTACATTGTTTCATCATGCAACTTTGTCAGGTATGTCTGGTATTTTGACGGGATCTTAGCAACTCATTTCCGGAAGCTTATTTCTCAAAAATAAAATATAATACTGCTTTTCAAGCAGTTAAAAAAATATCCGATTAATTCACGTATATTGTAATATTCCTTGGCACAAGGATTGAAAAACTCCTCTGTTCAAGATTTATGACAATTTTGCCTATTGTTATCGAATAATTTTTAAATTTTGTACAATGAGGTAAATTGAATCAAAATTACTCCAGTCTCTAAAAATAGAAGTAAAATAGCATAAAATACTAGGCGATATATAGTGATGAAACATAAACGAAACCAAAACTTAGGGATTCGACTCAGTGAATTGTCAGATCTCGAATCTGATCAATTAATTCCAATTTTACCGGCAGAAGAAGAAGGCGAAGATGAATATGAAAATCAGAAGGAGCTTACACTCCCGCTCCTACCTATTAAAAACACGGTATTATTCCCGGGGGTTGTTATCCCCATTACTGTAGGTAGGCAAAAATCGGTTAAGCTGGTAAAAGATGCCTATAAAGGGAACAGAACGATTGGAGTAGTTGCTCAAAAAAACATGAATAGCGAAGATCCGGAAGTCAGTGATCTTTATAGAGTGGGTACCATCGCCAAAATACTGAAACTGTTGGTATTACCGGATGGTAACACAACCATCATTATTCAGGGAAAAAGGAAATTCGAGATTAATAAAATCATCACGGAAGACCCTTATTTGGAGGCTTTAGTGGAGATTATTCACGAGGAAAAGACGCTGGATAACAAGCATGAGAGCAAAGCCCTGATGCAATCCTTAAAGGAAGCGGCCAATAAGATCTTAAAGCTCAACCCTGAAATTCCTCAAGAGGCTCAAGTGGCCCTGGAAAATATTGAAAGCCCCAGTTTTTTGACACACTTTCTTTCTTCCAATATCAATGCGGAAGTAAGAGAAAAACAGGAGCTCTTGGAACTGACCAGCATCAAAGACCGGGCAACCAAACTGCTGGAATATATGCTCCGGGAGATTCAATTGCTGGAGTTGAAACAGGAAATCCACAGCAAAGTACATTCTGATATTGACCAGCAACAAAGGGACTACTTTCTCCGCCAACAAATGAAAGTATTGCAGGACGAGCTGGGAATGGAAAGTAGTGATCAGGAAATTGAAATGCTGCGCCTCAAGGCCCGGAACAAGAACTGGCCGTTTGAAGCGCAAAAGCAATTTGAAAAGGAATTGTTAAAAATCGGACGGATGAACCCCGCAGCCGCCGAATATCCCATAGCCATCAATTATTGTGAGTTTTTGGTGGACTTGCCATGGGAAACCATTACCAAAGACCATTTTGACTTGCAAAGGGCTTTAAAAATCCTTAATAAGGACCATTACGGCTTGGAAAAAGTAAAAGAACGGATCATTGAATACCTGGCGGTATTGAAGCTGAAACAAAATTTAAAAGGGCCGATTCTTTGTTTATATGGCCCTCCGGGAGTAGGAAAAACTTCTTTAGGCCGTTCTATTGCAGAATCGCTGGGGCGTAAGTATGTCCGCATGTCATTGGGAGGCCTTCGGGACGAAGCCGAAATACGGGGTCATCGCAAAACCTATGTAGGTGCACTTCCGGGCCGGATCTTGCAAAACCTGAAAAAAGTAGGTACCTCTAATCCGGTTTTTATCCTGGATGAAATCGACAAAATAGGCTCTGATTTTAGAGGTGATCCCTCTTCTGCTTTGTTGGAAGTATTGGATCCCGAACAAAACAGTACCTTTGTGGATAACTACCTGGAGATAGAATACGACCTGTCGAAAATATTATTCATTGCCACCGCAAACTCTTTGGATACGATCCACCCTGCTCTACGCGACCGGATGGAAATCATCGAGATCAACGGCTATACGCAAGAGGAAAAAGTAGAAATCGCCAAAAAACACCTGATTCCCAAACAGCGGAAGGAACATGGCTTAAAAGCGAAAGACATTAAATTTGATGTATCAGGTATCCAAAAGGTCATACAGGATTACACCCGTGAATCCGGAGTCCGGAATTTGGAAAGAAAAATAGGCTCCTTGGTACGTAACGTAGCCAAGTCTGTGGCCATGGAAGAAACCTATACCAAAAACATCAATAGCAAACGGGTGGAAGAAATTCTGGGAACTCCGATATTCGATCAGGAATTGTACCAGGACAATGAGGTAGCCGGGGTGGTAACCGGGCTTGCTTGGACACCGGTAGGTGGTGAGATTCTTTTTGTGGAATCCAGCCTGAACCGGGGCAAGGGAAAATTAACTCTATCCGGACAATTAGGAGATGTGATGAAAGAGTCTGCCACAGCTGCTTTATCATACTTGAAAGCCAATGCGGAGACATTGGATATCGACCATCAGATCTTCAATTTCTACGATTTGCATATTCACGTGCCTGCCGGGGCGGTGCCGAAGGACGGCCCATCTGCCGGAATCACGATGTTGACCTCAATTGCTTCTATTTTTACTCAAAGAAAAGTGAAAAAGGGCTTGGCCATGACCGGTGAAATCACGCTTCGTGGAAAGGTATTGCCTGTGGGAGGTATCAAAGAAAAACTGCTGGCTGCCAGACGCTCGGGAATTACCGATATCATCCTGAGTACCCGGAATACAAAAGATGTCAACGAGATTGAAAAGCAATATTTGACAGGTTTAAAACTTCATTTTGTAGACACGGTAGAACAAGTGTTGGAAATTGCTTTACTTAAAACCAAAGTGAAGAACCCTATCAAATTTATATTGGATAATGGAAATGGCCATCCGGTAGAAGATAAAAATATCAAAGCATAGGTACGATACATACAAAAAATCGCCTGGGAGTTGAGGATAATTCACCAGGCGATTTTTTTATTTTACGATTTTGATAATTCACTAAAACGCTCCCTTAGAGCCTGCCTAAAAATCACCCGTTGAGTCAAAAACGTTTTTTTAAAATATGCTCTTAAATATAGACCTTCAAGGTGCTATTTTTTAAAAACAAATCAGGCATTTTGTTCTGCCAGTTCTTTCCGGAAGTTTAAGATAAATGAATAATCAAATCCTTTCAAGTGTTTGATCCGGCTTACCAGCTCTTCCACCCGGGCCAATTGTCTGCGATTCGCTTGATGCAACAAATCATTCCTCAAATGCCAATATACCATCGCAAAAGCCCCCCATTCAATATAATACGGAAGCAAAACAAACTCTTCTTCGGAAATTCTTCGCTCTTGATTATAGGCTGTTAAAAAGGCTTTTAGCAAGTGTTCGTCCAAGGTATTTTGACGAATACAAAACCCATTGATCGCAATCCCTATATCCACCAACAAATGATCCGTACAGACTTCTTCGAAATCGACTATGGCCTTTAATTTCCCATCTTTAAAAATCACTTTATCCGGGAAAATATCGCCATGGACAAAGCCCATAGGGACGGGCTGTTCCAGATAGGGAAAGAGGTACCGGGTTTCCCGTTTGAAAAAAGCAAAAATTTCGGGATATGAGTGTTTTGCCTGTGCAAATTCATCGATCAAGCCTTCGCAAAGATCGATGTTCATAGCATTCTTTTTCTCGAATTGTTGCCAATCCGGAAAACGGCTCAAACGAGCCAATGTTTCCCCTATTTGTTGGGCCGTATTCTCCTTTATTTCAGGAGTTTCCCCTTCTACAAATTCGTAAATCACCACATTGCCATGGGAAGTCTCACAAATGTATTCTCCGTCATCTTTGACAATCGGGTAAGCCGTAGGAAAGCGAACCGTCTTCAATTTGTTCAGTACTTGCAATTCGTATTGGATAACATTATGTGGTTGGAGGCCAACAATGCGATACAAATACTTTCCCTGATGGGTTTGAATGATGTAATTCTGATTGGCATACCCTACTGCAATTTTTGAAACAGTGATCAATTTACCTATAGAATAGTGGGAGAGCACCTGGTTCATTTCGTGTGTCAACAGATCTTCCATAACAAATTAGGTTATAAGAAATTAGCTTAAGTAAAGTGGGGGTAGTAGGCGTAAAAAAGATTACCGGCTTTGTAAATACCCCTCCAGGCCTGTGACAAGACCCGGAGGGAAAGGATTTTTCATTCCGGGTTTATTTCAAAATTTCCCTGGCAATTACCAATTTTTGAATTTCGGAGGTCCCTTCACCGATGGTACATAATTTGACATCCCGGTAAAATTTTTCAACCGGAAAGTCTTTGGTATACCCGTATCCTCCATGGATTTGCACAGCTTCATTGGCGATTTCCACCGCGGCTTCCGAGGCATAATACTTGGCCATGGCCGAAAGCTCCGTTACTTTTTTCTTTTGATCTTTTAACTTTCCGGCTTCCCGGATCATAAGCTCCGAAGCCTGGATTTTCGTGGCCATCTCGGCCAGTTTAAATGAGATCGCCTGAAACTTGGCAATAGCTTGCCCAAACTGTTTCCGTTGTTTGGCATATTGCACGGAAGCTTCGTAGGCTCCTTTGGCCATTCCTAATGACAAGGCGGCAATCGAAATACGGCCTCCGTCCAACACTTTCAAGGCCTGGACAAAGCCTTCGCCTACTTCACCCAAGACATTTTCTTGAGGAACCTTGCATTGATCGAAAAACAGACAAGCCGTTTCCGAAGCTCGCATTCCCAGTTTGTCTTCCTTTTTCCCGGCAGTAAAACCAGGGGTTCCCTTTTCTACGATAAAGGCCGACATACCATGTGAGTCGCCTTTTGCACCGGTACGGGCAATCACCACTGCCACATCCCCACTCAGCGCGTGAGTGATGAAGTTTTTAGAGCCGTTCAAAACCCAATGGTCTCCCTCTAATTTAGCTGTGGTACTCATGTTTCCGGCATCGGAACCCGTCCCCGTTTCGGTCAGTCCCCAAGCGCCAATCCATGTTCCTGTAGCCAGTTTGGGTAAATATTTACGCTTTTGCTCTTCATTCCCAAACTCCAAAATATGATTGGTACACAAAGAATTGTGTGCGGCCAAAGACAAACCGATCCCCCCGCAAACTTTGGAAATTTCTTCAATTACGGTAATATACTCCTGATACCCTAAGCCAGCGCCTTGGTACTTTTCGGGAACTAATACTCCCATAAAACCATATTCGCCAAGCTTATGCATTACCTCCAAGGGAAAGTATTGTTGCTCATCCCATTCACGGACCTTAGGGAGGATAAACATTCGGGCAAAATCACGGGCACTCTCAGCAATCATCTGATGCTGGTCCTGCATGATAATTTCATTCATACTATGTGTTTATTAAAATTGGTTAAGAAAATTCTTGGTTATCGGTACGGTTAGTCGTGTTAATACTCGTCAGTTAGTAAGTGCTTGTATATAGTGTGGTTGTAAGTAGTAATCCGGCTATTGCCAAAAGGTGCTATTTTAAGAACAAAATCCTAAAATCCATTAATTCCCTTCCTCCACTGCCATACACAGATATTTGATTTCCATATATTCTTCAATTCCGTATTTGGACCCTTCCCGGCCAATGCCTGATTCTTTGACGCCTCCAAAAGGAGCTACTTCCGTAGAGATCAATCCTGTATTGATCCCTACCATTCCGTATTCCAAGGCTTCTGCCACCCGCCATACGCGATGGACATCCTTGGCATAAAAATAAGCGGCCAATCCATACTTTGTATTATTTGCCAACTGGATTACCTCTTGTTCGTCTTTAAAGTTAAACAATGGCGCCACCGGCCCGAAAACTTCTTCTTGTGCCAAGGCCATTGAAGCCTGGGCATTCAAGATGACGGTAGGTTCAAAGAAGCTCTGACCAAAGGCATGAACTCTCCCTCCTATCATAATATCCCCACCTTTTTCACGGGCATCTTCAATCAAGGCAAGCACTTTTTTCACGGCTTTTTCATTGATCAAAGGGCCTATCTCCGAGCCAGCCCTCAAGCCCTCTCCTACCTTAAGCCCGGCCAGTTTTGCAGCCAGTTTTTCAGCAAAAGTTTCGTAAATTTCTTCTTGTATATAAATCCGGTTAGCACAAATACAAGTTTGGCCGGCATTCCGGTATTTGGAGGCAATGGCTCCCTCCACCGCAGCTTCCAAATCCGCATCCTCAAACACGATAAACGGAGCATTTCCACCCAATTCTAAGGAAAGTTTTTTCACTTGATCAGCGCACTGGTGCATTAACACCTTTCCAACGGCCGTAGACCCTGTGAAAGACAGTTTGCGAACCGTACTGTTTTCGCAAAATTCTTTGCCTACTGCCGCAGCCTGGGTGCTGGTAATTACATTAAAAACGCCTTTGGGAATACCTGCCCGGGAAGCGAGTTCGGCAAGGGCAAGGGCCGACAAGGGCGTTTCCTCACTGGGTTTTACAATGATGGTACAACCTGCAGCCAAGGCAGGTCCTACTTTCCGGGTAATCATCGCAATTGGAAAATTCCAAGGAGTTATTGCAGCCACTACCCCAATGGGTTGTTTCAAGGTCATCACTTTGCGCCCCGGTGCAAAGCCCGGAATGATATCACCATAAGTGCGCTTGGCTTCTTCGGCAAACCATTCGATAAAGGAGGCTCCGTACAACACTTCCCCCTTCGCCTCCTCCAAAGGTTTGCCCTGCTCCAATGTCATGATGGTAGCCAAATCATCTGCATGTTGAAGGATTAAATTATACCACTCTCTCAAGTACCCGGAGCGCTCCTTGGCTGTTTTCGTCTTCCAGGAAAGAAAAGCCTCTGCAGCATTTTCAATGCAAATATTAACCTGATCTATTTGAATATCAGCAACTTGAATTAATTTCTTTCCGGTAGCCGGATTCATTACAGAAAAAGAAGTATCCCGATCTGACACTACCCACTCGCCATTTATATAAGCGCTGTCTTTTAATAATTCCCGATCTTTGATGAAGTCTTCCATTTTCCTGTGTTTAAATTAATTTTTATGCCGAAATTAGCCTGAGCTTTCTTATTTAAAATCTAAAAATACTATTTAACAACCGGAAAGCAGTTCGATGGAATCACACCTCCTTTAGGTTCAAAGGGGGTTGTTATTCGGCATTTTTCAAAAAAATTCTCCGGAGGCAATCCCTCTGTAAGAATTTGTATTCTGTCTCTATTGTTAGATAAATAATTCAAGGCAATAACACAAGGAAAATTACAAATTATAATAGACGGCTAATCGTAAAAGAATTTTCTGTAGGTTTCCGATCTAGTAGGGAATAATACAGAAACATACCGGGTAGCCAGGCAATAAAAAAACTAACTCGATTATTGAAAATCATGTCCAACAAATTTGATTATAAAACATTTGCTTCCAAGGGATTTCCAATGCCCTTACTCACCAAACTGACACTGGTGATGTTTTTTTGGATTCTCTTATTTTTCTTTTTGAGAGAATTCCGCAATATTCTTTACCCCCTGTGTTTAGGGATTTTATTCGCGTATTTACTTTATCCGGTCGCTAGTTTTTTTGAAAAGAGGCGCTTCCCCAGGATTTTAGCAAACATCCTCAGTATTATTTTGGGACTTACCGTCATCTATGGTACTTTCTTCTTTATTTACAAACAAGTGTCCCTGTTTCTGGAAGACTTACCCGCTCTCGAACAACAAGCCTTGCGCAATCTAGTCACCGCCTTAAATTATGTAGAGGGTGCTTGGAATCTACAGATCGAATCGGAAGAGCTTTGGATTAAACTACGGGCGAAAGAACTCATCAACACTTTTGGGCAAAACATCAATCAATACTTGAGTTATACCACCAATACCATCTTTGTCATTGGTATTATGCCGGTATACGTTTTCTTTTTTCTGTACTACCGGAATAAATTCAAGGCCTTTATTCTCAAGCTCACACCTCCTAAATACCACCAAATGGCAGACGAGACAATTTCCGATATTTCGCATGTCACCAGAAGGTATATGTTTGGCGTATTCACAGTGGTTTTGATCCTGTGTTTTATCAACTCCATGGGCTTGTACATTGTCGGGATACGTTATGCAATCCTTTTCGGGGTCATCGCAGCCATTTGTAATTTCATTCCTTATTTCGGAACCATATTCGGCTACCTCTTCCCCTTTACCTTGTCCTTACTCATTATGGATTCGCCAAAGTATAGCTTGGGAGTGGTGGTGGTGTTTATCATTGTACAATTTACCGAAAATAATATACTCACTCCGAACATAGTCGGCGGACAGATGCGCATCAATCCCTTCATTATCATACTGAGTGTACTACTGGGAGGATATGTTTGGGGAGTACCGGGTATGTTTATCATTGTACCGGTAGTGGGCATGATTAAAATCGTCTGTCAGCATACCCCAAGCTTGCGCCCCTGGTCCTATCTGATCAGCGATTCGGGAACGGAAGAACACGCGCTAACCCTTACGAAAATTCAGCGCTTTTTTAAAGTCAATAAGAAAGAAGAAGAAGAGCAGGAAATTTAAGAGAAGGCTTCTGTTTTTACACGGGGCCTTCGGCTGTTACATCAAAGGCAAAAAGAAAGAGTTCACGTATCACATGAACCCTTAATGCCTTTAAAAATATGAAGAGAAGTTTACTACGACAGGTGCAAAGAAAGGGCACAAAATACGATTATTCTCATAATTCAAATTAAGTTTATTTGAAGAGATTGTTAATGAAGAAGGGCCGGAATTCATCTTAGGCAATACTGATTTAACAAGCAGAAAAAGGACATTGCTTGAAAGAAGAGGCGAACTCTTAAAAAATCTTTCAAGCAATGAAAAAAAAGTAAATTGGCTGAGGCAGGTGTCAAAAAAATACTAGGGTATCATTGAAAAAATATCGTTGTTCACTGACCTTTTTAGGGGTACCGGTCAGTCATCATGACTTTCTCCATCGATGATTTTTACCCGGGGAAACATACTCTTCAACTCCGTGTAGTCTTTGATCTCTTTGATCCGGGTAATCCGGTCAGACAGGCCGTTTTCGTACCAAACTCCGATAAACATACCTGAGACGTCAAACACACAAACTTTACCATTAGCATTCAATTGTGTGGTCATTAGTTCGCCTAGTTCTTTCACCATTACTACTTTTTGCTGAAAGCTAAGGTCTTCAAATTTTTCTGCATAGGTCATGATAATATTGGGTTAATAGCCAGTGATACAACAAGTATATTTTTTTTATATGAACTAATTAACACGGTACAGTTAAAGTTTAGTGAATATTACGCCCCTAAAAACCAGCATTTTACAAGTATTCCTCCCACAGAAGGATAAGTAGTTATTTTTTTTCGTTTTTTTGATCATAAAAGGAAAAACCACCTGTTCAATTCAGTGGCTTTTGGACGCTCTTTTGTATGTGTTTACCGGATACGGATGATATCGATTCGCGAAGAATATCTCCAGACAAACGAACAAAGGTTTTCCATAAAATCCCAAACAATGGACAGGGCTTTTTTCTTGCTGAAGAGGTTTAAACGTATAGTTTTTGACCGAAGATGGAATCAAAACCGGCTCATCAAGGCACTTTTTGAAAAGAATAGCCAAAGACTATTGTTGAAAAAAGTAACACGGAGGAGGCGTTTTTGAAACATTTTTCAGGAAAAAGAAAAAGGTTAATTCACTTCGCTGCCAAATGAAAACAAGAGGGGAAAAAACCGGTTGATTTTTAGAGGAAAATTGTTGGGACATTTTCTCAAATTTGAGTAAAATAGAGAGACGAAAATTTTGTGAAAATTTCCAGAAAAATTTTTATTAAAAAGGTTTTTTTCTTTGGAAGTAAAAATATATTTGCGCGCTCAATTTTTCACCTTGTAAAGGTTATGACATTGGTAACTTTTTAAGTCTCTTGAAAGAAGAGATTTCAACATCAATACTGACTAGGCGGTTAGCGAAGACTAATGGCTTTTTTTATGAAGTATTTTTTAACTTTTAATCTTATAGCATAATGAAACAAAAGAGGTTATTGAGTTATGATAAGTTGCCCATTGATGTAAAGCAACGAATCAACGTTGAACACCCCGGAGGGATTCACCAACTGGCTCAACGGGTGGACCTTCCCGGCAACCGGAGTATGTTCGTTTTTCATTTCGAAACCGAGGACACTTTATTTATGGTGAAAGTCGACTCTCCGAGTCAAATGGAAGAAGATTTCGATGGAGACGTATTCGAAAAAAGTAATAGTTACGTCCCTTCCGAGGATGAAGAAGAGGACCTATTGGATTAAATCAACTTCATCCAAGTTATTGCATTGCGATTACCTGTCAAGAAAAACCATACAATTATGGATCATAACTACCTTTAAAATGAATCCTTCCCCCTGGCAGGATTCATTTTTTTTATTCACCCCAATGCACCCGAAGTACTTTTACCCGAATGCCTTTTTTTCTAAAAAACTCCATCCAGTACAACTGCTGGTTGGACAACTGGTCGTTTGGAGATTTCACTTCGATGAAGTCATAGCGTTGCTCTTTCCAAACATATAAGTCCGGAAATCCACGGGTATTATTTTCCGGACTTTTGGCGATCTCCCAAAGTACACTCTGCAATGAAGCTCCGGGAACCCGGGACAACAACTTGTCTAAATGCGCCATGGTATCCGGAAACCAACCTACAAAAGGATTGACGGTACCTTCTTTTTCCCGGAAAACAGTACCCAGGTAGTTCATTGCCTGTTGAGGATGTTCCAAAAGCTGTAGGCGCTTTTGGAGTTTTTGTTTTCGTTTGGCTAAAAACTGTTCTCCAAACAAATCCGAAGGCCTCCGTTGCAAAGGGTGATGGATAGAAGCAGTGGATTCATCAAAGATCTCTTCCCAACATAATAGGCCAAACAGCGCCCGCCAAAGGTAATTTTCAGCAAAAAAACCTTCATACCCCTGTCCTGCCAGCTGCTCCAAAACACCCATCTCTACCGACTCTTTGAATTGTAGAGGCACTTCCATTTGTTCTGCTTTTTTGAGCAGGCGTGTGGTAGCTTTTAAAAAACGGGTGTCCTTTTGATGCTTGTGTTGAAAATCCCGGGCAAAATAATATTCATCCGCATTATGAGGTTCTTCTTCAATTTCCACACAAAGGGCCAAGGCTTCATCTCTTTCTCCCATCTTTTCCAATACTCTGACTCTCCGCTCACGAATGGGCGGCTTGTTCGCATATTGGTAAATCTTCTCTGCCTGGCGCCAGAGTTTAGCTCTTTCCAACAATCCGCCCACCCGCTGAACCATACGGCCAAATACCGGAACGGTAGGTTCGGTCAATTCCGGCACATCCGGAAAATGTACCCGAAACCATTCGTAAATTTCTTCTGCGGAAAGCAATTCTTTTTGCCTCTTAAATTCCCGGTACAATAAAGTCATATTAAACTTTTCTACAGCCTCCAGTCTTGTATGAAACAGAGGAGTAAACTGCTCCGGATCAAACACCTGAAAACGGGCATTGCCGATATCGCGGATTACAAACTCGCTCATGGAATACCGAAGGCTGCCAAAAAACAGAAATTGTAAAAAAGTAGCTTCTTGTACAAAAAGCATGGACACCACTTCCTCAAATGCTTGAAGGGCTTCTACCAACTCTTCCGGTTCCCACAGGCTGACCAATGTCAAGAGTAGCTCCCCTTTGGGAAGCTTTTTTAACGACTTATCAAAACCCTCCTGCCCTTGAAAAATTTTAATCAGCTCCGGTTTGGTAAAGATTTGCATGACCTCTATTACTTCCGGCAGACTCAGTTCTTTTACCAATTGAATAAACCCACGTTCGATCAATTCTTTTTCAGCCGTAGGGATGGAAGCAATTTCGGCATACTGAAATTTCTTAATCCGGAAAAACACCCCCTTCCGGTTCATCATCCGCAAGTATAGACATTGCGCATCTTCCGAAAGTGCGTTGAACTTGGAAATAAATGTCTGTTCGGGTTCCTCCAATACGGAGGCATACTGTTCTTGCACAAATCCAATGAGGTATCGAAAGTTTTCCAAATAGTATTTGGGGGGCAATTGTATGGGTGTTTGGTCTGGCATTTTTACAAAATCTTCAAATAAGCGAGAAGGAGCCGTAAGAAAACAAATTTAAGACGAAATGACCAGCCTCCTTATGCGAACTGCTTTCTTTCCTCCATAGCCTTGGGTTATTTTGTGATGAAGTAGCAAACTGTCATTCATCTCTATTGACAAAATTCAAGAATTTTTAATTAATTTGTTACATGAAAAAAATAATTGTAGCCTCGAAAAATCCGGTGAAGGTGAATGCCACCCAACAAGCTTTTGTTCGAATGTTTCCCGATGAACAGTTTGAAGTGATGGGCTGTGAAGTAGAAAGCGGGGTCAACGATCAACCCTTTAGTAACGAAGAAACCTTCAAAGGAGCTGTGACCAGAGCCCGGAATGCCCAGGGAAAATACCATGAGGCCGACTATTGGGTGGGCATTGAAGGAGGTGTAGAAAAAAGCAATCATGGAATGCTGGCTTTTGCCTGGATCTATGTGATTTCCAAAGATGAACAAACCGGACAATCCAAAACAGGGGCTTTTTACTTACCCAAGGAAGTAGTCTACTTGGTAGAGCAAGGGATAGAACTTGGCAAAGCTACGGATGCTGTATTTAACCAAGATAATTCCAAGCAGAAAGGAGGAGCCGTGGGTGTACTGACACATGGTGAATTGGACCGTACAGAGTACTACCAACATGCCGTGGTGCTGGCCTTGATCCCGTTGGTCAATCCCAAACTCTATTGAATTGATTGTTGACAGCACTAGTACCATAGATAAAAAAGCCTGGTTTGAGCATACTAGCAAACCAGGCTTTTTATTGATATATCGCTAATCAAGCGCTTGTGCCAAATCGGCAATCAGGTCTTCTTGATCCTCAATACCCACACTCAAGCGAATCAACGAATCCTTTAAACCCGTCTTTTCCCTCTCTTCTTTCGGGATACTCGCATGCGTCATTGAAGCCGGATGTCCGCAAAGCGATTCCACCCCTCCCAATGATTCGGCTAAGGCAAACAATTTCAGACGCTCTAACACCTCTATCGCAGCCTCTACACAATCATCTTTCAAGGTAAACGAAACCATCCCTCCGAAATCGCGCATTTGCTGTTTGGCAATTTCATGGTTGGGATGCTCTTTTAAACCCGGCCAATATACTCTTCCGATTTTAGGATGTTGGTTCAAATATTCCGCGACTACTTTGGCATTTTTGCAATGTTGTGCCATCCGTAAGGGCAAGGTTTTGATACCTCTTAATACCAAAAAGCAATCTTGCGGGCCGGGAACGGCACCACAGGAGTTCTGAAAGTAGGCCAATTGTTCCGCTAATTTTTCATTGTTCGTCACCAGCGCTCCCATCACCGTATCGGAATGCCCGCCTAGGTATTTGGTTACGGAATGCACTACAATGTCCGCCCCCATATCCAGAGGGTTTTGCAAGTACGGTGTTGCAAAGGTATTATCTACTGCCGTCAGAATATTTTTTGCCTTTGCCACCTCCATTATCTTTTTGATATCAATGACATGCAGCAAGGGATTCGTTGGAGACTCCAACCAGATCAAACGGGTACGCTCGTTGATCATTGCTTCCACCCGGTCCGGGGTATCCATCGGTACAAAGTGAAACTTAATACCATATTTTTCATAGACCCCGGTAAATATACGGTACGTTCCTCCATACAAATCATTGGAGGCTATCACCTCGTCACCGGATTTCAACAACTTTAAAACGACATCCGTAGCGGCCAACCCCGAGGCAAAACATAAACCGAACCTGCCATTTTCAATCGCTGCAAGGCTTTCTTGTAAAGCCGCCCGGGTAGGGTTTAATGTGCGGGAGTACTCATATCCTTTGTGTTTTCCCGGAGATTCTTGTACATAAGTGCTGGTCTGATATATGGGAGTCATGATTGCCCCGGTAGCCGGGTCAGGATGTACTCCGGCATGTACTGCTTTGGTTGCAAATTTCATATGCGCCAATTGATTAAATTACTTTTGATATTTTTTAGAAAGTTAGAAATTGAAATTTGAATTTCTGTTGAAATTGCAGTTTTTTTCCATTTTTCAAAATGAACAAGAGAATTTAAAAAGCCTGAGGTGATACCCCAGGCAAACATACATTATTTTTTTACAGGCAATAGGGACTTATTTCTCAAGTTCTACCGAGATTACTTTCTCCGCAATGGTAATGGTGATATTCCGGTCGCAAGATCCATCCCCAAAGTCAATCACGCGTTTCAACTCATCATTTTTCAAAAACTCCTTCGTCCCCGCTACCGGAATGTAGATACCTTCCAACATACACCCGGCCTTCCTCACTAAGGGCTTTGTAATTTCCACTTCATATGCTACTCCCCTACGGTTGGTTCCATTGGCTGATCCCTCCAAATAGAATTCGTCTAAGCTTGGGTTTGCCCCCCGGACCCAAGTCCGAACCCAATTCGCATTTCTCGTATAAGTGGTCCCATCCGGGAAGATGATTTTACCATCTTTTAAAATCACTTCCTGATGAATATTTCCATTTTCGGCATCGATGGATTTATTTTTCAAAACCCTGGTTCCCTCGATTTTTAAATTATTGACATAATAACTGTCAAATATCATGGTAATGACCGCCCCTAGCTGATGAATACGGGCCGTATACGAAATCAGGATTTTACCTTTCCGGGTTTTACCGTCCAAGCCTGTACACCCTTCCGTCCCAAAATCTACGGTGATTACTTTGTTTTCCGTATCAATGGTAATTTCCCGGCAATCTTGTTGAAAGCTTTTGGAAGAAATCAAACTTCCCGTTTTCTGTAAGTCCTGATCCTTTTCCAACATGATGGCTTGTACATCGGCATCTAACGAAGCCAGAGTAAGTTCGACCTGAGCCTCATCCATTGAGTCATGCACGGAAGGTTCAGGTGCTAAGTCGTTTTCTCTGTTTTCACAAGCACCGAATAATACCATTGAGAACAAAAATACAGAGATAAGAGCTTGATTTAGAATCTTTTTCATAGTTAGAGAATTTAATTCAAACATGTAACCAAATGAATATTGGCAAATAGTGTTTGCGATACACTATGGTACTATGACAAAGACAAAACCAATAGGTTTAAATAAAGCCGTGAAAAAATAGAAATACAAGAGAAAGAAACACTGCCTCAAATCAATTTCAATACATTTATAACTCGCAAATATATTTATACAAGCTTTACACAACAGTAGAAATTGAGAATAACCTTTGAAAACAGGACAATAAATTTATGTGGAAAGGAATAGAAAAAATATGTATGAAGAAGGTTTCCAAACCTTTCATTACTAAAAAGAAGTATCCATAAGGTGGTCAGAAGAGAAGAAGATTGGAAACAACCAACCCAAGCAAATAGAAAAGCACTTTCTTTCATAAAGGAAAGAAATTTGCATTTCCAAAAAGAAACAAGCTCGATACTTACCGGATAAAAAGCTTTTTGATTAAGCGAAACAGTTTTTTCTCTTTTTCCCAAAAGAAAGAAAACTGACCTAACATGGTTCCGTAAACAAGTAACAAAATTTGATAAGCAGGCATCACAAAAGCCAAATAGGCTACGGTTTTCAGCCAAAAAGCCGTATGTTCGCCAAAGCCTAAAAAGTCGAACAACCACCCGCGGATTAACACGACAGTGCTACCGGTTGCCGAAAAGACCAAAAGGATTAAAAATACTTGAAACAGGCTGTCGACCCCCCATTTGTCTTTTAGCCGATTGAATACTTTGATTACCCCTGTCTGGTTGTCAGTTGTTGAATTTAGTGTCTCCTCTCTTTCCATAAATGATAAAATTTCCGCGGCAAATTTATAGTACAATGTTTAGAAATTTATAAAACCCCCTCATTTTTCCATGGTGATTTTGGTCATTCACTGAATAAGCATGCGAATACTGGCAACCTTTGTACCGTTGTCAGCCGTTATTAATGAGGAGGATTTTATTAGATAAGTAAGAACGTCAATGATGGCGAGTGGCCTCCAAAACGTTTAGAGACAGCCCATTGAAGCCACTTTCACAATAAGGCCTCTTTATCACGACCGATTATCCTAATAAATATACCTTTATTACATTTACTTTGAATTATTTCTTCCGTATTTTGTACCTTACAGCTTAATATATTTATATATCATGGTCATCAAACGATTATCTGACATCATTAAAGCGAATTTAAATCAACTTGAAGATACTGCGTCATTTAAAAAGCTTACCGATCAACTGGAAAACAACCCTGAGTTAAGAGACTATCTCAACAACAATGCTGCCTATCAAAAGATGAAGACAGAATGGAGTAAGAAGTCATCAGGAGGATTTGGCAGGATTAAAGACTTTTTTAAAGAGAAAGAGGTAGATGAATTGGAGGCCGAATTGAAAAGGGAATACGAACAAAAATTCAATACGGAATCGTCTGAATCTTACTCCGGTTCTGACAACCAATACCAAAACAGTTCCCGAAGTCATTCGGAATATGGCGATACTCAACACTCAAACGCTACTCAAAACAAAGAAACCGAGTATTATAGAGCATTGGAACTGCCTCAGGGGGCTTCATTTGATGAAATTAAAAAGGCTTATCGGAAGATGATGAAAATGTACCACCCTGATTTGTACCATAACGAACCCGAAAAGTTTGAAACGGCCCAACAAATCACTCTGAAAGTCAATGAGGCGTATAAATACTTCCAAAAGAAATTTAACATTTCAAAATAGAACTACTTTAGATCGTGGGAATAAGTTGTTTTTTTTGCAAGGCTTCTTTCCCATTTGGAACCCACAAATGAGTGGATATGTAATGAAAAAAGAGGGAAATCCAATTGAAGTACCTATAATAAGGATTCCTAAAATTTTCTTATTTTTGTAAATAGTCATCTTAGCGGAATTAAAGAAATATTATGTTTGGTTGGTTAAAAAGATTATTTGGTATAGGAGCAGCGGAAGCAAATGCTGCTTTGAATAAATTGGAAGATCCGGTAAAAATGACCGAGCAAGGCATCCGGGATTTAAAAAATGACTTGGCGAAAAGCCTTCAGGGTTTGGCCGAAGTAAAAGCCATGGCTATTCGCGCTAAAAAAGAGTTGGAAGCAAGCCATCGCGCGGCTTTGGAATATGAAAATAAAGCCGTACTGCTTTTACAAAAAGCCAATAAGGGAGAAATTGCTCAGACAGAAGCGGACCGGTTGGCCGAACAAGCACTGAGTAAAAAAGAGCAAATTTTAAGTAGAGTAAAAGGCAGTGAGAAAAACGTTGCTCATTATGACCAGATGGTGGGTAAAATGGAAGGCAATGTGCAAAAACTCAAACAACAAATTTCCAGTTGGGAAGGCGAATTAAAAACCTTAAAAGCACGCTCTACGGTTAGCAAAGCCACCGCAAAACTCAACAAGCAACTCGCCAGTGTTGACTCCAGTGATACGTTGGCCCGTTTGGAACGAATGAAAGAAAAGGTAGCCGAGGAAGAAGCCTTGGCAGAGTCGTATGCGGATATTGCCGGGCAAGCCACCAGTATTGATGACGAAATCAATAATGCCTTGGGGGCTGATGCTTCAACTTCACAAAGTAACTTACCGAATTCCGAAGCATTAAAACAGTTAAAAGCCCGAGTAGCTTCTGAGAATCAATCTGATAACACTTCCTCTGAAAGCAACTCGACCGAGCATTCAAATACCCCTCCACCGAGTTCGTCTCTTGAATTGGAAAAACTCAAACAAAAGTTAAAAGACAGTAATAATAATTAATTAAAAAGTTTCATAAAAAAGGCCGTTTGTTCAAACGGCCTTTTTTATGAAATGCATTCCGCCTTCAGTAAGTCAAAAGGGTTTTCTCTACTTCACCGTTGATTTGCGGATTTTGCTCCCTTCCATTTAATCTTCTGGCCATGTAGGTGACATGTTCGGAGAGATATTCTTTTATTTCATTCAGCGAAATTTTATGATTTTGATCCTGATCTGCTACTCCGGTAAAGCCATTCACAAGATAATAAGTGAATAATGAATGTTGTTTTTCCGGATACCAGGAAGAAACCTCCGTGCCTTTGGCCGAAGTCAAGATACTGACCTTGGGATCTTGAAAAAGCTTTTCTTTTGTATTGATAAATACCGGAGAAATATTTTTAACCAACATTCCTTCTTCACTGGCTCCACTAAAACAAGCATCCACTACTACACTCAAAGATTTATACGAAACTTTACTCAGGTTTTCATACAATACTTCTTGCGAATACCCACTCAAAGCCACGAGCTGCGGATCACAATCCACCGGAACGAAATAAGGGTTTTTACTTTCGGGATCAGGTGCCCCATGCCCGCTATAGTAAATAAACACATCCGACTCTCCCGGTTTTACATAATTATACAAACGACCTTTATGGTTGCCTTTTATTCCAAATACCGTTTCAAAATTTGCCTTGCTGGCATTTTCCATATAAATAATATTTCCAGGCTTAAACCCAAAAGAGCGAATGAGCATTTCTTTTACTAACCGGGCATCGTTCAACGCATAGGCTACCTTGGGAATATCTTTTCCATGATAATCTTTGTTTCCTATAACTACCGCTATGGCATTGGAATTCTCTCGTTCATTTTGTACTAATTTTTCATATAATTCACTCCTTATTTCTTCTGTTTGAGAGGGTTGTTCACTCGGATATACACTTTCATTCGTTTTTTCTAAAGGATAAGCCTCTTCCTGATGAGTCGCAAGAGGGGTTGAAGTAGCCAAGTCGGGATAGTAATGATTATTAATAACCGGAAAGTTCAAATCTTCCTCTTTGTACATTCCTCTGTGTTTGAACATTTTTTTTCGCTGAAAATCTTCACGTCCCACAGCTTCAGAAACAGGTATTAAAACCATCGTTTCCATTTCCCTGAAGATTTTTATATAATAGTTTTCTCCATGTCTTACATTCAAGCGAAGGCCTTTACTTGTTACTCGATCACCCTCCTCATAATCAAGTATATTACTACTATTGAGCCTGATATGCAACAGCCCTTCCGAATAGATTTTATAGGTAAGTTTGGAACCACTGGGCATCATCAAAACGTCTTGACCATTGAAATAAAGCATTGTTTTGATCAACCCTCCCGCAAATTGCCTTGGTCGATAAAGGTGAATGGTGGCATAATTTGCCTCTTTTGAGTCTTGAGCAAAGGTTGCCGAAGAAAATGGAAGGTTGAGAAACAGAAGTAAAAATAACGTATATTTCATAGTAGTTCGAGTACGAAAATAACCTTTTTTAATTTGTCTTAACTACGGATATTCCACCAAATAAGTTGGCGTTTTTCTTAACTACCACAAAGTTATTTATTTCAATTTCTGATTAATATTTTTTTCAGCTTAAAAGCATTGTCTAAATTTCGGATTTTGGATTAAAAATCCCCATTTCAGGAACCTCAATGCATCATTTTGAAAATCCTTAAAACGAAGGCTTTTCATCATCAAAGGGGTGTAACGAATTTTGATAGGTTCTTACCGAGAATAAAATACCTGAACGGCAATAAAAAAACTCTCTCTGAGAATTGAACCGGCTACAAGTTAGAAGGAATAAAAGTTATAAACGGGCTTCTGAATACGCTGAAGAATATTTTGTATTTTTGTAAAAAGCTGTCAAAATAATGACTGAATTCACTGAGAAATATATCAATCCGTTTACCGATTACGGTTTTAAAAAGCTATTTGGAGAGGAACCTAACAAAGATTTGTTGCTCGACTTCCTGAATGTATTGCTGGAGGAAGAACAAGGCAAAATCAAAGATCTGACCTACCTCAAAAGCGAGCACCTGGGCTCCGGAGCGCTCGACCGGAAAGCTATTTTTGACCTCTACTGCGAAAATGAAAGAGGGGAAAAGTTTATCGTGGAATTGCAAAAAACCAAGCAAAACTTCTTTAAAGACAGAACCGTCTATTACTCCACCTTTCCCATCCGGGAGCAGGCCAAAAGAGCCGACTGGAATTACGAACTGAAAGCCGTGTATACCATTGCCATTCTCGATTTTATCTTTGATGAAGATAAGGACGATCCGGACAAATTCCGATACGATATCAAACTCAAAGACATTGAAACCAATGAAGTCTTTTATCATAAATTGACTTTCATTTACCTGGAAATGCCCAAGTTCAACAAAACCGTGGATGAACTGGAGACCCACTTTGACAAATGGTTGTATGTAATCAGAAACCTGAACCGGCTTGACAGCATCCCCGATAAACTTCGGGAACGGATTTTTGAAAAATTGTTCGAGACGGCAGAAATTGCCCGGTTTACTCCCGAACAGGTACGATCCTATGAAGACAGCTTAAAATACTACAGAGACTTGAAGAATTCATTGGATACGGCCAAAGAAGAAGGACGATTGGAAGGTAAACAAGAAGGAATTGTGGAAGGGAAACTAGACATTGCTAAAAAGCTCTTGACGAAAGGATATTCTATTGAGGAAATCATTGAGCTGACCGGATTGACAAAAGAACAAATTAACGTTCTCTAAAGTAACATACGATCTGGATGAAAAATAAACCCGGAGGGATAACAATACTCCCTTCGGGTTTTATAGTTTTGGAGCTGTTTTCAAAAGAAAATCAAACCTATGAACGATATCAGCACATTGCTTTCGTACGACAAACAACATATATGGCATCCCTATACATCAGCCACTACCCCCCTGCCTGTTTATCCGGTAAAATCGGCTAAAGGTGTGTGGATAGAATTGATGGATGACCGCAAACTAGTGGATGGTATGTCCTCTTGGTGGGCTGCGATTCACGGATATAATCACCCGGTGTTAAACGAAGCTATTCACAAGCAAACCGGACAAATGGCCCATATTATGTTCGGGGGGCTTACTCATGAACCAGCCGTGGCTCTCACTAAAAAACTAGTGGAAATCACTCCTTCTTCATTAGACTGGGTCTTTTTTTCCGATTCCGGTTCGGTAGCGGTAGAAGTAGCATTAAAGATGGCTTTGCAATATTGGCATGCGAGAGGTAATACTCACAAATGCAAATTTGCCACCATCCGCAATGGCTATTATGGAGATACCTGGCACACTATGTCCGTATGCGATCCGGGTACGGGTATGCATACCATCTGGAAAGGCCGTTTGAATGTGCAACACTTTGCCGAGCAACCTCAATGCCGGTTTGGAGGTGACTGGGACCCGGAAAGCTTTACTTCCATGAAAAACCTACTGATGGAAAACCACCAAGAAATTGCCGCGGTTGTTCTGGAACCTATTGTGCAAGGGGCCGGGGGTATGTGGTTCTACCATCCGCAATATTTAAAAGAATTAAGAAAGCTTTGCGATGAACTGGACATCTTATTGATTTGTGATGAAATCGCCACGGGATTCGGTCGAACCGGGGAGTTATTTGCCTGTCATCACGCTCAGGTTAGTCCCGATATTCTTTGCTTAGGAAAAGCCCTGACGGGTGGTTACATGAGCTTTGCAGCCACTTTGACTTCGAAAAAAGTAGCGGAAACGATTTCTTCTCAAGCCCCCGGAGTGTTTATGCACGGCCCTACCTTTATGGGGAACCCACTAGCCTGTGCCGTAGCAAATGCCAGCCTTCAACTATTGCTAGATAGTGACTGGAAATTGCGTATCCGGTCACTTGAAACACAACTTCGCGAGGAACTTGAAGAAGCCAGACACTTAAATGCTGTACAAGATGTCCGGGTGTTGGGCGCTATCGGAGTCATTGAGATGAAAGCTCCGGTTGACATGGCCAAAGTCCAGGCTCAATTTGTAAAAAAAGGCGTGTGGATACGGCCTTTTGGTAAATTAATCTATACGATGCCTCCATTTATAATGGAAAAAGAACAACTAAGTAAACTAACCCAAGCAATGGTGGAAGTAGCTCGAGAAGGGTAAAACTCTCAAAACTATTATGAGATCAGGTGTTAGGGGTTAGTTTAGCTAATTTCCCCCACTAATCCCTAACACCTTAAACTCCCTCCCTACTGCCCGCATCCCCACTCCATCCCGATGGGTGAGCCATCCGGAAGTGGTAACAGATCTGATACTTTGTATTTTTCCGGTTCCTTTTCAAAAGCCTTAATTAATTTTAAACCATATCCATAATGAACTTTTGATTCAGGCAATGCATATTCCGCTTTATCTTCTAGCCACTCTTTCAACAAGTCCAAGTGATAATGCGCAATAGCCTTCACTTTATTGCTAGATTTGGGATTCACGGCCAACTCCATCAACTTTTGTAATACGACATTGTCTATGGTCATTTGAACCTCTTTTTCAAAATTTTTCGGAAAAGGCTTCATAATGGTCGTTTTAATCAAACGCTTAATAACATACTCCAAACCTGGCTGCTCTTCATTCCGGGCATGATATTCCACCAAGCGGTTGGCCCTTTCGGGATGTAGCAATAAACTCAACGTCATATCCGCAGCGGACTCGGCAGCTGATAAGGGATCGAACGTCATTCCGGTTTTGACTTTTATAATTTCACGATTGCGGTAGCTACCCATAGGCCTGGGCGGTATTTGTGCCATCAATTCTTCATTCAATGCCAGAAAACTTGGGTCCAAGGTTTTGACCAAACTTTCCAGAGCCCTTTTCTGCCACTCCGGGTCAATCATTTTCGTAGCAAACTGCCCGTCACCCCGTAAAGCATAGCGGTATTCCAATCCCCCCAACACTTTGGCTACAGCTTCCGTTTGATAGCGGTGAAAGAAGTACAGGGGAGTCAACACTTCCTCCAATTTAGCCAAAGCTTCCCCTTTTCGAATGGCTTCTTCCCCAAAATTCGTCAAGGCTATTTTCCTGATTTCCATCATTCGCTCCAGTTCTGCCACAACGTCTTTACCATTGTCCCATAAATGTGCATTCGGATGGGCACTACCTTGAGGCCGGGCGTCCTGATCTGACAAAAAAGTCAAGCCTTCCTTCAAAGAAGCGCTTATGATATCATTCAGGGCTTTATTTTCATCTGTGCCTTCCGGAAAATCCTGGTACCCATAAGCAATAGCCACCTTGTCCCAGGCTCCGATTCGATCATCGTAAGCATTGTCCAATACAATCTTTCCGCCTTTTACAAAAACATAAGGATGCGGATAGTCCATCACGGAGGCTCTGCCTTCGGTACTGGATGCATAGCTATGGGCCAAACCCAGGGTATGTCCCACTTCATGAGCCGAGAGCTGGCGCAAACGGGCCAAAGCCATTTTTTCCATTGCATCCGGCACCTTTTCGCCATCTTTATAAGGGGCTAACAAGCCTTCCGCAATCAAATAGTCTTGACGCACCCGGAGTGAGCCCAAAGTCACGTGCCCTTTGATGATTTCTCCGGTTCGAGGGTCGATGACAGAAGCCCCATAGGACCACCCCCGGGTAGAGCGATGCACCCACTGGATCATATTATAGCGAACATCCATCGGATCTGCTCCATCCGGTAGCATTTTTACCTGAAAAGCCTCTTTGTAACCGATGGCTTCAAACGCCTGATTCCACCAACGGGCCCCGTCCAGCAAAGCCGAACGGATCGGCTCGGGAGTACCGGGATCCAAATAATATACAATAGGTTTGACCGGTTCACTTACTTTCGCCTTGGGATCTTTCTTTTCCAAACGGTGCCGGGCAATAAATTTTTGCTCCAATGGCACTCCTAACGGTACCGCATAATCATAATAGGCCATCGAAAAGTAACCCGCTCTGGGATCAAATTTCCGTGCTTGGTAATTATTGTCAGGTAAGGAGACAAAACTATGGTGCTGACGTACGGTAACGGCTTCGGCATTAGGAGTAACGGAGTTTATCCAACGACCTTCGGGCTTTCCTGTAAAAGTAAGGGTCACTTCAAATTCGGTGTTTTTAGGAAAATTTTTCGTCCTGGGTAAATAAAATGCGGACCGGGTCAAATCCAATGCGTAATTCCCTTGGTTTTTCCGGGCCAAAGTCCGGCTTACTCCATGGGCATCACGCAATAAAAAGTTTGTAGCGTCTATCAAATAACGTCCGGAGTTTTCTTGTTCAATTTTAAATCCCCACAATATTGATTGTGCAAATGCTTGCTCCATAGCAGCTACTTCTGCGGCATTATTACTCTTGGCCCTGAATTTATAATTAGGTTGTACTAACAAAAGCTTATTTCCGGCTTTCTCAAATTTTACAATTCGTTCAGCCCCTAATTGCCCCCTATCCAAACCGATATCATTTGACCCTACGCCTGTAGCCAAAGAATGAATGTATAAAATTTCCTCATTCAATTGCGACTTACTCACCGAAAAATAAATTTTATCATTCAAGGAATCATAGTAAAAGTCCACCAATCCCTGATAGTAAGTCTGGGAAGCTAAAAGATCCGCTTGCTTTTGCGCTGTGGCCGTATTAAAAAACAGAAGTAATAGACTAAGGATGGTGAAGGGAAGTGAGTTTTTCATTTTGCTTGTTTTAAATCATTGATTGAAATACCGGTTACCTCCATAATTCATGAAAGCAATTCTTCCGAAAAGGACTTGAAGAGATAAAAATATAGAAAAAATTCTCATCTACTACGCTCCAAAAGCAGACAATTCCTTAAGCTTGCAAAAAAGGTATGGACGAAAGGATAGAAGAAAAGAAGTGAAGGTGGACAAAAGGTTAACCCAGGCCTGCATCTCATCGAACAAGCTTTTAAGTTTGTAATCCTCTTATCCCATGAAATTCATCGACCCTTGTAAACGAGCTGAAATAGACTAATCGATACATACCATGAACACGTTTGAGCAAGCCTTGCAACAGGAGTTAAGCCAACTAAAGGAAGGTAAAAATCACCGTTTTTTAAAATCTCCGCCAGGTAAAGAGTTACTGGATGTATCATCCAATGATTATTTGGGTTTGAGAGATTTACCTCATTTACAAAAAGAGTTTTTTGAAAAACACCCGGATATTTCCCTATTCCCATTCAGTGCTTCATCTTCCCGGCTACTCACAGGCAATCATAAAGAATATTTAAAGACAGAAGAGCTACTAGCCACTCTTTTTCAACGGGAAGCCGCCTTGATTTTGAACAGTGGCTACCATGCCAACACAGGTATCCTTTCTGCCTTATGCCATAAAGATGATTTAATCATTGCGGATAAAATGGTGCATGCCAGTCTGATCGATGGTTTTCGCTTGGCTTCATGCGACTTTGTCCGGTTCAAGCACCAGGATTTCAAGCATTTGGAAAACTTGTTACAAAGGCACGCTTCAACCCATAAATGTATCTATGTAGTCACTGAGTCGATTTTCAGTATGGATGGGGATACGACCGATTTACAAGCTTTACTTGCCTTAAAGAAAAAATACGGCTTCATTTTGTATCTGGATGAAGCCCATGCAATTGGCGTACGGGGCGACAAGGGCTTGGGCTGTGCCGAAGAAGCCCAGTGCCTGCAAGCAGTCGATTTGATTGTGGGAACATTTGGAAAAGCCCTGGCCTCACAAGGCGCCTATCTCATTTGCAATCAGATAGTTAAAGACTTTCTTGTCAATAAAATGCGGAGTTTGATTTTTACGACAGGTCTCCCTCCGGTCAATGTAGCCTGGACTTATTTCATTCTTAAGCAACTCTCTGATTTTCAAAACAGAAGAAATCATCTACAACAAATCACCCAAAACCTTCGCAATGAACTGACGAAATTTTCGAACTTTGCCGTGCCGGGCGATTCACATATTGTACCGGTGGTGGTGGGCAGTAATGAACAAGCAGAAAACCTTTCCGGGTATTTACAAAGCAAGGGAATCTATGCTTTGCCGATCCGGCATCCGACCGTACCAAAAGGCACTGCCAGGGTCCGGTTTACATTACATGCAGGGATGGAGGAATCACAAATAAACCTATTGATTGAAGCATTGAAAGCCTATGAAGCTGGTTTGGAATAAAAGAGAAAAAGAAACGCAAGAACTTATCCTTTTCTTTGGGGGCTGGGGACTCGATGAGCAAATCGTGACGCACCTGTCTTCTGACACCTCCGACATTTGCTATATTCATTCGTACCACCTCCCTTGGAAGGAAGATTGGCAATTTTTAGAAGCTTATCAAAAAGTATATTTGGTAGCATGGTCCATGGGTGTTTGGGCAGCTGGGAATGTGTTTGAAAACAACACCTTTCCTTTTACTAAAACCATCGCCATCAACGGCACTTTGTCTGCCATTCACGATGAGTTGGGCATTCCCATTGCGACTTTTCAAGGTACGTTGGATCATTTTTCAGAGGCTTCGCGCGACAAATTCTTTTTCAGAATGCTGGGAAGCAAAAGTGCTTTTCAACAATTTACACCCCCTCAAAGAACCCTGGAAAACCAGCGGGAAGAACTGGCATTTTTCCTGGAGAAGGTAATGTCCCTCCCCACTCCCTCCTTTAACTGGGATAAGGCGTTGATTGGTAACCAGGACAGGATCTTTCCCATAAAAAATTTACTTCATTTTTGGAACGGACGTGGTACGGAGGTGCACACGCTAGATGCAGCACATGCTCCTTTTCATTTCTTTGAAAATTGGGAACAATTACTAAGTGTATGAAGATGGATAAGACAGTGGTCAAAAAGCGGTTTCAACGGAGTTTAGCATCTTATCCCGGACAAGCTCAAGTACAAAGGAAAGTCGCTGAAAAACTCGTCAATAAGACCTTGGAACTTGGAGGAAGTGTTTTTGAGAATGCTGTTGAAATTGGCACCGGAACCGGAACCCTGACCCGGTGTTTTTTAGAAAAAGCGATTGTCAAGCATCTCATCCTTAACGACCTGGTACCGGAGGTAAAACCTTTGCTCGAAGTCATTTTACAGAACCATCCTCAAATATCCGTACAGTATTGCTGGGGAGATGGGGAAAAGATACATATCCCTACAGCCACGGATTTGCTGATCAGTGGCTCTACCATACAATGGTTTGAATCACCCTTTGCCTTTTTAAAGAAGGTCCATACATCGTTGAAAAAGGGGGCACTGATTGCATTCAGCACCTTTGGCAATGAAAATTTCAAAGAAATAAAAACCTTAACGGGAAGCGGCTTAACCTACTATGAGTTAAGTAGTTGGAGTCATGAACTTCAAGAGATATTTGAAATAGCATACACCGAGGAGTTTTGGGAAACTCTCTACTTTGCCTGCCCGAAAGAGGTATTGAAGCATTTACAAAAAACCGGAGTGAACGGCCTTCAAAGGCAAAAGTGGACACCCGGGAAATTTCAACAGTTTCAAGAAGAATATATCCGCCAATTCAGTCAACATAACGGATCTGTCAAGCTTACTTACCATCCACAAATCATCATTTTAAGAAAAAAATAAGACCACGATTGACCAATCATTAAGATCCAACATCATGAACAAACCTCTTTTTATCAGTGCTATCGATACGGACGCGGGCAAGAGTATATTCACCGGTTTATTGGCCAAATACCTAATGGATCAAGGGCAAAAAGTAATCACCCACAAAATGGCCCAAACAGGTTGCCAAGGCATTTCGGAAGATATTCAAACACATCGTAAGCTCTGTGGTATTGACCTTCTTCCGGAAGATTACCAGGGAGCGACCTGCCCTTATGTGTTTAAGTATCCGGCATCTCCCCACTTGGCGGCTGCCTTGGAAAAACAAGAAATTGATCCTTCCGTCATATTACAAAGTATTGAACAGTTACAAACCTCTTATGAAACCGTATTGGTAGAAGGTGCCGGAGGTTTGCTGGTTCCGGTCAAACCGGGATACACCACTATTGATTTTATTCAGGAGCATCAATTTCCATTGGCCTTGGTCAGCTCGGCCCGTTTGGGAAGCATCAATCATACTTTATTGTCACTGGAGGCCTGTCTGCATCGAAATATTGAGGTAAAATATTTGGTGTACAATCACTATCCCAAAGCTCCCGAACATATTTCTATTGATACCCTGGAGGTTTTTAAAGAATATTTACATCAACACTTCCCTCAGTGCCGGGTCATTCATATGCCTTTGGATAGGGCCCCTTTACGATTCGATGGATAAGCACTTACGTTATAGATTCCAGATCTCTAACAATTCCGACAAATGATGGATGATTATATCCGGTTCTTCCCGTTGGAGCTCTTCAAGAGTAAATGCTCCTGAACTTATGGCAATGACCTGAGCACAACCCGTATTTTTCCCTTGTTGAATATCAGCCGGAGTGTCTCCTACTTTCGCCACTTCCTTAGCAGACCCAATCTGAAATTGTTCCATATGCCGGACAATCATATCCGGATAGGGCCGGCCTTTTTCCACTTCATCACTGGTTACACTGGCATCAATCAAACCCTTCTCAAGCCACTTCAAACGCTCGATAATAACATTGGCTGTCCGTCTGTCAAATCCCGTATCAATCCCAATTTTGATTCCTTTGGCTTTTAATTTTTTAAACAACTCCACACAACCTGGCATTTCCTCTACACTTTTATCTTCCTGATAAAATCGAATAATTTCTTTTTGAAACCTTTCGTGAATAGCTACTGCCTGCATTTCTTCCCAATGCCCCTTTCCTTTTACCGCATCCAATATCCTGCGCACCCCTACCGGCTTAGGTACTGCTATGGATTTATTGGCTAATTGCCGATCGATGGAAATGCCTTCACTGGCAAAAGCAGCAATCAGGCTGTCATGTACGCCAAAAGTATTGTTGACGGTGGTACCCGCCATATCAAAAACGACAAGTTTTAACATCTGAATCAAAGGTTTATATATTCTCAAATAAACGAGTACTTTCAAAGTATAATCAGTAACATCTCACAATCCTGTCTATATAGGAGAATAGTACTTCTTTAAGTTTAAAAATACTAAACTTTTTTAATAAAAAGTATACATATAGTAAAAAATAAATTTTCAAGATAGCAAATAACAGGGCTTGAGAAAGGAGGTAAACCCTACTTGACACAATCATCAATAAAACCATGATAGCCAAATACTTAAAAACAGATTATATGGAATAAAAGTCAGGGTTATTAAACTATTAATTCTTTAAATATCTTGAGCTTCGGGTTATCTCACCTACTCATATTTTATATCCCTCTGAATCTCTATCCATCACAAAAAGCAATTTTTCACAGCCTTTCAGAAAGTCATTGTTCGCCATTTCTTTTATGATGGAATGCCTGATTACATTTGAAAAGAATGAATTCCTTTTTTATCTTTCTTATAAAAGTGAGAAAGGATAAAATGGAATAGGAAAATGAAGTAATCTTCCTCAATTGCGCTTCTCTTCCAAGTCATTTTGGTTCTCTTTCAACAATAAACAAAAACCTTTAAACACACATCAATTATGAACACCATGGATCACATCGCTTCCCTTCTGGGCAAAGAAGCAGAAGCCTTACTACAACATGAATGTACTACCCTTAGCAAGACACAACTGAACCTCCCCGGCCCTGATCATTTGGACAATGCTTTTGGCCATAGTAACCGTTCACCGCAAGTGCTGAGGAGCTTGCAGCAAATTTACCATACAGGCAGACTATCGGGTAGTGGCTATCTTTCTATATTGCCGGTAGATCAAGGTATCGAACATACAGCCGGTAGTTCTTTTGCGCCTAATCCGATTTATTTTGACCCGGAAAATATTTTGGAATTAGCTCTCGAAGCAGGATGCAACGCAGTTGCTACGACCTTCGGAGGCTTGGCCTTAATGTCCCGGAAATATGCCCATAAAATTCCTTTTATTGTCAAAATCAACCATAATGAATTACTGACTTACCCGAATAAATACGATCAAGTACTGTTTGGCTCTGTGCGCGAAGCGTGGGAACTGGGTGCAGTAGCAGTAGGCGCTACGATTTATTTTGGTTCGGAAGAAGCTAACCGGCAAATGGTGGAAATTGCCCAGGCGTTTGAAGAAGCCCATGAGTTGGGCATGGCCACCGTGCTTTGGTGTTATTTGCGCAATAGTGATTTCAAAAAGGGTTCCACGGATTTTCATACGGCAGCCGACCTGACCGGGCAAGCCAATCACCTCGGCGTCACACTACGGGCCGATTTGATCAAGCAAAAACTCCCTACCAATAATGGCGGTTTTACCCAATTGAAATTTGGCAAAACCCACCCGGCTATGTACGAACAGCTTTGCAGCGACCACCCCATTGACCTGTGCCGCTACCAAGTAGCCAACTGCTATATGGGCAGGATCGGATTGATCAACTCCGGCGGAGCTTCTCAAGGAGCCTCTGATTTTGCCGAAGCTGCGAAAACTGCCGTGATTAACAAAAGAGCCGGAGGTTCGGGATTGATCTCCGGACGCAAAGCCTTCCAACGCCCGATGAAAGAGGGAATTGAGTTATTGCACTTGATTCAGGATGTATATCTCACACAAGAAATTGACCTTGCCTAACCAAACGACAAAAGGGCTCCACTTAATAAAGTCAAGGGGAGTCCTTTGTTTTGTTACGATTTTCCGGGAAGCTATAACTTTACTTCGTAATCGGAAATTTGCGGAGTGCCTTCACTTCCGAAAATACCTTTACGGATTCCCACTCGCTCCGGAGTAACAGGCGCCCATTGACTACGCACTCCTTGTACTTTTAAAATCCCTCCTTTGGGCTCAATCGAAACAAAGGCATACAAAGCCTCTTTGTACATACCCATATTGGGTAAATGGGGATATTGTTCCAAAAGCTGTGAGTCATAATGGTTTAAAAATTTCTTATGCCCAAACCAATGATATGACATACTGTTGATTTCAAAATAATGAATACCATTCAGCACCCGGTGAAAGTCGATATGGTTATGCCCGTTAAGACAAGCTATTACTTTATTGTACCCGGCCTTTTGGTTGACTTGTTCCATAATTAACTGAAGTCTTAACCGGTTCTTTACTCCCATTTGATGATGCATCAAGCCTTGATGAGAAAAAACAATGGTAGGCTTGGAAGTCGCCTCCAAATCGGCTTGAAACCATTCGATTTGACGGTCGTCAATAAAAGTTCTTACATTGAAATCTACATAAAAATTCCCTTTTTGATAGTCGGTAAACGTACCGTCCTGATACAGATAGTTCGCATCCAGTACCACAAAATGATAACCTTGGCTATCAAAAGAATAATACTTTCCGGGCATCTCCAAAAATTCCATCATTTGCTCTTTGGTATTATAATCCATATCATGATTGCCAAGGACATGATAGGTTGGAACTTTTACTTGTTCGAAGCGCTTTAAAAAAGGTTTATTTTGCTCCTTGGCAAAACAAAAATCACCCAAATTGATTATAAAATCAGGTTTTTCTTCCTCTGCTTTTTCGATAAAGGCCTCTAGCCGTTGGTCCGCATCCGGGATGATGTCTTTGTGCGGATCGGCAATCACGCCAAATTTCAACGATTTCCATTTGTGGGTTTTACCCAATGCCACAGAAGTAAAAGGCAACATCAAACCTGCCGAACCAATCGTGAGTTGTTGTAGAAATTTTCTTCTTCCTTTCATATTTTTCGAATGTCTTTTTCCTTAGGACAAGTACCAATCGCTTTTCCCTGACAAATAACTACGGAATTTATATTTTTTTATAAAGAAGTGAATTAACCTTTTTCTTTTTCCTGAAAAATGTTTCAAAAATAAAGCGAAGTACCTCAAAAGACACAGAACCTGTTTTTTACACTTTTCTTCTATAAAAAATATTCTCCCTAAAAACCATGATTAAAATCATCTTTTTTACCTCCAAATACCTCTTTAATTTCAATAGAAAGAATGATAATTTAGCTCAGGCAAACAAATACACTACACAACCTTGAGCATGTTTAAATTTTTAATTCCACCGCCAAAATGGCAAGTTCCGGTGATCATTTTATTAGGAGCAATTCTGGGGTTGGGCATCTATATGATCCGCTTATCCGAAGCGTATTCCTATCTGTCAGATGATCCGCGGGCCTGTATCAATTGCCATGTGATGACGCCTCAGTACATTACTTACAAACATAGTTCTCACCGGGAAGTGGCCAGTTGCAACGATTGTCATGTACCCCATGATCATATAGCCAACACCTACTATTTTAAAGCGAAGGACGGTTTGTACCATGCCTCTGTTTTCACCCTGCGCATGGAACCTCAAACCATCAAGATGCGGCCGCCTTCGGTAGCAGTAGTTCAAGACAACTGTATCCGTTGTCATACCGATCAGGTGACTGACGCTCAAACCGCCTCTTGGGTAGCCGATCACATCAACAGTCGCACCAACCGCTTGTGCTGGGAATGCCACCGGGAAGTACCCCATGGCAGAGTAAGAAGCCTTTCGGCAATCGGATATCATATTGAGCCTTTGAAATCACAAGAGGAAAAAGAACTGATAGTGCCGGAGTGGATCAAAAAAGAGATGGAAAAGGACAAAACTCAAAAGACTTCCGACCAGTAGTCAATCACATCTCTAAAGTGGCTTTCATTAAAATGACGGCCTTTAAAAATTCATAAAAAAAAATTAAAACTCTGAATCATAGATTAAATCAACGAAACAATGGCTGGTAAAACTAACGTACGCAATTGGCTACTATTCATAGCCACCGTAATCCTTTTCTTTTTTCTGGGAATATTGGCTTCGAGCATTGTCAGCCGGAAGACAGAAGCGCGCTTTGCTTATCAACCGCAAACGGAAATCGGTGCCAATGAGCCGCGCAATGACGTTTGGGGCAAAAACTATCCCCGTCAATATCAATCGTTTTTAAAAACATCAGATACCACTTTCAAAAGCTTGCACAATGGCAACGCTCTTCGCGATGCATTGGACGAAAACCCTCGTATGGTAGTGCTTTGGGCAGGCTATGGTTTTTCCAAAGATTACAGCCAGCCTCGCGGGCACTTTTATGCCATTGATGATATTCATAATACCTTGCGTACCGGAGGCCCGAAAGGAGAAGGCGATGGCCCCATGCCCAGTACTTGCTGGACCTGTAAAAGTCCGGATGTGCCCCGCTTAATGAATGAAAATGGAATTGCCGAATTTTACTCCGGAAAGTGGGCTGACAAAGGTGCTGAGGTCGTAAACCCTATTGGATGTGCAGATTGCCACGAGCCGAATACGATGAGTCTTCAAATTTCGCGTCCGGCCTTGATCGAGGCGTTTGAAGCGATGGGAAAAGATATCAACCAGGCTTCTCATCAGGAAATGCGCTCTTTGGTTTGTGCTCAATGCCATGTAGAATACTATTTTAACAAAAAGCTTCCCGGAAAAGAAGGGATTCCCTACCTGGTCTTTCCTTGGAAAAACGGAACGAGTGTAGAAGATATGGAAAAATATTACGATGAAATCGAGTTTTCGGACTGGACGCATGCCATCAGCAAAACGCCAATGTTAAAAGCCCAACACCCCGGCTATGAAGTCTTCAGCACCGGAATCCACGCCAAACGGGGCGTTTCTTGTGCCGATTGTCATATGCCTTACACCAGTGAAGGTGGACAGAAATTCACCGACCACCATATCCAATCTCCGCTCAACAACGTGGCCAACTCTTGCCAGGTATGCCACCGGGAGGATGCCAAAGACTTGATCGAAGATGTTTATACCCGTCAGAACCAGATCAAATTCAATCAGAATAAACTGGAAGAATTGCTTGTTCGTGCCCATGTAGAGGCTGGCAAAGCCTGGGAACTGGGTGCTTCCGAAAGCCAAATGAAAGCCATCCTTCAGGACATTCGTCATGCACAATGGCGTTGGGATTTTGCGGCTGCTTCTCATGGAGGATCTTTCCACTCTCCGGTGGAAATCAGCCGGGTAGTCGGCTCAGGCATCGACATTGCGCAAGAAGCAAGGATTAAATTGGCTCGGTTGCTTTCCGAATTAGGACACAATCAGCCTGTACCTTATCCGGATATCAATACCAAAGAAAAAGCTCAAGTATTTGTAGGTCTGGACATGGAAAAATTAAAATCAGAGAAGGCGGAATTTAAGAAAAACCTCTTGCCTACCTGGATGGCAAACAATAAGACTCCGGGAAAACAGGATGTAGAAATCAGTCAGCAATAAACGGGTAAATAGATTTTCAATAGAGGTGTATTATTATATCAACACCTCTATTGAAAAAAGAGAAGGAGGTGACTCCCACAAGTAAAAAGTTTAACCTTCCGAAATATTCATTCTTTCAATCCCCCAATTCTTTATTCTTAATAACCATATCCGTGAACCAATAATGAGAACTATTTGGAGTCTTATAGTGAGTGGAAAAACAACGTTGGTTTTATTTTTCCTTTATGCTTTGGCAATGGGAACCGCCACGTTTGTAGAAAATGATTTTGGTACTCCGGCTGCCCGCAACCTGGTCTACGAAGCATGGTGGTTTGAGTGGATCATGCTCCTGTTAGGAGTAAACTTTATTGGAAATATTTTCAAATATAAACTTTTACAAAGAAAAAAACTCCCGATTCTCTTGTTTCACCTCGCCTTCATTTTGGTGTTGGCAGGAGCCTGGGTGACCCGCTATCTGGGTTTTGAAGGCATCCTCCGCATCCGGGAGAACCAAGCCAACAACCGGATGATTACAGAGAAATTTTACCTTTCGGGAATGATCGAAACTCCAGGCTGGCAACAAGCCTTTGAATTTCAGGAAAAACTAGGTCTTTTCGACCATGATTTCCATCAAGAAATCTCTATGGGAGACAAAACCATTGCCCTGGAAGTTGTTCAGTTTATACCACAAGCCGAGCCTCAAATCATACCAGACACCCAAGGGAGCGCACTATTACAGTTAGTTGTGGCCGACTCATCCGGGCGAAAGGACCATTTTCTGCAAAAAGGGCAACAAGTCCACACCAAACATCTGACGTTCCAATTTGGCCCCCAAACAAAAAATACGATCTCTTTGGTCGAAACGGACTCCGGGTTTTATATGTGTCATCCTGTCCCTTTACAATTTATGCATATGGATACACAGGAAGCGGGAATATTGCCGGGGGGGAGTTATTCCAAACTGAAACTCCGCACCCTCTATCAACACCACAACTTGCGGTTTACCATACCGGCCATTCATGCCAATTCTTCGCTAAAATATGTGACTTGTCAAGACAAAGAAAAAGCCAAGCAACTGGACGATTTAACGATTGTGAAAGTAAGCTTTAACGGGGAAACGCAACAGGCGAACTTATGGTCTGCTCAAGGATTTATCAGCCGGCCAGAGCAAATACAGGTGGGAGGAGCCGACTGTGTACTGAGTTATGGACCGAAAGTTCACGAGCTTCCTTTTTCATTGTATCTGCGGGATTTTCAATTGGAGCGGTATCCGGGTTCACAAAGCCCCTCATCCTATGCCAGTGAGGTCACCGTGATGGATGCAGGTCAAGAAACGCCCACCCGTATTTTCATGAACAATGTACTTGATTACAAAGGGTATCGCTTTTTTCAGGCCTCTTATGATACGGATGAAAAAGGTACCGTACTCTCTGTAAATCACGATTGGTGGGGTACACAAATCACTTATATGGGCTACTTTCTCATGGGATTGGGTATGTTCCTTACCTTATTCGGTAAGGGTTCCCGCTTTTTACAATTAAACAAACAATTGAATTCCTTGAAAAAACGAAGCGTCCCGGTAGCCGTATTTTTGACATTACTTGTCGCTCTCCCCTATTCTTCAAGAGCAAACGAAGTTGATTCATTGGAATCTTTCAATGAAGAAGACATTACCCATTGGCTTTCGCTACAATACATCGCACCCAATCATGCGGATAACTTTGGGGCCTTATTGGTGCAAGACCTGGACGGACGCATCAAACCCATCAATTCCCTGGCTTCCGAATTTTTAAGAAAGTTGATGCGCAAAACGCATTATACTTTTCAAGTAAAAGAAGAAACTTATACGTACTCAGCCGATCAGGTGTTCTTGGCTATCAATGCCGAACCAACAGCTTGGTCGTTCATTCCCTTAATCAAGATTGATCCTAAAAAAGGGAAGGAAATTCAAAAGATTGTCCCTGTGAATTCAAAAAGCCTGGCAGCTTTCCGGGACTTTTTTGATGAAAAAGGCAATTACCTCTTATTCGAACAAGTAGAAAAAGCCAATTTGAAAAAACCTGCCGAACGCTCCGAATTGGACAATGAATTGATCAATGTGGATGAACGGTTTAATATTCTATATCATACCCTTAGCGGAAAATATTTAAAAATCTTTCCTCTGCCCAATGATCCTTCGCATACCTGGTACCCTGGGCAACAAGATGCTTCCGTGTTCAAGGGTGAGGACAGTGTATTTGTCAAAAATATTCTACCGATCTATTATCAAAGCATTCAACAAGCCCGTACCGATAAGCAATGGGAAAAACCGGAAGAGTATTTGGACTATATTAAAACCTATCAAAACAAGATGGGTGAAGCAGTGTTACCAGCTGAAGAGCAAGTCAAAGCCGAACTCTTATACAACCGGCTCGACTTGTTTAGCTTTCTCTTTAAAGTTTGTTGGATATTAGGGCCCATCATGTTAGTCCTGGCAATTGTGAGAGTTTTTGCTGTTAAACGGACTTGGGTAAAAGCCTCCTGGTGGTTTATGTTGGCTTTATCGATGGCCGTCTTTCTCTTACACACCTTCAACTTGCTTTTACGTTGGTATGCCGGTGGGCATGCTCCTTGGAGTAATGGCTACGAAATGACCCTTTTGGTATCTTGGTCACTGTTACTATTTGGTTGGGTCTTCAGCAAAAAATCCGATTTTACCTTACCCCTTTCCGTTCTTTTTTCCGGTACGTTACTTTTTGTAGCCTGGCTGGATTGGCTTAACCCGGAGATTACCAACCTGGTACCTGTGCTGAAATCTTACTGGCTTAAAATCCATGTCGCAATAATTGTCGGAAGTTATGCCCCCCTTGCTTTGTCGGCCTTACTCGGTACACTCAGTTTGTTTTTTATGATTTTCAAAAATGAAAACAACCAAAAGGCCCTGAGTAAAAGTATTACGGAATTGACCTGTATCAACGAAATGTCCATGACCATCGGACTGTTTCTCTTATCAGTCGGTACATTTTTAGGAGGGGTTTGGGCCAATGAATCCTGGGGTCGCTACTGGGCCTGGGATCCCAAAGAAACCTGGGCATTGATCAGTATCATAGTATATGCATTTGTTCTACATATGCGTTTCGTTCCGGGCATGAAGGGGCATTATGCTTTTAACCTGGCCGGCTTGTTAGCGTTTGCCTCTATTTTGATGACCTCCTTTGGTGTAAATTACTATTTGGCGGGTTTACATTCCTACGCCAAAGGCGATCCCGTACCAGTGCCCGACTTTGTGTATTGGACCATCGCTTTCGTGGCCTTGCTCGCAGTAGTTTCTTATATTCAGTATCGAAAGTTTAAGAAGCTTCAAAAAAGCAATAAAGGCAAAGAAACTGAAGAAAAAGTCCTTGCCTGAAAAGAATAGCATTTCTCCGGAAATTTTATTTCTGTCCTATGGCAGGCCGTATCCTCCGGGAGAAGGGCCTGCCTGCTTCTTTAGCCTATAGTCCTCAACCTTCACCCCCTACTCTTTTCAGCCCTTCCAAAACGACACTAAATAGATCACTCCATAAATCCAACAAGTATACATCAACGTATATCCGGCACCATACAGCATACTTTTATCCGGCTTGCCTTTACAGATCATCGATTTTTTGAAAACCAACCTGAGCGCTCTAAAAAAGATCCAATAGAGCATGGCAACAAATGCCAATATTCCCATCCAAAGGATCGCTCCAAACACCCAAATGAATATGCTGAACACGATCATAAGTACCAGCCAAATAAGCAGGTTTATCAAGAAATTATCCCCTTCATCCGGAAATTTCAAGTTACCAGCCAACATCCCGTCATGCCATTCACCTACGGTTTCCATCGAAAAGCGGTCCGTGATTTTACCCAGGTTATCTTGTAATTTCACTCCTCTATACAATCCGATGGAAATAAAAAGAAAAAAGGAAATCGATAAGATACCGGTAGACCAAACCGAGTTTTCGATGAGGGTTCTTTCCTTTCCCAGTCCCAATAACCATACTCCGATAACTGTCAGAAATATCACCAATAATGTAATTGTAAAGGTACTTTTGGTAGAGATGTAAGAAGGTCTTTTCATTTGGAATACGTTCTAATCGTCTTATACTTTTTTATTTTTTTAATACTGAAGTGATTTGAACTTTACGAATAAAAAAATGAAAAAACACGTATCAACTCCGGACTTAGTGGATATCTGACCTCCCACTAAACCCAAGAGCATGATACGCATTCTAAACAAAGATAGATAATTAGGCATTTTATTCCCTATTTAAGCAAAGCCAAACGTGGCTATGTCAGCAAGGTTCCCTTAGGGGAGGTTGTCAATGCCATTCTTTACAAGTTCAAAACAGGTGTTCATTGGTCGCTTCTACTCTGTAAGTCACTGATTAGAAGCAATAAGACCAAGCTTGGAGCCATATACCACCACTTCAGGAAATGGAGCAAGGAGGGTAGTTGGCAGCGTGCCTGGATGCATAAACTTAACTCGCACAGCGGGTTGATAACATAGTTAAAGGACATAATGATTTGAATATTGTTTTCACTTGAACCATAAATTAATTGGTGATTTCAGTTTTACCGACTTCTGTTTCTATTGTTTTAACCTTACCATTATATCGTACTTGTGCTTTTGTTCCCTTAACAGACTCAACAGTTGCTTTTGTAACTTGACCGTTTTGCCATTCAATATCTACAATAAAATTTCCACGTGCTCGCAAACCAGACACCTTACCATCTTTCCAAGTGTCGGGTAATGCCGGTAATAAATCGATGATAATATCTCCTTTATCTAATTTTTCATGGCTTTGCAATAACATTTCGGCTACACAAGCTGTGCCTCCAAAATTACCATCGATTTGAAATGGCGGATGACTATCAAATAAATTGGGAGCACTTTTGGCTATTAAATTATTTACTAAAATATTGGCATGATTTCCATCGTGTAAGCGCGCCCAAAAATTGGCTTTCCAAGCCATGCTCCAACCTGTTGCATGGTCGCCACGCACTAACAAACTCTTACGGGCACCTTCCATCAATTCTGGGCTTGCAAGGGTTATTTCATTGCCTGGGTACAGTCCCCATAAATGCGATACATGGCGGTGCTTGGGGTCTACCTCTTCAAATTCTTCTTGCCATTCCATAATACGGCCGTCTTTGCCCAATTGAGTAGGCGTTAACTGCGATCGAGCTTTGTCTAATTTTTTAGCAAAGGCTTTATCAATTTTTAAAATACGGGCAGCTTCAGCTGTGTTTTCAAACAAACTCCGGGTAATTTGCATATCGAAGGTTGAGCCCACACAAAACGCTGTTTTTCCCTTTGTACCATCCTTTTTGGTGTAGTAAAATTCGTTTTCTGGGGAATTCGATGGATTGGTAACCAAACTCCCTGTTTTGGGGTCTTTTACCAAAGCTGAAAGCATAAACTCTGAAGCCCCTTTTAATAAAAAATAGTTAGCTTTCAAAAACTGTTTATCGCGTGTGAAATTATAATGCATCCAGATATGCTGTGTTAACCAATCGCCACAAACAGGACCAACACAAGCGGGTAAATGGGAAGGTGCCGTTTCGTACCAGGGGTTTTGAGTATGGTAGGCCATCCAACCGGGTGCATTGTAATACGCTTTTGCTGTTTGTTCACCACTTTTTGCAACAGGTTTAATAAACTCTAATAGAGGCAAATGACAATCCGAAAGCCCTGTAACTTCAGCAGGCCAATAATTCATTTGTAAATTAATATTACTATGAAAATCGCCACGCCATGGTGTACTCAATTCTTCTGCCCAAATGCCTTGTAAATTTAAAGGCAATGGGGAATCCGGTTGGGAACCAGCTACCATTAAATGCCGGCCAAATTGAAAGAATAATGCCGCTAATGACGGATCAGGTTCTGCATTTACTAACTTAACTCTTTCGGGGGTTGTTAAATGCGAGTTCTTACCATCGGGTAAAGTTAATTTACAACGCTCCATAAACGATTGATGAAGATTCGCTGCATTATATTTCAGCGTTTCAAACGAAAGGTTTTCGGCTAACTTTATCCGTTCTCGAACTTGTGACTTATACTGTGGATTTCTTAAATTGGTTCCCGCTGAAACAAATAAAATGACTTCGGTAGCATCTTTAATTTGAATGCCGTTTGCAGTAGTATTTATAATGCCTTGCTCTCCTTTTGGTATTTGAGCCGACAAAACCGCCATATATTTTATGCCCCCAACATTAATATTATCTCCCGGAGGTGTAAAGGGTAATTGCCCTTCCATGATTTGCAAATTGTTTTCGCTATAAAATGGAGATGCGAGCTCTTGCGGAGCCGTTATTTCTTTTCGAGACAATGCTGCCGAAAAGTTTAACTCCCCCGCTTTGTCAGTCGAAATCCGCATAGCGATAATTTCTTCGGGTTTTGATGCAATTAACTCACGAGTATATGTAATGCCATTTTGTGTATAGGTTGTTGTGGCAATTCCTGTCATTAAATCAAGCTCGCGGTGGTAATCTGTAAACTTAGGGCTTGCATCATTAAATTGAAGAGTTAAATCCCCTAAGGTTTGATAACACCCAAACTGGTCGGTTTCCCACCAGCCTTTTACCCCATCGGCATAGCTAAATTTTTCCTTAAGTAATTCGGATGCAGCTTCATAATCGCCAGCAAATAATTTTTCACGTGCTTCGGGCAGCGATTGATAAGCGTCTAATCTATCGGCTGGATACTCCCCCCCAGACCACATTGAGCTTTCGTTTAACACAATTCGGCCTGTCGCTATGCCACCTAAATCCATGGCGCCAAGGCGTCCGTTTCCTATGGGGCACGACTCTTCAAACGACTTCCCTGGCTTATCAAACCAAATACTTGTTGATGTCTTTGTAGAAGAGGAGGTATTTTGCCTGGTTTCAGTTTGTGACAAGGTATCTTGATAGCGAAACCAGTCGAAATCGGCAATACCATCTACACCGTCTTCCGTTGTACTAAAATTAAATAAAGCAAAACGATTGGCGGTCCATGGCCA
>NZ_JBDKWZ010000018.1:0-147593 GCF_039710355.1 Rapidithrix thailandica | reverse complement strand
CTTTATCAATTATCGCTCTAAGCTCGGATACTTCTTCTTGCAGTAATTTGACCCTGTACCTTTTCATCTTTTTTCTAAAGGTACTGAATTATTACGTTATTTTAAATTTTACTTAACACTAGTTGGGTGTGCCTTATGGGCACAAGCCCAGGCGCCTCAACACGACTACTCCCACGCCTTGGTTCTCAAAATGTTTTTGTCTAAGCCGGATGGAAAAGGAGGCTGTTTGATTGGGAATACCTTTGAGGACGCTTTGCAATTGATCCGGTAAACGGATGCATTAACCCTTGCGGTTCCCAAAATTATTTATCTGGTAGGTTGGCAATACAACGGGCATGATGATCAATACCCGGCCTGGTTTGAGGTGAATCCGCTTTTGAAAAGGCCGGAAGATGCTACCGCAGAAGAAAGTTTGCGTTGGCTGATGCGGGAAGCCAAAAAATACCATACCACTGTCAGTCTGCATCTCAACATGACAGATGCTTATGAAGACAGTCCTTTGTGGAAAACGTATGTGAAAGAGGATCTGATTTCTAAAAACGAAGACGGTTCTCTAATGGTCATCGGGAAGTATAATGGTCGTAAAGCCTATCAGGTAAATTACAAAAACGAATGGGAAAAAGGGTATGCTCAACATCGTATACAAGTTCTTTTAAAGATGCTCCCTTTACAAGAAGCCGGTACAGTGCATATTGATGCTTGGTTTGCCCGGGCCAGCAAAGGCCATGAAGAAAGTATGGTTACCGAAGCCGAATACCAAAAGAAAATCTGTAATTATTGGATGGCCCATGGGGTAGATGTGACCAGTGAATTTATCATCGATTATATGAGTGGGCTCATTCCCTATGCCTGGTGGTTCAACCAGGGCAGCCAGCGCTATCTGGACATTCCGGCCAAACTGTATTGTGGCGGAAAAATCAATCCGGACTTGAAAGGTGACCAGGCTTTAGGGTTTTTGTTTGGTACCAGTATGCACGGGGAAGGAGTTTGGACGGATTTTAACACCTTTTCTTCACGAAAGGATTGGCAGGGGCTATTTGCCGAACGGTTTTACCTCAATAGTGTGCCTTATTTTTTCCTCAATCAGTTTGAAAGAAAATCCCTCGAAGGCAAAGGGCAAAACCGCATGGCTCGCTATAGTCAGGGCGTGGAAGTTCATTTGGCGGATAGTACGGTCAGGCAATACCAGCAGTTGTTGCGAAAAGGTGATGATGTATTGTTCCCGGCCATTTGGATGCAAGAGAAAGCCCTGGTAGCGTATAGCAAAGAAGGTTATCAACAGCGAGTGTGGACATTGCCTATAGGCTGGGATCATGTAGCGGAAGTAGAACTTTATCAAGTATCTGCAAAGGGAAATGTCTTTTTAAAAAAGACGAAAGTAAAGAAACAAGCTTTGACATTGACCTTGGAAAAGGGGCAGGTAATATTGGTTTTAGCAAAAGAGTGAATTGCAGATAGAAACCTTCCAGGTTTTCAAAACCTGGAAGGTTTCGGCCTTTCTTGATGAATTAAACCCCGAAAAATATGAAGATGAAAAAAATACTTTACTTATTGATTCCTTATCTGGTCATGGGTTGTCAACCAAGGGAGCAAGCAGACTTGCCGGTGACGAACCGGGGCATGTGGAGCAAACATCCGGCTGAAAAATGGCAAGACGCTCTGGTGACAGGAAATGGCCGAATGGGGGCTTTGGTCTTTGGAAAACCACATTCGGAACAGATCATTTTTAACCATGAATTTTTGTACGAATACATAGGTTCTGAGCAAGTAAATCCTCCGGATATCCGTCAGTACCTGAACAAAACCCGGAAGTTAATTATTGATGGAAAATATAAAGAGGCTACCGCCTATTCTGTGGAAATGGCGAAAAAAGAGGGTTATTCCGGTTTGCTTTGGACTGATCCTTATCATCCGGCCTATGCCATGAGCATTTCCCAACCGGAACACGGTACTGTAAAAAATTATCAACGCAGGGTGAATTTTCTAACCGGGGAGGTAGAAGTGACTTGGGAAGACGAACATGGCCAATGGAGCCGGAAGTTGTTTATCTCACGGCCGGACAATATCATCGTACAACAGATCAAAAACCTTTCCGGCAAACCTGTATCCTGTTCTATAGGAATACATTTTCAAGAAGGAAATCCTGAAGCTCGCACGAAGTATCTTACCGATAGTCAAGAGCTGTATATTCATGAGCCGGAAATTGAAGTAGACGAAGAGTGGATGACCTTTCGCTTGGGATATTCCAAAATTGAAAGGGGATATGAAGGGGTCGTACAAGTGATTGCCAAAGGTGCTGAGAAAAAGGCAGAGGGAAATCAGCTTCATATTAAAGGTGCCCATGAAGTGCTGTTGATTTCCAGAATCAATTACTTGGAAAATTTTGATCAGACGGAAATACCGGCTACTCAAAAATCCCTTTCCGGTTTTACAAAAGACTATCAAACTTTATTACAACCCCATGCGATTGTACATGGAGATATGTTTACCCGGACCGACTTGGATTTTGGGGGTAGTGATCAACGAAATCTCTCTTCGGAAGAGCTTTTTGAACTTCAGTCCAGCCTCCCTGATTCCATCGTTCCTGGATTTTTGGAAGAGGTGTTTGATATGGGAAAATATGTATTGATCACTTCCAATGGGGAAAACCCGCCTAATCTGATGGGGATATGGACAGGTGAATGGCGGCCGATGTGGTGTGGAGACTTTACCTTGGATGCCAATGTCAATTTGCAAGTGGCCGGCGTGAATTTGTTGAATTTGCCCGAAGCCATAGACAGTTATATGAATCTATTGGAACGAGTGGCACCGGACTGGGAAATGAACGCCCGGAATTTATACGGGGCAAGAGGGTTTCTGACGGGTACCCGTACTTCCGGAAGGCGTAATTTACATACACATTTCAATCCGGGATTTCCAGGGCATTTTTGGATAGCAGGTGCACAATGGCTGGTGTATCCGGGATATGAATATTATTTATGTACAGGGGATCGACAATTTTTGACAGAACGGTTGTTACCCTTAATGGAAAAAACGGCTTTGTTTTATGAGGATTTCCTGAGTGAAACAGACGAACAAGGCAATTATATTTTTGCCCCTTCTTATTCCCCTGAAAACTGGCCCAAAGGACAGGATTCACCCACTGCAATCAATGCGGTGATGGACATTGCCGTGGCCAAACAGGCATTGCAGGATGTGATTACTGTGTACAAAGAGCTACATCTTGATCCGGAGAAAATCAAAAAATGGGAAGGGATTTTGGCAAAACTGCCTCCTTACCTGATCAATGAAGAGGGCGCCTTGAAAGAATGGGCCTGGGAGAGCCTGGACGATAATTATGACCACCGCCATGCTTCCCATATGTATCCTGTATGGCCGGCCCATGAGTTCAATCCGGAAGATACTCCCGAGTTATTTAAAGCTACCTCTGTCGCCTTGGATAAAAGAGGGGACGGGGACTTATCCGCCCATGGTATTGTGATAAAGTCCTTGGCTGCCAGTCGCTTAAAAAGAGGCGATTTTATAGAGAAGAAACTTATTCAGTTTCTCACAGGCAATTATCTGAACCGTAGCTTGGTGACCAACCATAACCCCGGAATCATTTACAATACGGATGCTATCAATTGTTTTCCGGGATTACTTTATGAAATGTTGGTATATTCCAAACCCGGTGAAATCGAATTATTACCTGCTTTGCCTTCCCAGCTATCCAAAGGTTCTGTGAAAGGAGTGGCGTGCCGTACCCGGGCCATTATCGATCGGATGGACTGGGATTTAACCCAACGAACTATTCATGTAACTGTCAAATCCCTGGCAGACCAAAAAGTGCTCCTTACCTGTCGCCAAGGAATCAGTGAAGTTTCCACTCCCAACGCAAACTTTGAAAAAGTAGATGATACGCATGTTCAATTATCTTTGAAAAAAGGGGAGACGGTCACCTTGGAAGTGAGCTTGAAACAGTAGGTTTGAATCGGGGAGGGGATAAAAAACCTTCCAGGTTTTCAAAACCTGGAAGGTTTTTTACATTTAGTAGGATTAACACCTTTCAGTGGCATAATCCCAATACAAATTTTTAAATTACTCAGATGCTATGCTTTCTTTGATTTAACCATGATTAAAAATGTCTTACAAACACCTGAAAAACCAGTCCTTTTATAAAGTATTCTACGGAGTTTGGGGTGCTATTTTACTCTTTTGTTGCCTTTCTGTAAAAGCTCAACAAATGGGAAAAACACTATCCATAGAGTACTTTGGAGCAAAAGCCAACGATGACCGGAACGATGCCGAAGCTTTGAGAAAAGCGGCGGAGTATTGTCGCAAATCACCGGGAACTACACTTCGTTTTCCTCCGGGGCGTTACGATTTTCGGGATGAAAAGGCCGTGTCGTTTATGAAAGATGTACTGGCCGGTAAGATGGGTAAGAATCCTGAAAAAGTCATTTTTACTCCCTATTATCCTTATATAAAAGGGTTGGATTTTACCGGAGCCAAAAATATTACCTTGGAGGCTGAAGGTGCCGAGTTGTATTGTGAAGGTTGGATGGAGCCTATTAGCCTGGAATATTGTGAAAATATCACTATCAAAGGCCTGACGATTGATTACAAACATCAACCGCATAGCGAGGGCAAAGTGCTCAAAGTGAAAAAGGGATATATGGAAGTGGAATTTGACAGGCGTTTCCCGGTGCAGGAAGATATGGTTGTTACCCGTATCATGTTTTGGGATACACAAGCCGACCGTCTCTTACCTTATCCAATTTACTTTCCGGAGCAGGTCAAGTTAGTAAGTCCGCAAACCTTGAGGATTTATTCGGAAGAAATCCAGAAAAAACATAAGAAGAAAATAGCCTTGTTGAATCATAGCTTTCATTTTCGTCCGGCTATTCTGATTCACGAATCCCGGGATACGTATTTGGAAAATGTGACGATTCATGCACAACCGGGAATGGGTATTGTCGGGCACCGTTCACATAATGTGACGATGAAAGGGCTTCGAGTGGTGCCGAGAGAAGGACATTATCAATCTACGAATACCGATGCAACGCATTTCACCTCTTGTACAGGGTTAATTCGTTTTGATGGTTGTCAATTCAAAGGACAGGGAGACGATGCTACCAATATTCATAATTATTACAACACTATCACCCGGAGAAATACGGAAAAAGTATGCGAAGTGGCAGTGAAAACAGCTTATGGTACCCACGCCCAAGTATTGGATTACCCGGATGTCGGAGACAAGATGGAACTGGTAGACAAAATGTCTTTGAAGAAGATAAGAGTATATAATGTATTAAAAGTGGAAAAATTTGATACTTATTGGAAAACCCGTTTAACCTTGGACAAAGCCTTACCGGAGAATATCGAGGAGTATTATCTGATTAATAGTACCCGGTTGCCAAAAGTGGAAATGGTTCATTGCAATATTCAGAGTCATTTGGCCAGGGCAGTGTTGATCAAAACCCGGAATGTATTAATCGAACACAATACTTTTCAAAATACAACAGGTACCGGTATCCACATCGGAGCGGAAGGTGATTGGCAAGAGGGCGTAGCGGCTGCGGATGTAGTGGTGCGAAACAACCGGATTATTCATTGTGGCAGAGGAGATGGAACGCAAAATGGAGCTTGTGGTATTACAGTCAACGTAAAAGCGGAAAATACCAAAGTACCGGGCTTGCACAAACGATTGCTGTTTGAACATAATATTATCGAAGGGGAAAATGCGGAATGTGGAATATTTATTTCGGGTGCGGAAGATGTAACAATCCGGAACAATGAAATCTCCGGCTGTAAAGAACCGGTGAAAGTACAGTATTCCACCAAAGTGATGATTGATGGAAAACCTGTGCCGGAAGAAGGTTTTCCGTCAGCAGGAAATTGATGGGAAAGGTAGATAAGGTTAAAAAACCCGCCGGCACGATACATTGCTGGCGGGTTTTATATTTAAAGAGGGTTGATTGTTGTGAACCTTCCCTCGCTTTATTAGCTCTTCACTGTTTCTTCCACCCATTTTCTGGCGTTGACAAAAGCTTCGATCCAAGGGGAAACTTCGTCTTGACGCCCTTCAGGGTAGTTGGCCCAGTTCCATGGGAAGATAACTCGCTCCAAGTGCGGCATCATCACCAAGTGACGACCGTCTTTGGAAGCTAATGCAGCGGTAGCATAATCCGAACCGTTCGGGTTACCCGGATATGCTTCATAACTGTATTTCGCCGGGATATGGTATTCGCTTTCAGCCAGTGGCAATTGGAATTTTCCTTCTCCATGCGCAATCCATACACCCAATCGGCTTCCTGCCAGTGACTGTAACATTACAGCGTTATTTTCGGCAATGTTCAGGTTAAGGAAGGCGGATTCGAATTTATGTGTTTCGTTGTGAAGCATCTTTGGTTTTTCGTCATGTTCCGGAGTAATTAAACCTAGCTCAATCATCAATTGACAGCCGTTACACACTCCTAAACTCAAAGTATCTTCACGTGCATAGAAATTGTCCAATGCTTGTTTCGCTTTTTCATTGTACAAGAAAGCACCAGCCCAACCTTTTGCCGAACCCAGAACATCCGAATTAGAGAATCCTCCTACAAATACGATCAGGTTGACATCTTCCAGGTTTTCACGTCCGGAAATCAGGTCGGTCATATGCACATCCTTCACATCAAAACCGGCCAGATGCATGGCATAGGCCATTTCCCGGTCGCCATTCACACCTTTTTCCCGGATAATGGCTGCTTTTACACCCGTTTTTTCTTTTCTTTCCGGGCTGATGCCATATTGACTAAATGACCCGGTAAAGTCTTGTGGGAAGGAGTAGGAAAGCGTCTGTAGTTTATAGTTTTTGAAACGTTCCGTTGCTTTTTCGGCTCCGCTTTGTTGGCGATCAAGCAGGTAGGAAGTTTTCATCCAGGTATCTCGCAAGGTAGGAATGTCCAAAGCATACTCTGTGCTTCCTTTACTGATTTTCACTTCCTGGCCTTCTACCGGCTGACCGATGATATGGAAATCCAAATTGTTGTTTTCCAAAATACCTACTACTTTCTCTACCTCAGCTACTTGAATCACCACTCCGGTATTTTCACTGAATAAGACCTTGACTGCGTCTTCTTCTTCAATACTGTTCAAGCCGATGTTCAAGCCCAGTTCCGTTTGAGCGAACGTCATTTCCAACAAGCAAGTCACCAAACCTCCGGCAGAAATATCGTGTCCGGCCAATACCAGGTTTTGAGCGATGAGTGTTTGTAAAGTGTTGAAGGCTGTTTTGAAATAGGCAGTGTCCTGTACGGTCGGTACTTCGGTTCCCAGCTTATTTACAACTTGCGCAAAGCTACTTCCTCCTAATTTATACTGGTCTTTCGAAAAGTCGATATAGATCAAAGCCGAATCTTTTCGGTTTCTCAACACCGGACTCACTACTTTGTTGATATCTGCTACTTCTCCGGCGGCAGAAATAATAACCGTTCCCGGAGAGTATACTACATCGTTTTTGTACTTCTGTGTCATGGAAAGAGAATCCTTTCCTGTCGGGATGTTGATACCCAGATCGCAAGCAAACTGGCTTACTGCTTCTACAGCTTCGTACAAACGGGCATCTTCTCCCTCGTTTTTACAAGGCCACATCCAGTTAGCACTCAGAGAAACGGATGTCAGTTGTTCGCTCAATGGGGCCCAAACCATATTCGTCAAGGCCTCGGCAATACTGTTGATCGAACCTGCTTTGGGGTCGACCAAAGCGGCTACCGGAGCATGTCCGATGGAAGTGGCAACTCCCTTATTACCATGATAGGCCAAAGCCATTACGGCCACATTATTCAAAGGCAATTGAAGGGTTCCGGCAGTTTGCTGTTTGGCTACCTTACCCGTTACCGAACGGTCCACTTTGTTGGTCAACCAATCTTTACTGGCTACAGCCTCTAATTGTAATACGCTTTCCAAGTACTCTTGGAATTGTGCCGGCTCGTAACTTACCGGAGCGTAATTGGCCTTTATAGTTTTGTCTGCCATGACGGTTTTCGGAGGTTTTCCGAACATATCTTCCAACTGTAAGTCGATCGGACTTTCTCCGGTTTTGCTATCGGAGAATTTAAAGTGCTGATCGTCTGTGGTTTCACCCACTTCATACATTGGGCTGCGTTCCCGCTTGGCAATATTTTGTAAGCGTTCTATGTCTTTTTCCTTAATCACCAAACCCATTCGCTCTTGCGACTCATTTCCCACAATTTCTTTGGCAGATAAAGTCGGATCGCCGATTGGCAACTTGCGGATGTCGATGGTTCCTCCGGTGACTTCAACCAGTTCCGATAGGCAGTTGAGGTGACCTCCGGCTCCGTGATCATGGATAGAAATAATGGTATTATCGTCTGATTCGGCCAACGCGCGGATGGCGTTGTAGGCACGTTTTTGCATTTCCGGGTTAGAACGTTGTACCGCGTTCAGTTCGATTTTATTATCAAATTCTCCGGTAGCAACAGAAGACACAGCGCCTCCTCCCATACCGATACGGTAGTTATCTCCCCCTAATATGACAATTTTATCGCCCTTTTCGGGATCTTTTTTCAGGCTGTCTTTCAATTTGGCGAAACCAATTCCTCCCGCCAGCATGATCACTTTGTCGAAACCGAACTTCTTCTCATTTTCAAAATGTTCAAAGGTCAGTACCGAACCACAGATCAACGGTTGACCGAACTTGTTACCAAAATCGCTGGCTCCATTCGAAGCTTTGATCAGGATTTCAAGCGGGGTTTGATACAACCACTCCCGGGCAGGGGTAGCTTGTTCCCATTTTCTGGCTTCTTCCAGACGGGAATACGAAGTCATATATACAGCTGTTCCGGCCAAAGGAATACTTCCCTGACCTCCGGCCATCCGGTCTCTGATTTCCCCTCCGGCTCCGGTTGCGGCCCCGTTGAAAGGCTCTACGGTAGTAGGAAAATTGTGTGTTTCTGCTTTTAACGAAATGACTGTGTCAATGTCTTTCACCTCAAAGAAGTCTGCTTTATCGTGTGTAGCCGGAGCAAATTGTTCTACTTTCGGGCCTTTGATAAAAGCAACATTGTCTTTGTAAGCGGATACCAAATTGTGACCGTTGGCTTCGGAAGTTTTTTTGATAAGTTTGAAAAGCGAATAGGGCTTTTCTTCTCCGTCAATTACAAAAGTCCCGTTGAAAATTTTGTGCCGGCAGTGTTCGGAGTTTACTTGAGAAAAACCAAATACCTCACTATCGGTCAGTTTCCGGCCGATTTTCTTACTCACCGATTCCAAATAAGCGATTTCATCTTCACTCAGCGCCAAGCCTTCTTGTTGGTTGTAAGCGGCTATGTCTTCGATATGTTGTACCGGTTCCGGCTCGATATCAATGGTAAACACCTCTTGGTCCAAGCCTTTGTACAGGGCTTGCAACATAGGGTCAAAAGCCGCCTTTTCATCTTCTACCTGAAAAAACTCCTCAATGCGCACCATGCCCGGGATGCCCATGTTTTGAGTGATTTCCACGGCATTGGTACTCCAGGGAGTGATCATTTCCTTTCGAGGGCCTACAAAGTAACCCTCTACTTGGGTTTGATCAATATGCTCTGCATTGCCAAATAGCCATTTGAGTTTGTCCAGATCGGCAGGATTCAATTGCTGGCTTACCTGTGCCGCAAAGATTTTATGCTTGTGAAGTTGATAAAACAGAATCATGTGAATGAAGGGTATAATAACTTCAAAATAGTTTGCTGCTGCAAAGTTAGACAAAAAACATTTATACAGAGAGCCAAGACCAGTTATCAGTGATGGATGATCAATAATCAGGACAAAACTAGGAGAGGAGTAAAAAATTGAGAAGCGATTTATGAGGGCTATTTTGTTTAAATACCCTGTTATGATAGATTTAAAATAAAAGTAGATCATGAAGTATATAATTCATAAAATATGATCCTGGAAGTAGCAACCCTGGACGTAATTCCGGGAAAGGAAAAAGCCTTTGAAGCTGATTTTGGCAAAGCCGAATCCATTATTTCCTCCATGCAGGGGTATCTTTCACATGAGTTGAAACGGTGTATTGAAAAAAATAACCGCTACCTTTTGCTGGTAAAATGGGAAACCTTGGAAGACCATGAAGTGGGCTTCAGAAAGTCGGCTGAGTACCAAGAGTGGAAGAAGTTACTACATGCCTATTACGATCCTTTTCCTAGCGTAGAACATTATGAATCCCTCTGATTAAATGTTGGAAGAGCACTCGGTAAATTTGGTTTAACTTAAATTGTTATCGAGCACAATTGTATTATTTAGAAAATAATTGCCTATTTTTATACAATAAGTAAACCATAACAAAAAATTGAAAATGAAACTGCTGAGCTATCTTTTGGTTCTGTGTGGTGTGTGGTTAAGTCATTCCGGTGCCAACGCCCAAACAGATTTACCTTTGGTTCCCTATCCGCAAAAAGTACAGCGGCATGACGGAGCCTTTATTTTTTCTAAAAAAGTGAAAATACTTGCGGAGGAAGCTGCCCAAGCAACTGCAAAGTACCTGGAAAAGGAATTACAAGGAAAATTGCCTGTAAAGGTTTCGGCCAAAGCGAAAAAGAATTCCATTTATCTTCGCTTGAACCCGGCATTAAAAGAGCAGTTGGGGCAAGAAGGGTATCAGTTGGAAGTGACTGAAGATCAAGTAAAAATTACGGCCGCCAACCCTACGGGTTTGTTTTATGGAGTACAAACGTTGAAGCAACTATTGCCGGTAGATTTGGTAAACACACCCCTGAAAAGCTGGGAGATTCCTGCATTGAGTATAGAAGACCGTCCTCGTTTTGCCTGGAGGGCATTTATGTTGGACGAGTCGCGGCATTTCCGGGGAAAAGAATTTGTGAAAATGCTATTAGATCAGATGGCTTTGTTGAAAATGAATACATTTCATTGGCATTTGACTGATGACCAAGGCTGGCGGATTGAAATTAAAAAGTATCCCAAACTTACTGAGATAGGGTCGAAGAGAAAGGATACGCAAATTGGCGGCTGGAATAGCGAAAAAAGATCGGGTGAACCTCATGAAGGCTTTTATACACAAGAGGAGATCAAAGAGTTGGTACAATATGCTGCCGAGCGGCATATTACGGTAGTGCCTGAAATTGAAATGCCCGGACATGCCAGTGCAGCCATTGCGGCTTATCCTTGGCTAGGGACAACAGGGAAACAGATAGAAGTTCCGGTGATTTTCGGTAAGATGGAAGACAGTTATAATGTGGCCAATCAAAAAGTATATCGCTTTTTGGAGGATGTACTTACGGAAACCATGGCCTTGTTTCCCTCAAAAGTGATTCATATAGGGGGGGATGAAGTGAAATTCGAACAATGGAAAAACTCTGTTCAAATTCAGGAGTTGATGAAAAAAGAGGGTTTGAAAAGTCCGGCAGATGTGCAGATCTATTTCACTAACAAAATTTCGAATTTTATAGATAGTAAAGGTAGACGTATGATGGGATGGAATGAAATTTTGGGTGGAAACGTACACGAATGGCAAGCGGCCGAAGACGTACAGGTGGGACAATCCCTGGCGAAAAGTGCAGTGATTCATTTTTGGAAAGGAGATTTAAAACTGGTTAACCAAGCCGTAGAGCAAGGATATGACATCGTGAATTCTTTGCATAGTTTTACGTATCTGGATTATAACTATCAAAGTATTCCTCTTCAAAAAGCTTACGGTTTTGATCCGGTTCCAAAAGGTCTGAACCCCAAATATCATCAAAAAGTACTGGGTTTAGGTTGTCAAATGTGGGGGGAATGGACGGCAACGGAAGAGCGAACAGAACATCAGGTATTTCCCCGGATCAGTGCTTATGCGGAAGTCGGCTGGACAAATCTTGATCAAAAAGATTTTGCCCGTTACCAAAGTGCATTAAAATCTTTGCAAATGCGATGGGATGCTTTAGGTATCCGTTATACGAAAGAAGTGGAATAAATCACCCTCACTTTGTGATAATTTTAAACCTTCCAGGTGTTTAAAAGCTGGAAGGTTTTTTTGTATCAGACCTTTATTCATTATTGTCCCTTCCCTCATCTATCCGGGTAAGTTGGAGTAATGACTACTTGTATTCTCAACTTTACGGCTATTATCTCTTGAGCACAAGAAGTTTCGAATCGTTAATATGTGTTAAGTATTTTTACGTAGAGTGATAAATTTTCAATACTTGCGGACTTACTACGTATTTATAAAAATATTTAACACGCACATTTGCATATAATGCTACTTAGGTAAGATGAAGACCTAAATGGTGAAATTCTTACTGCTATTGCCACACACAGATGTACTATCCAATGCCAATTGGGCAGAATTAGCTTTTATCTACTCTTAAAATCATTCAAAAAATTAGTAAGATGCGAGAAATTCTTTTGCTAGTAATAGCTGTGTGCGCTTTTTTCAATAGTAGCGCTTGTAATTTTACTGCGGCCGATAATGCGCAGAGCGATACCTATCATTTGTCGGCAATCTGTAGTAGCCCGTACAATAATGTCACAATTACTTTGGAAGAAGGGGATATCTTGATTTTTGACGAAGCAAATGTGTCAGTCGTAAATTTAATCATACAATTTAACGGAGACAATATCTCTGTTCAAGTGCCCAACACCCTTAGTGTAGCCAGTAGCATAAGTTTTACAGGGTACGGATCGGGAACACTGGATGTAGACGGAGGGTTGAATGTGGCCGGAAGCTGGAGCAATTCGGGAGTTGATTTGGATTTGAACGGAAGCGGAGCGGTCAATGTGGCCGGAGCAATGCATGTGAGTGCAGGTACGGATTGTAGCGGTCCTTGCCCTACTTTTGATTTGTCTGGCCCTTGCGCAGACGGAGGTTCCGATTATTGTGAAACACATGTAAACTGCGGTGCTTCTTGTGATCAGCCTTTGCCGATTACCTTACTTTCATTCACAGCTCAATGGAACAGCCCTCTGGTGAGTTTGAAATGGACAACAGCAATGGAAATCAACAATGATTTTTTTAGCATTGAAGCTTCCGGGGATGGTAAAGAGTTTTATCCGGTGAAAAATATTGGCGGAGCAGGCAACAGTAATCAGCCCATCAACTATCGGGAAGAACTTGCCCCGGAACCTTGGCCGGTAACCTATTACCGGTTAAAACAAACAGATTTTGACGGAACGTATTCGTATTCGAAGGTTGTGTCAGTTAGCAGAAAAGATGAGGGTATAGTGGTGTATCCCAACCCGGCAAGCCAAGGAGATTTTACTCTGAAAATAAAAGTAGATGAGGATACCCATATTTGGCTGTATAATGCTTTGGGGCAAGAAGTTTATCAACAGGTTTTTACTGCCCGGGCGCTGGCCTATTGGCTCGAAAAGCCGATGAGTTTAGCAAAGTATGGACAGGGAACCTATCTGTTACGGATCCGGCAAGGGAAAAATATGATTCATAAAAAAGTGGTGTACTGATAGAAAAGACAAGAAATTTTCCAATCAAAAAGGCTGGAGTCAATTCTCCAGCCTTTTTGATTGGACTGGTATTTTGAATTGAGTCAAAGTAAATAACTATCCATTCTTTCTCTTTGTTTATAATTCGTTTAGGGTTCTTCGTTATTTATTTTTTTCCTAAAACTTGGTATTTGTTACCTTTCTTTTAGTTCCAATAATGCTTTAGGGATTGTGTGAGAAAAAATACATTTTGTCCGGATTATACTAAGGAGGTAGATTGACTTATTTCAAGATCTTTGAAAATTCGAGTATTTATGCAAAAAAATGCAAAATAAATCCAATACTTGCTAGTATTCAGCGTATTCAAGTATACTAAAGCAGTCATGCTAAGAATGCTACTTGGGTAAGAAAGAAATAAAAATTATAAAATTCCAACCCGGTAGCTCAAAAAATTACTCCCTAGTATTGCAGTTTGGATCAACTAGCATAGCCATTATACTCCTGAATTCAAAGAATTAACAAGATGAGAAAAAGACTTCTATTGCTTGTATTAGCAGTTTGTTATTATTCCAGTGTATATAGTGTTGATTGTAATTTTTCAGCTCCGAACAATGGGGTAAGTGATACTTATAACTTTTCCACTATCTGTGGTAGTTCTCCATACACAAATGTGACAATATCCCTGGAAGAGGGAGATATACTACTATTTGATAATCCTACAGAAGATATTGGTAATGGTTCCTTAACTTTAGTATTTAATGGTAATAACATCTCTGTAAAAATTCCTAATAGTTTAACTGTAAATGGAGGGGTTTCTATAGTAGGTTCAGGATCCGGGGAGTTTGAAGTAGGCGGATATCTAGAAGTAATTGGCAATTGGGACAGCCAAGGTGTAGATTTAGATATAAAAGGTGGAGGAGATATTAAATTTAACGGGGCGATGGCGGTTAGTCCGGGTACCGATTGTAGTGGTCCTTGTCCTACCTATGATTTTTTTGGGGCTTGTGGCGGTAATTTAACTTATTGTAATGATCATGTAAACTGCGGTGCTTCTTGTGATCAGCCTTTACCGATTACCTTGCTATATTTTAATGCTACATTAGTTGAAAATTTAGTAGTTCTTAAATGGGCAACAGCTATTGAGGTTAATAATAATTATTTCAGTATAGAGGCTTCCAACGATGGAAAAGAGTTTTACCTGGTGAAAGAAATTCCCGGGGCAGGAAATAGCACTCAATTACTTACTTATCAAGAACATGTTTCTCCCGAACCTTGGCCAGTTACCTACTACCGGTTAAAACAAACCGACTTTGACGGTACGAGTACGTATTCCAAAGTGGTGTTGGTAAGACAAGGCGATGGCGAAGGTGGAGTAAGTGTTTATCCTAATCCTACAGACAATGGCAATTTTACTTTAAGAATGAAAGTAAGTAGCGGGGCACAGGTTTGGGCCTTTGACGCACTAGGTAAAAAAGTATATCAACAAACTTTCTCTTCCAGAACTTCTGCCTATTGGGTAGAAGAACCCATCAGCCTTACAGGTTTCGGACGGGGGGCTTATACATTGCGTATACAACAAGGGGACAAAGTGGTACATAAAAAGGTTATATATTAAGGCTACACGACAACAAAAACAGTGAGCGGGCTTTACCTAAGCCCGCTTTTTTTGCTTTTGGGAAGATAAGGGGTTGAGAAAAGTACTGTTATGCAGCTGTGTTTAGAAATATTTATGGAAATTCACTGAAAAAATTTTTAACTTACTTTTCTCACCAAAGCACCGGAACATTATGTTAGTCGCATATTTTCAGATTATCATCGGTCTTCTGGCTACAAGTTTTGGCATGAAAAAGTTATTGCACTTTAGGTCCTTGATGAACAAAGGAAAAGTCAGTATCGGAAAAGTTTCAGGGTTTCATGAGAAAACCGAACAAGGCCACCGAAGATACTATCCCGTCATTTCTTTCCACACTCAAGAGCATCAGTTAATAAATAGTGAATTGCATATGGGAGCCAAAGTTCCCATGTTTCTCAAAGGAGAAAAGCTTCGGATTATCTATGAGGAAGATAATCCGAAACATATTGAATTATTTGACTTTACATATATCCTATCCCTGTTTATCATCCTGTTAGGCATTGTCGTCATAGTGTTAGGAGGGAGTAAGCTGGTATAAGTTGTCTTGATTTTAGTGGCTTATTGTATAATTTAGAGGAATTACCTTCTCTTAAATAAAAAGAAATAGTGCCATGAATTTTGAAGAGTTTTCTAACAGCCTTGCATCGCCATTTCCACCGCACAAACTCAGTCAGGCCTTGAAGGCATTATGGTATGATGCCAAAGGCGATTGGGATACTGCACACGACATGGCTCAAGAAGATTCTGGCAATGAAGCGGCTTGGGTACACGCCTATTTGCACCGGAAAGAAGGAGATTTAAGTAATGCCAATTATTGGTATCAGAGAGCCGGCCAAACAATGTCTTCCCATTCGCTAAAGGAGGAGTGGGTCATTGTGGCCAGGACCTTGCTGGAAAAATGTAATTAAAGAGTTCGGGTTCCCATAAATTTGACAATTCCACGTTACTTATTACACTGAGCAAATAAACTGAAATTTATTTAATAACTTTCGGGATAGGATAAAGCTCCCTGTCTTATTTTTTTAACACATTCTGGCAACGAAAACAGAGCTAGTAAGGCCGAACGACTACACAACTATGCAACCTAGTAAATCCTTGAACCGAACAGTGATTCTGTTCTCATTATTACTTTTGCAAATAATTGCTTTTACCGCACAAGCGCAACAAAAAGCACTCACATTTGATAACCTTACCTTGGAAGATGGCCTGTCCCAGAGTACCATCAATTGTATGCTCCAAGACACTGATGGATATATCTGGGTGGGAACCCGTGGAGGATTAAATAAATACAATGGGATTGATTTTGAAATGTTTAGCCACAATCCATCGGATTCTACCTCTCTTGTTAATAATATTATTTATTGTTTGTATGAAGACCATCAAGGCAAAATTTGGATAGGTACACAGTTTGGTTTGAGTATTTTTGACCATCAATATCAGAATTTCACCGCATTTGCCGGAAAAGGTGAACAAGGATTGAGTTCGAATACAGTGACGGGTGTTTTACAAGATTCACTTAATCACTACTGGATCGCTACCAACCCGGGAGGGTTGCATAAAGTTACTTTTGCTCAAAATACAAACGGTGAATATTCGGACAGGTCCATTACCTTATTTCAAAATATCCTGGGGAACCCAAGAAGCTTAAGTAGCAATAAAATTACTTGTATGCTTGAAGACCGTTATGGGTTCTTTTGGATTGGGACGGCTGACAAAGGGCTGAATAAATTTGACCCGTATACCGGCAAAGTGACCCGTTATGTTTTTCAAGAAGATAGTCGTAACACTTTGTTGAGTAATCATATCCAAACATTATATGAGGATTTTGACGGTAATATTTGGGTGGGTACGGACAAGGGGGTTAACAAACTTTCTTTGAGCAAAAAACAAAAAAGAAAACTGGATAAGAACGAACGGATTAGTGCTTATTTAAACAATGATGAAAAAGGAAGGGGGAGTAATTCGATTCTGGCCTTTGCGCAGACTGACTCGAGTAGTCTGTGGATTGGAACAGATGATGTAGGAGTGAAAATGCTGGACTTGCCTACTGAACGGATCAAAAGTTTTGTACACAGTGATACCAGACCCAAATCACTGTTGAGTAATAATATTATTTCTATGCTCTCGGATAAAGAGGGGACGTTGTGGGTGGGAACAAATGCCGGTCTAAGCAAAGCGAATCAACAAGGGGCCCGTTTTCATTTGTTACAAAGAAATCCCTCCAATCCGAATACCCTGAGTAGCGATAACATTCAAATGATCTATAAGGAGAGAAGCGGTACCATATGGATCGGGACGTTTGACGGAGGATTAAATAAATACAATTCCAGAACAGGTAAGTTTACCACTTATACCAGCAAGGACATCTTTGATGCCGGTGAAAGTCGCACGGAGGCCAAAAAATTAAAAGAACAGGCGTATATTAATAGCCTTTCCAGCCGGCGAAAAAGACGGTATTTGAGAAATCGAAAAGAAAAACCGAAGCCCCTGTTTTTAAGCAATGACCGGGTACTTTCACTACACCGGGATAAAAACAAAACCGTGTGGATCGGAACCGGTGGGGGAGGGTTGAATAAGTTGGATTTGAGGGATGAGTCTTTTACGCATTACAAAGCGGATTTGGGCAATACCGATAGCCTGAGTAATAATATCATTTGGGCCATATACGAAGATAAGCACCACAATTTGTGGTTGGGAACCGAGGGAGGATTGAATATCTTTAAAAACGGGCGCTTTCAGCGATATATGAATGATCCTAATGATGCGAACAGTCTTAGCCATAACGATGTGAGAACCATCCTGGAAGACCGGAACGGCAACTTCTGGATTGGGACATACGGGGGAGGATTGAACAAATTTGTGCCCCAGGAAAAGAAGTTTTACCGCTATCAGAGTAACGGGAAAAATTCCTTGGCGAGTAATGCGGTATTTAGCTTGTACGAAGACTCAGTAGGCATTATCTGGGTCGGTACTTCGGCAGGACTGAATAAATTTGACCCGGAGTCCGAAACGTTTACTTTGTATTCCGTAGAAGATGGGTTGCCTAATAATTTCGTCTATGGTATTCTGGAAGATCAACATCACAACTTGTGGTTAAGTACCAATAAGGGTCTTTCTCGCTTCAATATGGAAAAGGAGACGTTTAAGAATTATGACCAAAAGGACGGATTGCAAAGTAACGAGTTTAACCCGGGGGCCTATTTTAAAACCCCAAGCGGGGAGTTGCTTTTCGGAGGGATACAAGGATTAAATTACTTTTATACGGATGAAATCAAAGACAATCAAATCCTGCCAAAGATTGTAATCACTGATTTTAAGATCTTCAATAAAAGTGTACCTGTAGGGGGAGATTTGTTACAAAGAGATATCTCAGCAACCGGGGAGTTAGAGCTTTCACATCGCGACCATGTCATATCTTTTGAATTTACAGGTCTGAGTTTTCAACACGCTGAGAAGAATCAATATGCTTATAAGCTGGAAAACTTTGATAAAGATTGGAATTATGTAGGTACCCGTAGGTTTGCCAGCTACACCAACTTGCCTCCGGGAGAATATACCTTTAAGGTAATCGGGTCGAATAACGATGGTGTTTGGAATGAAGAAGGGGCAGCCATTCAAATTACCATTCACCCCCCTTTTTGGAACACCTGGTGGTTTTATACTCTATGTGGTCTTTTGAGTGTGGTGCTGTTATACGGCTTGATTCAGTACCGTTTTACCAAATTGCGGGAAGCGAAAGTGGAACTGGAAAAACAAGTGAACATTCGCACCAAGGAATTGCAAGTGGAAAAAGAGAGGGTGGAATCAGCGAACCTGGAGGTGGATCAAAAGAACAAAGAATTACTGAAAAAAAACCAGGACATTACCAGTAGTATTGCTTATGCCAAAAGGATACAAGAGGCCATATTGCCTTTGGATATTCAACAAAAACTGCCGGAATCCTTTGTCTTATATAAACCTCGTGACATCGTTAGTGGGGATTTTTACTGGCATACTCAGAAAGGTAATAAAATTTTATTAGCGGCAGTGGACTGTACGGGACACGGAGTGCCAGGGGCCTTTATGTCGATGATTGGCCATACCTTGTTGAATGAAATTGTGAATACCAAACAAGTGACACAACCTGCTGAAATCCTGTATTATTTGAATATGGGAGTGCGGGAAATCCTGAATCAGGACCAGGAAAGTATCAAAAGCCGTGACGGAATGGATATCAGCATTTGTGCAATTGATTTGGAAAATAAACAATTGGAATATGCCGGAGCCAAACGGCCCCTGTATTTGGTTCAGAATGGAGAATTTCAGGAAATCAAAGGCGATAAAATTTCGGTGGGGGGTATTCAACGAAATAAGGAAGCCAGTTATACCAATCATTGTATTCCTTTAGAGGATGGATTGCTAATTTATATGGCTTCGGACGGTTATGCCGATCAGGTGGGAGGGCCTAAAAAATCCAAATACCTTACGAAACACTTTAAAACCCTGCTGTATAAAAACCATCACCAGCCGATTAACAAGCAGTATCAAATATTGGAAAAAGAAATCGATTCTTGGCAAGGATCGGAAAAACAAGTGGATGACATCCTGGTGATGGGAGTAAAGGTAACAGTATAAAAGAATTCCTTTTCATGAGTAGAAATACGATTGCACTACTCTTGAGAAGGAATTTTATAGTAATTAAATCATTGCATTTTGAAGAATGTGCCGGACGCAATTGTTTGGTGATTTACATGATTTCCTTGCCATGGTGCCCATTCATCAATGAAATTTTATATTGAATGTCTTCCAGGGAAATCAAATCATCCGTGTCACCTAATATTTCGTCTACCAGACCAAAATCTTTAGCTTCCAAAGCATTTAGAAAACGGTCTCGGCGGAAGGCCTCGTCTATTTCTTGCCGGGTATGATTGGAATGTTTGCCCACCAAATAAAACAATTGATTTTGTAACCTTTCTTGCTCTCTGTAAGCAATTCGTACATCTTCCGTATAGCCTTTGGAGCCTCCTCCGGCCGGGTGCATATGGATGGTTGCGTGAGGCAGGGCATACCGTTGGCCCTTAGCTCCTGAAGTGAGAATCACCGTACTCATACTCATTGTGGCGCCCATGGCCACTGTAGAGACGGGCGATTTTATCGCTTTGATGGTATCGTAAATTGCCAAACCCGAGTAAATAACCCCTCCCGGACTGTTGATGTATAAACTTATGGGCTTGTGATTCTCATTATCGAGATACAATAATTGAGCTACCACCAGGTTTGCCACCTGGTCGTCAATGCCAGAGCCTAAGAAGATAATCCGTTCTTTGAGCAATAAGCTATAGATGTCATAGGCGCTACGAGTAGAGCCGTCTATGACGGTTGGTATAATGGCCATAGTAAATGATTAGATAAGTAAAGGATTCGTATTGAATGTTTGCTAACCAGCAGCAGTGTTGAGTAAAAGAAATATTCCGGTAACCGCGGATGGATACAGGGAATGGATAAATACAGTCAGTTATTATTATTTAAATATAGCATTGACCTCTTTGGCAAACTTTTCTTCTTGCATCAGGGATTGATGAAGAGATTCCAATTGAGATTTTTTTTGTTGTCGCGAAAGCCAACGGATCACTTGATACGTCTTTTGTTGAATACGGACATTTTCTTTTAATTCCGCTGAAGTGAGCATTTTGGCTTGAAAGAGCAATTGGTCATCTTCTTGCATTTCCTTCAAGAGGTATTGATCGATAAGTTGTATATCATGCAATTGCTTCCTCATACACATCCGAATGTTTTACTTGTTCTCTTACTTTTTCAAGACACTTGTATTTTTGCACCGTGGCCGAACGCTTTGTTTTGTAATTAAACTCTTGCGCTATTTGTTGCATCGACCATTTGTCATAGTAGAAAGCCTGAAGTAGTTGTATGCACTTTTGCCCCGCTGCTTTCAGATAGTGTAATAAGCGTTCGGTTTGACTGGATGGGTCAGGGTAAAAATCTTCCGGGATACTTAAGTGTTCTTCGAGCCCACCCAGGGAAGTATTCCTGGTATCTGCTTTCATCTTTTTTAGCCAAAGTATTTTGGCAATTCCTGTAATATAATTGCTTGGCGATGTATGCAAGTTTAAAGTATTGTTGCGCTCCTTTTCCAGATAAATAATCATAGCATCGTGAAAGAGATCTTTGGCAGTAGAAAGATCCCCTCCAAGCCGGTGAATTACCTTGGCAACTTTTGGAAAAGCTTCCCGGTAGAGAGCTATCAGTTGTTGATCTTTTTCTTGTTTCATAGAGATGGGTTTTTACTTATAGTATCCGGAACATGTGAAAGATCACCTTTAAGTTAAAAAAAATCTGACGAATTGATCAAAATACCTCTTTAATAAAAGAAAATAAGGATTGATAGTTAAAGTAAAAATACAAGTTGTATATACAATTAAATGCATTTGATAATACAGAGGGTGCTGCTTCATAATTTCTTAATCTAAAATTTCTCAAAGGGAGATTCATATCTGTTGTTTTTTTATTTATTTTAAACAAAATTTAATATTTGTTTACTTATTTGATTCGCCTTTTCAACAATGGAACAACATCAAGCAGCTGATAATCATTACCTTCTGTTGACTCCCGGGCCACTGACTACTTCTGACACGGTAAAACAAACTATGTTGAAGGATTGGTGTACATGGGACAATGATTACAAAGAAATTGTACAGGAAATTCGACAGTCTTTATTGCAAATTACCGGGTTGGATCAGACATATACCAGTGTTTTGATGCAAGGAAGTGGTACATTTTCGGTAGAATCGGTAATTGGAAGTGTTCTTCCTCCGGATGGAAAGTTGCTTATTTTAACCAATGGAGCCTATGGAGACCGGATTGTCAAAATCGCTACCCATTTACGCATTGACCATACTGTATACCAAAGGACTGAAAATGAAATTCACTCTACAGAACAGTTAGATCTATTGTTGCAAGAAGATCCGGCTATTTCCCATGTAGTAGTGGTGCATTGCGAAACGACTACAGGTATTCTGAATCCTATAGAGCAGTTTGCCCCGGTAGTCAAGCAGCATGGAAAGACCTTCATCGTAGATGCCATGAGTAGCCTTGGGGGGATTCCTATTGACATTAAGGGACTACAAATTGATTTTATCATCAGTAGTGCCAATAAATGTATTCAAGGTGTACCCGGTTTTGGTTTTGTATTGGCTAAGAAAGAAGCATTGGAGGAGTGCAAGACGTATGCACGTTCTCTGTCTCTGGATTTGTATGACCAATGGGCGGCCATGGAACAAGATCCGGGAAAATGGCGGTACACTTCTCCTACACATGTAGTCAGAGCTTTCCGGCAAGCCTTGTGGGAGTTGATCGAAGAAGGGGGGATAGAAGCGCGTTACCAACGCTACAAAGAGAATCACCGTATTTTGGTCCAAGGAATGAATGCATTGGGATTTCAATGTTTAGTGGATGAAGAAAACCAATCACCCATCATTACTTCCTTTGTCAATCCATCTGCATCAGTATATAACTTTCAACAGTTTTACAACCTACTCAAAGAAAAAGGATTTGTGATCTACCCGGGTAAAGTGTCTTATGCGGATACTTTCCGGATCGGTAATATCGGCCATGTATTTCCTGAAGATATGGAAAGGCTGGTGTCCAGTATCCGGGCATCCATGTTTTGGAAATAAACCTTGAGAATACCTAAGCACAAAGCCGTTTGGGAATGATTGTCCTATTAGCGGCTTTGTGCTTTAATGGAAGAATGTAATTCCTTGCATCAAAAGGAATGTGATAGCGCCTACGAAATAACCGATTAATGCCAGCCAGGAAATTTTTTTGAGATACCATCCAAAAGGAATTTTCTCCATGCCCATGGCGGCAACACCCGCAGCGGAACCGATGATCAAAGCACTGCCTCCCGTACCGGCACAATACGCGATGAATTGCCACATCAGATGATCGGTAGGGAATTGGGCTAAATCATACATGCCGATAGCGGCTGCCACCAAAGGGACATTATCCACAATGGCTGACAATAGGCCTAAGACCATACTAATGACAAATACATTGCCTACGGCCTGATCCAGAAAAGTAGCAAGGGATTTGAGGATACCGGTAGCTTGAAGACTGGAAATGGCTACCAAGATGCCAAAGAAAAACAACACACTGGGTACATCCACTCTCCGTAATACACCAATTACGGAAACCGGATCTTTCATTTCCTTCATTTTGTTTTTGTGCATGATCTCAGTGACCAACCACAAAAAACCCAAACTGAATAAAATCCCCATGAAAGGAGGGAGATGGGTTAAAGATTTGAATACCGGTACAAATAGTAAAGAACCTACTCCCAGAAACAAAATGATCATCCTTTCGGATTTTTTGACAAATTTTAATTCGGCAGGCTTCATATTGATGGAATTTCTGGAATATATATTTATCCGGGTGTGCTCAATAGGTGTATGAAAGTTGCCTTTGATCATACAGGAAGCCAAGGTAACCGGGATGACCATACAGATCAAACTGGGAATGATCAGATTGGTAATAATATTGACAGAAGTGATCTGACCATTGATCCAAAGCATGGTAGTCGTTACGTCTCCGATGGGTGACCAGGCTCCTCCGGCATTGGCGGCTACCACCACTATGCCTACAAAAAACATTCGCATCTCTTTTTCTTTGACCAATTTTCGCAAGATGGAAACCATGACGATGGTGGTGGTAAGGTTGTCTAATGCGGCTGAGAGGAAAAAGGAAAGCAAACAGGTGATCCAAAGAAGGGTAATGTTTTTATTGGTAGTGATACGGTTGGTGATAAACTCAAAACCTTCATGGGCATCGATAAGCTCTACGATGGTCATCGCACCCAAAAGGAACAATAGAACGCCAGCGATTTCACCTACATATTCATACAATTCATGGGTGACTAAATGGGCTTCTTTGTCGGAAAAAATAATGTAAATGGTCCAAGTAAGAATGCCGATTAAGAGAGAGGGGGCTGCTTTGTCTATTTTGAGGTTATGCTCTAGTGTGATTAACAGATAACCTACTAAGAAGATACTTACCAATGCAATTACCATGGTATTGACAGTGAGTGGTGAGGTGAAAAAATCAGAACTGCTTTCATAGAGTACTTCTGAGTAAAAGTTTTATTTTAAATTCTTGAAAGGAAATCAGGTGGATATTCAAAAAGTGCTAAAACCTCTTATTTCCATATTATATCAGTGAGTAGTATTTTGTTGATCCGGAAGGATTAGCAGGCTACATTTCCCGCATTCTTTCTATGTTTGTAGGTAAACTACTGATATCAAAATGTTTCTAAGAGAATTCCAAATACGTGTAAGATACGCGGATACCGATCAAATGGGCTATGTTTATTATGGCAACTATGCTACTTTTTACGAAATTGGAAGAGTAGAATCACTTCGGAGTTTGGGTTTTAGTTATAAGCAATTAGAAGAAGAAGGAGTGATGATGCCGGTGTTAGAGTCAAGTTCCAAGTACCTGGGGCCTGCCCGCTATGACGAACTTCTCACCATCAAAACCGTTATCAAAGAATTACCGAAGGTGAAAATCCGGTTTGAGTACGAAATTTTTAATGAGGCAGGAAATTTGATTCACACCGGAGATACTATTCTGGCATTTATCCGCAAGGATAATCACCGGCCCTGCCGGGCGCCAAAACAGATACTCTCATTATTGTCACCATACTTTTCTTGATGTAGGAGGGCTTTTGGGAGAGTATCCGGAAGCATAAAGTCCGCTCAACGGATGGAAATCAGAACCGGTAGGATCGTACGAACCCTGAAGTGAATGAGAATAATCAAAAAATACATTTTTGCAACCTATGCGTTTAAGGCTTTCGCCAAGCTGTTAAAAAATATCCGGATTGGTGACCCTGACATTTCCTTGTATGTGATCTTGTTGATTTTATTTAATAAACTGAAAAATTACGAAATCCGACAAAGGGCCTATGCCGTTGCATTTAATTTTACCATGGCCGTGTTTCCCGCCAGTATTTTTTTGTTTACGTTAATTCCTTATTTCCCGGTTGAACACCTTGATCAAATGCTGTTTAACTTCTTTAATGAAGTCGTGCCGCATTCTATCATGGGGGAATTGGAACATATGATTCGTGACATTGTCAGTAAACAACACGGTGGTTTGATGTCTTTTGGATTTCTATTGGCGTTGGTTCTCTCCTCGAGTGGAATGATGTCCTTGATCCATACCTTTAACCGGATCTATCACAAAAGTGAAGAGCGTCCCTTTTGGAAAAAACAACTGATAGCCACTTTCTTGAATATTGTCTTGGCATTTTTACTATTGGCTTCCATCATTGCCTTAGTGTATGGAAAACTTATTCTTAAGTTTTTGGTCGACTACAGTATTCTCACCAATGACTTCCTTTTTCACCTGATTAACTTTCTACGCTTTGTTATCATTTCTTGTATTTTCTTTTTGGCAATCTCGCTGATCTATTATTTAGCCCCTGCCGTGCCTCAGCGATGGAACTTTATCACAATCGGTTCTTTAGTGTCCACAGTGCTTTGTGTATTGGTGTCATGGCTGTTTTCTTTCTATGTGGAAACCTTTCAAACGTACAATAAATTATATGGCTCCATGGGGTCGATGATTGGATTGATGTTTTGGCTGTTTGCCATCTCTTATATCTTGTTATTAGGCTTTCAAATCAATGCAACTATTGATGAAGCAAAGGACAAACTCAGTGGGATTACAGACGAATTAAAAAAAGATGAAAAAATTTTTTAATAATATTTTGAGAAAATAAAAATCTGTTACATATTTGCAGCCCCAATCGAGGGGAATTAGACTAAAAATAGAGGGTTGGCGGAGTGGTCGAACGCGGCGGTCTTGAAAACCGTTGTACAGCAATGTACCGGGGGTTCGAATCCCTCACCCTCTGCTAGGGTAAGCCTTACCAGCAATGGTAAGGCTTTTTTTATTTCAAACTGTTTTTGATTTTTTTTAAAAAAAGCCTGGTAGTACTATTTTCTATCAGGCTTTTTTGTACCTAATCTGATAAGAAAAAAACCGGCTGCATTGGCATGGCAGCCGGAAATACCTTGTATTAACAATAAACCCTTAAGCAAATTGCTCTGCCTCTGTACTGTCTTTCATGGCTACCGTGGAAGATTTGCCTTGTTGGATCGTATCCTGTACATAATCGAAATATGTAGTGCCTACAAAAGCTTGGTGTTTTACCGCTGTAAAGCCTTCCTCTTGTAAAGCAAACTCTCTTTGTTGCATAGCGGAGTATCCGGCCATTCCGTTGGCTTTGTACGCTTTGGAAAGTTCGAACATAGACGTGTTTAAGGCATGGAAGCCTGCCAAAGTGATAAATTGGAATTTATATCCCATATCAGCCAGGCTTTCGCGGAATGTCAACATCTCTTTTTCGCTTAGGTGTGCGGCCCAGTTGAAAGAAGGTGAGCAATTGTAAGCCAAGAGTTTTCCTGGGTATTTTGCATGGATGGCTTGGGCAAACTCCCGGGCTTGTCCCAAATCAGGGTGGGAGGTTTCCATCCACAGCAAATCGGCATAAGGAGCATAAGAGAGTCCACGGTTGATTCCCTGCTCAATGCCGCTGCGCACTCTAAAGAAGCCTTCTGCGGTGCGTTCTCCGGTTAAGAAACTTTGGTCTGCCGGGTCGATGTCGGAAGTCAGCAGATTGGCTGCATCAGCGTCTGTGCGGGCAACGATCAGGGTGGGAACGTTCATTACATCGGTCGCCAAGCGGGCTGCGATTAATTTTTGAATGGCCTCTTGTGTGGGTACTAACACTTTACCACCCAAGTGCCCGCATTTTTTTGCAGAAGAAAGTTGATCTTCAAAATGTACTCCGGAAGCTCCGGCTTCAATCATGCCCCGCATCAGTTCGTACGCATTTAAATTACCGCCAAAACCTGCTTCGGCATCCGCTACGATAGGAACCATCCAGTCAATGTCGCCCTCCTCGTGTATGGATTGGATTTGATCTCTGCGTAAAAGGGCGTTGTTAATTTTTCGAACAACTTGAGGAACAGAGTTCGCCGGGTACAGCGACTGGTCGGGGTACATTTGTCCGGCAAGGTTGGCATCCGCAGCTACCTGCCATCCGCTGAGGTAAATGGCATTAAGTCCTGCCGCTACCTCCTGAATCGCTTGGTTGCCAGTGAGTGCGCCTAAGCCTGCTACAAAATGTTGAGTATGCAACTTATGCCATAGCTTTTGGGCGCCTTGCTTTGCCAGGCTGTACTCAATTTCTACACTTCCTCTTAATTTCAATACTTTTTCCGGAGCGTATGGCCGGATGATTCCTTCCCAACGCGGGTTGTTTTTCCAATCGCTGGCCAGCAGTTGGCTCTTTGTAGTGGTCTCCATTTTTTTTAGTAAGTTTGGATGTGAAACAAATCAATTTATTGAGTGCTCTCCCCTTGTTAATTTAATGATGGGAGAGTTTTTTATGTGGGGTAAACTTTGTGTGCCCCTGTGAAACTTAAAATAATAGTTATGTGCAGTAGCTATTCGTAATTAATCAATGAGTTTGTAAGCGGGTAAGGTTAAAAACTCCCGCAACGCTTGATCTTTGACTAATCGGTCAAACAGTTGGATGGCTTCCGGAAACCTCCCTTGCTCATAGTTTTCTTCTCCTAGCATGGTTTGAATGCTTTCCACCTCTTCATTAAGCAAGGTTTCGTATAGTTCTTGGGTGAAAGTCCGCCCGTCTTCCAGTTGGATTTGTGCGTGCAGCCATTGCCAAACCTGTGTGCGTGATATTTCGGCAGTGGCGGCATCTTCCATCAGGTTGTAAATGGCGGCAGCTCCGGTGCCTCTCAGCCAACTTTCGATATACAGAATCCCCACATTGATATTCATGCGTATACCTTGTTCGGATACGGTTCCTTCCGGAACTTCAATTAATTGAGAAGCCGAAGTATGGAAATCTTCCCGCAAGTTCTGTATTTGGTTCTTCTCGGGCATGTATTTATCAAATACATCCATGGCAATTTTTACTAGGCCGGGATGGGCTACCCAGGTGCCGTCATGACCGTTTTTGGCTTCCAGTAATTTGTCTTTCCTTACTTTGTCCAAGGCCTGGGCATTGGCTTCAGGGTCGTTTTTAATCGGAATGAATGCTGCCATGCCTCCGATAGCATGCACCCCTCTGCGGTGGCAAGTTTGTATGACTAGTTGTGAATAAGCACTCATAAACGGAACTGTCATAGTTACTTTAGAGCGGTCGGGCAAGATGCGGCCAGGAAGCTTGCGGAATTTTTTGATATAAGAGAAAATATAATCCCATCGTCCGCAGTTTAGTCCGGCTGAATGGTCGCGCAATTCATAAAGAATTTCATGCAGTTCAAATGTTGCCAATAGGGTTTCAATCAATACCGTGGCTTTGATTGATTTTTGAGGAATGCTCAGGTAATTTTGTGAAAAGACAAACACTTCGTTCCACAAACGGGCTTCCAAGTGGCTTTCTAATTTGGGTAAATAAAAGTACGGGCCACTTCCTCTGTCGAATAAGATCCGGGTATTATGAAACAGGTATAAGCCGAAGTCTACTAGGCTGGCACTCATGGGTTCTCCTTTGTAGCAAAGGTGTTTTTCTTCCAAGTGCCAGCCTCTGGGGCGCACCATTAAGGTGGCTGTCTTCGGGTTTAGCTGGTAAGATTTTCCATTGCCGGGTTGGGTAAAAGTAATGGTGCGCAAGTTGGCATCGCGCAAATTCAGTTGCCCGTTTATGGTATTGTCCCAGGTAGGGGTATTACTATCTTCAAAGTCGGCCATAAATACCTTGGCACCGGAGTTTAGGGCATTGATCACCATTTTCCGCTCTACCGGCCCGGTGATTTCCACGCGGCGGTCTAATAGGTCGGCCGGAAGAGGGGCTACTTTCCAGTCTGCTTCCCGGATGGCTTGTGTTTCCGGTAGAAAGTCAGGCAGGGTTCCTTGGTCTATGGCTTCTTGTCTGGCTTGGCGTTTTAATAACAGGTTTTTCCGTTTGTTGTTGAATTCTTGGTGTAAGGCTATTAAAAATTGCAAAGCCTCTTTGGTTAAGATTTCAGCAAATGCTTCGGTGTACTTTCCTTTTACCTCGAGTTCTTCAAGGGTGGGATAGCAAAGTGTTTCCGTGGGTTCCATAAAACAAATTCAATTTATTTAGGTAAAAAGCGGATAGTGATTTTCTTGTATGAATTATCCTATAGCAGGGTATTTTCGGTTAGCTGTTGTTGGGTTGAAAGGTCGAGTTAATGTAGTTAATTCAGGAAATGTTGTAAACCTCTGGCATTATATCAAACAGAGGTGTCTTGCTGCTGGTTGGACTAATTGGCTTTAGCCTTTCTTAGTAGAGCTGAAGAGTAAGATAATTTTTCACAATATAAGAAAAATATTCTATTAGAGGAAATTCCGCTAAAAATTTTTTTTACACTTTTTTCTTTATCTTTGTTTATTCCCATTTCTAAATGATTAATATTGATAAAGCTTTCGGAATGAGTCGTTTTGTATCAATCATAGCTACCAGAAAGAACCTTGGATTTTTTGAAAGGAAGTGGGTTAAAAGTGGAATGGCCCGGCAGAGGCAAGGTTGTTATGCTTTTCTCATTGAGAAAAAATAGGAGGGAAGTTTACTCAATATTTCATTCCGGGAAAAAGACGGAGTTTTAAAGTACATTTCTTATCAGTATGAATACGGATGATGCCTTAACAATAAAATTAATTTTTGCCTTTAAGCTCAAATTGCTTCGCTTGCAAAAAAAGCTTTCCTATCAGGAGTTGTCGGATATGACCGGGCTTTCTACTTCTTATTTGCACGATATAGAGAAAGCCAAAAAATATCCCAAAGTAGATAAAATCAATGCCCTGGCAAAAGCCTTAAATGTTACTTATGATTACTTGGTATCGACCACGGCATCAAAGAAATTACAGCCCATTATCGAATTACTCAACTCGGAGTTTTTCAAGATTTTTCCTCTGGAGATGTTTGGGATCAGCAACTACAAATTGTTTGAGCTGTTTACCAATACACCGGATAAAGTGAATGCCTTTCTGAGTACGATTTTCAAAATCACCCGCAATTACCAAATGCGCAGTGAGCATTTTTACCAAGCGGCATTGCGCTCTTATCAGGAAATGTATGATAATTATTTTGAAGATCTGGAGCAGGCGGTGCAAGCCTTTAAGCAAGAAAAAGATTTGAGTACTGAAGGTCCGTATTCCACCAATACGTTGATCCGAATTCTGATAAGTAGTTATGGTATCCAAGTGGACCGTCAACAATTGGTTCAATACGAAGAGTTGAAAGATTGCCGCTCTTATTATTCCGAGGCAAAAAAAGTGTTGTACCTGAACCAAAACCTAAGTGCAGCACAAGAAAAATTTCTTTTGGGCCGTGAACTGGCTTTTCAGTATTTGGGATTGACGGAAAGACCTTATATTACACGCATTGTAGAAGTGGATTCTTTCGAGCAATTGTTGAATAACTTCAAAGCCTCTTATTTTTCTATTGCATTGTTGATGGGAGAAATGGAGTTGGTCCGGGATGTTCAGGAGTTTTTAGGGCAACCTCACTGGGAGGCCGCTCATTTTTTGCATTTTCTTGAAAAGTACGATGTCACTCCGGAAATGCTCATGCAACGCTTGACCAATATCTTACCCAAGCATTTTGGGATTGATGATCTTTTCTTTTTGCGTCTGCAAGGAAATGGTGGCCACAAAGGCTTTAAAATGACCAAAGAATTGCACTTGTCCCGTTTGCATAGCCCTTATGCCAATTATACTCATGAGCACTATTGTAGAAGATGGGTAGCGATTAACATTCTTGAAAAATTGAGAAATAAAAGTCACAACGAGCTATTGGCTGATTTGCAGATTTCTGACTATTGGGAAAGCAATAACGAATACTTATGTATATCAGTCGCCAAACAGAGCCATGAAACTTCGGAAGAAGGGGTGAGTGTCACGCTTGGATTGAGAGTCAACCCAAGGCTCAAAAAACTGGTCGGTTTTCTCCAGGATCCGGCCCTGGAAACCCGAGAAGTGAATACGACATGCGAACGTTGTGCCATTTCGGATTGTGAAGTCAGGGCCATGGCTCCGGTTATATTGGATAAAAAGAGAAAAGTGGATCGGATCAAGGCTATCGTCCAAGAGGTGGATAACGAAGGTACCATGCGTTTCTAAACCTCCTCTTTTTTTAATAAAATTTGCCGCGATAGCCTGTTTAAAACCAACCTGGTAATACACTTTTCGTTCTTCCGGTAGCAACTCTTGCCAGATATGAATTTATTGCTACCTTTGTGTGAATAAGCTTTAGGGGTGTTCCGGCTTTGGCAGGAACTGAGATTATACCCTCATAACCTGATGCAGTTAGTACTGACGAAGGGAAAAGTTGAGAATTCCTTCCTGATTGTGAATGAATTATACTCCCCCCTGAAGTTTATTGTATGCCTGTGAGTGTGTATTTTCAATACCACAGTTCTCTGGCACAAGGCAAAACCAAGTGTTTACTTTTATACATTGTGTTTTTATGGAGGTATTTGTCAACAATAAACCGTACCGGTATGAAACTTCCCTTTCTCTAGAGCAAGTGCTCACAGAACTGGGCTTAAAAGGGAAAAATGGGATTGCGGTGGCTGTCAACCAGAAGGTGGTGAGCAAACCGCAGTGGCCTTCATTCACCTTGCAAAATCAAGATCAAATCACCGTAATTACCGCCACTCAAGGAGGTTGATACATTTCGTCAATATCCCCCCCTTTCAAAGGATTGAAAAGAGTGGCTGGAAGTAGATAATTGGCTAGAATACCGGCCATTCCCGCTTAACAAAATAATATTCTTTATCCACAAAAAAAATCAGACATGAAAAAAGACAAAATCCCTAATCAGGAAGTCATTTCCAGGGAACCTTTGCCAGCGTCTAAAAAAATCTATGTAAAAGGAAAAATCCACGACATCAAGGTACCGATGCGGGAAATTGCCTTATCGGATACCAAACAACACTTGACTGGAAAGTTGGAAAAAAATCCTCCGGTGACCGTATATGATACCAGTGGTCCGTACACCGATCCCAACATTGAGATTGATGTAAAAAAAGGAATTGAGCGGGTGCGTGAAAAGTGGATTTTGGAGCGGGGAGATGTAGAAAGGCTAGACCGGTTCAGCTCGGAGTATTGTAACGAGCGCTTGAATAACAAAGAACTGGATCAACTCCGGTTCGGGCATATTCAGAAACCTTTGAAAGCAAAGCCCGGAAAAAATGTAACCCAAATGCATTATGCAAAACAGGGAATCATTACTCCGGAAATGGAATATATTGCTATTCGCGAAAGCCAGCGAATCGAAGAAATTAAAGACTTGGGGATCCAACACCCGGGACAGAACTTCGGAGCCAATACGCCTAAAGGGGTGATCACTCCGGAATTTGTACGGGCCGAGGTGGCTGCAGGGCGTGCTATCATTCCGTCTAATATCAACCACCCGGAGATTGAACCGATGATTATCGGACGCAACTTTTTGGTGAAAATCAATGCCAATATCGGTAACAGTGCAGTGACTTCCAGTATCGAAGAAGAGGTGGAAAAAGCGGTGTGGGCATGCCGTTGGGGAGCAGATAACGTAATGGACCTTTCTACGGGTAAAAACATTCACGAAACCCGCGAGTGGATCATCCGCAACTCTCCGGTGCCGATCGGAACAGTGCCGATTTACCAGGCTTTGGAAAAAGTAAATGGAAAAGCCGAAGAGTTGACTTGGGAGATTTACAGAGATACCTTGATTGAACAAGCCGAGCAAGGAGTGGATTACTTTACCATCCATGCGGGCGTATTGTTGAGATATATCCCGATGACCGCCAAACGGGTAACCGGTATTGTATCCCGTGGTGGCTCCATCATGGCGAAGTGGTGTTTGGCCCATCACAAAGAAAGCTTCTTGTACACGCATTTCGAAGAAATTTGCGAAATCATGAAGGCGTATGATGTGTCTTTTTCATTAGGGGATGGATTGCGTCCGGGTAGTTTGGCCGATGCAAATGACAAAGCGCAGTTTGCGGAATTGGAAACCTTGGGTGAACTGACCAAAATTGCTTGGAAGCACGATGTACAAACCATGATCGAAGGACCCGGGCACGTGCCGATGCATATGATCAAAGAAAACATGGACAAGCAATTGGAAGCTTGTGGAGAGGCGCCTTTCTATACGTTAGGGCCCTTGACGACCGATATAGCACCGGGCTATGACCATATTACTTCCGGAATCGGAGCGGCCATGATCGGTTGGTTTGGTACCGCCATGCTTTGCTACGTAACGCCTAAAGAACACTTGGGCTTGCCCAACAAAAAAGATGTGAAAGATGGGGTGATTACGTATAAGATCGCTGCTCATGCGGCCGATTTGGCAAAAGGACATCCCGGAGCACAATACAGGGACAATGCCTTGAGTAAAGCTCGTTTTGAGTTCCGTTGGGAGGATCAGTTTAACCTGTCACTTGATCCGGATACGGCTAAAGAATTCCACGATGAAACCTTACCGGCTGACGGAGCAAAAGTGGCTCATTTCTGCTCTATGTGCGGGCCTCACTTCTGTTCGATGAAAATTACCCAGGATGTGCGGGATTATGCCAAGGAAAATGGCTTGGAAGAAGAAGACCAAGCTTTGGAAAAAGGTATGGAAGAAAAGGCAAAAGAATTTGCAGATAAGGGAAGTGAGCTATATTTGTAATTAGCTTTGTAGAAAGGGCGAATGAGGAAAAGATATTCTTGTGATGTATTTTCCTCATTCCCAGTATTTTTCTGCATATTTCCTGAATCAAAATTCTAAAAGAATATTATGAAACTAAGGGTGATTACTGATCCGGAAGCTGTGGACCGGGAAATTGAAATCATGCACGAATTATTCGCTCTCGGATTGGAATGCCTGCATTTGCGTAAGCCGGGTTATGAGGTAGAGGAGTTGGAGGCTCTTATTTCTGCTATAAAACCGGAGTTTCGTAATCGGCTCGTACTGCACAATCATTTTGAATTAGTCAAAAAATATCAATTGGGAGGCCTGCACCTTCCTGAGCGGATACGGGAGACCTTGGAAGCGAAAAATGCCTTGGAAACGTATATCACCGGATACAAAAACGAAGGATATAATGTGGGTACTTCCGTGCATCAAAAAGAAATCCTTTTGCAAATAAGCAATTCTTTTGATCATGTAATGGTCAGTCCGGTGTTTACCAGTATTTCCAAACAGCATCATATTCCTGCTTTTAGTTGGGATATAGCCGAATGGAAAGGACAATTAAAACCCAAAGTAGTGGGCTTGGGAGGAATCTCCGAACATACCTTGGAGCAGGCCTGGAACTATGGTTTTGAAGAAGTGGCCGTGTTAGGGTCCGTATGGTTGAAGCCGGCCAGAGCAATGACCAACTATTTACGCTTATTAAATAAAGCAAACTCTTTAGCAGTAAACTCTTGATTTCCAAGTTACAGTACATATCACAAGAAACGCCCCAACTCAGTCACCTACAGGCAATCGAACAAGCTTGTCAAGCGGGATGTGATTGGATACAACTTCGCATGAAGGATTGTTCTTTCGAGCAGTATAGAGTTGTAGCCAGGGAAGCCCAAAAGATTTGTGAAGGTTATCATGCACAACTCATTATTAATGATAATGTAGAAGTTGCCCAAGATGTGAAAGCGTATGGCGTACACTTGGGTAAGGAAGATATGAGACCTTCCGAGGCCCGGAAGCGCTTAGGAGAAAGAATTATTATTGGCGGAACGGCTAATACCTTTGACGATATTCAACGATTGCATGGCGAAGGGGTGGATTATATCGGGTTAGGGCCTCTGCGTTTTACAACTACTAAGAAAAAATTAAGCCCGGTATTAGGTTTGAAGGGTTACCGGAATATTCTCGACCAAATGCACAAGGCTTCTATTGTGCTTCCGGTGGTGGCGATAGGGGGGGTACGGCTGGTGGATGTGCCGGAACTGAGGCAATGTGGCGTATTCGGAATTGCGGTTTCCGGCTTGATTACACATGCAGAAAACAAGAAAGCAGTAGTCGACAGCCTTTTCGACAAATTGTCGGAGGAAGCGTAGGAGCATTGTAGGTGTATTGACACTTGCAATACAGAATTCACTCTAAACAAGATTGAAGAATGGAAAAATTAAAAATAGCAGATAAATCATTTTCATCCCGTTTATTTACCGGAACAGGAAAATTTGGCTCTAACCAACTAATGGAAGAGGCTTTGAAAGTTTCCGGTTCGGAGTTGGTAACGGTTGCTTTGAAAAGGGTAGATGTAGCGGACACTACAGATGATATTTTAAACCATTTGAAAGATCCCCAGTTCAATTTACTGCCCAATACTTCGGGGGTTCGGACTGCGAAAGAAGCGGTGTTTGCTGCGGAATTGGCCCGGGAGGCCTTGGGAACAAATTGGTTGAAATTGGAAATCCATCCCGACCCGAAATACCTGATGCCCGATCCGGTTGAAACGTTAAAAGCCGCTGAAGAATTGGTGAAATTAGGATTTATCGTATTGCCTTATGTACATGCCGATCCGGTATTGTGTAAGCGGTTGGAAGAAGTGGGAACTGCGGCTGTGATGCCTTTGGGGGCGCCAATCGGGAGCAATAAAGGACTGAAAACCTTTGACTTCCTGGAGATTATCATTGAACAAAGCAATGTGCCGGTAGTGGTAGATGCAGGTATCGGAAGCCCTTCGGATGCTGCCAAGGCAATGGAAATGGGGGCTGATGCGGTCTTGGTGAATACCGCCATTGCAGTTTCTCCTCAACCGGTAGCGATGGCCAAAGCGTTTAAAATGGGGGTAGAAGCCGGAAGGATGGCTTTTGAAGCCCAACTGGCTCAACCTGTTAATTATGCGCAGGCCAGTAGTCCTTTGACGGCCTTTTTGGACGATTAAGAGGATCAAAGGGTGTTTTTTGCATTATCTCTCCGATTTTCCACCCTTTAACTTTCAATCCTTATTAACAAACCTCTAACCCCAATTATATAAAGAATGAAATCTTTTCGACATACCTTTGAGCAATATCAGTGGGAGCAGGTGGAAGAGAGCATTTATGCCAAAACGGCTGTAGATGTGGAAAGGGCTTTGGCAAAAGACCACGTGGATTTGGAGGATTTTAAAGCGTTAATCTCTCCGGCAGCGGTACCCTATTTGGAACAAATGGCCCGTAAAAGCCACGAATTAACCGCCCAACGATTTGGAAAAACCATCCAACTCTATGCCCCGATGTATCTGTCCAATGAGTGTCAGAATATTTGTACTTATTGTGGGTTTAGTTTTAACAATAAAGTACGCAGAAGAACCCTGACAGATGCCGAAATCATCCGGGAAGCCGAGGCGGTAAAAGCCTTGGGGTATGACCATATTTTACTCGTTACCGGAGAAGCCAATCATACGGTGGGAGTCCCTTATTTTCAAAAGGCACTCAAACTTATCCGTCCTTATTTTTCTCATATCTCTCTGGAAGTCCAGCCTTTGGACCAAGCCGATTATGAGGCCTTAACGCCTTATGGCTTGAATACGGTGTTGGTGTATCAGGAAACGTATCATCAGGAAAATTATAAAGATTATCATCCGAAAGGGAAAAAGTCAAACTTCCACTACCGTTTGGATACTCCTGACCGTTTGGGAAAAGCCGGCATCCATAAAATGGGCCTTGGGGTGTTGATCGGTTTGGAAGATTGGCGGACCGATAGCTTTTTCAATGCTTTGCATCTTGAATATTTGGAAAGAAACTATTGGCAGACCAAGTATTCCATTTCTTTCCCCCGCTTACGACCTTTTTTAGGAGGACATGAGCCAAAAGTAAATATGACTGACCGGGAATTGGTGCAGTTGATTTGTGCTTACCGCTTGTTAAACCAGGAAGTCGAATTGTCACTTTCCACCCGGGAGTCGGAAAAATTCCGGGATAATGTCCTCAAATTGGGCATCACTACCATGAGTGCCGGGTCAAAAACCAATCCGGGTGGCTACGCGGTGGAACCTCAATCGTTGGAACAATTTGAAATTTCGGATGAACGCAGCCCGGAAGCCATCGCTGGCATGATTCAAAGGCAAGGCTATGAACCTGTGTGGAAAGACTGGGATACTACTTATGAGTTGCAAAGAAAAGAAGTGGTTGTGTGATAAATAACCAAGGAGTGCTTGCTCAGGTTACCAACCTATTTTATCATGCCATAGCATACTATTTTTCAACGTACGGGCCAGAGGATAAATGCTCCAGACTAACATAAGCGTTATCCCGGCCCATTTCCAGGTTTTATGTTTGGCCGATAGCTTTTCAACTTCTGAGAAGAAAACAAGCCAAAAGGGTAAAACAAAAATTCCTAAATACCGCTCTCCATCCGGCTCTAACAAATCTCCTTTCAAACTCATTGGGATAAAGTAACAAGTGAATAAAAACAGGAAGTACTTTTTGTATAAAGAAGGGCCTGAAGAAGCGAGCACTTGACGGAGTGTCCAGCAGATTATTCCAAAACAAAGTATAAAACCTAAGTAATTTAACCAGTCGAAGGGTAATGTAGGTAGAAACCAAGTATATATAGCCTGACTGTATACTTTGAGATTAAACCCGATATCTAAATCTTGTAAGAACACCGCAGCATTAGCTTTCAGCCCAATTGCCCATATCAGGTATTGCCAGGTAGTGAAAAATAATAAAGGTACGAATAGGTAGCCTCCGGTAATCCACCAGACAATAGGTTTTTTCCTTTGGTGCCAGAGTAAAAATAACGAACTGCTTAGGGTAATAAGGATGCCTATATGACGTAAGCTTACCAATAAAATCCCTAAAATCATACCTGTTAAAACATATGTGTATAGGGGAAAGCGCTTTTGTAAGGGGGACTCTAGGATGTGAATGGAAACCCATAAATAGCCGTACAGTAAGACGATGAATAAGGGTTCTGTGAACAAAAATTTATGAAACTGTAAAAAAGTCGTAGAGATAGCCAAATGGAAAAAACAGAGGTATTGCCAAAAAGGTTTTTGAAGAAAATACTGGGTAAAATGGTATGCCCAATTTAAAACAAACAGGTACATACAAAACTGGAAAAGGTTGAGAAGCCGCAGATCCTTTTGAAAAAGTGCGATTAATAGGGGAAATAAAGGCGGCTTTTCCTGAAAAACCAGTTGCGAAAACCATCCCGAAGTGCCATGGTTTAAAATATATTGTCCCCCCTCCAAATATACCAATGAGTCAAAGGTCAGTCCTAAGCCCTTCCAATTGGAATAACCTAGTAATGATAGGCCGATTCCGGCTGATAAGAGGTAAAAAAAATTGCGTTTGATCAATTGTCTCATTCCAATGAGGCTTTTTCTTCTTTTATTTTATGGTTTTTCTCAATCACAACCCCATGAGTGACAAATGAAATGCCCTGTTGGGAAATGGTGCTGATCATGACCGCTTGAATGACAGGGTGGTTGAGTTGGGGTTGATGCGTTCCCCAATCCACTACAAAGTTTGCTCCGGCTCCTCCTTGAGTTTCGTTGTGCTCAATGACAAATTCTACGGATTCCATGGGGTGGAGTACCAGGGAAGAATCCAGGTAATGCCTTAAGATTTTCCCATCCGATCCATAGTATTTGATATCATTGACAAACAAGCTGTCCTTGAAGCTGGTATTGCGCACACTTAGAGTAATGGTGAGGTAGATCGTTTTTTCTCCACTGAAATTGTAGATATCCGAATAGGCGGGCACATACACTTTTTCCTGATAAGCCAATTGGGATGTATCCAATGCAACATGTGTATATTTCTTGCTGGGGTAATTGGCCTTTCGTTGGGTGATTGAGGAATTGGTATAATCCGTGCAATTCCACAACAATACCGCCATTGCTGAAATGAAAAAATAAATTCGCATACTGTTTATATTTTGGCTGAAGCTGAACTCATGTTTTTATCACAATAAAAAAAGCTGATCTTGCTATTTGTCAAAGGGGGATTTAAGTGATGTTTTGCAATGTCTTGAGTACTTTTTTACCCCTTGCCACAAAACCCGGAGAACCATAAGGCATTTGATCTTCAATGATGATTTTCAATTCCTGGGTTAATTCCGGGACTTTTTTGCAAACATTGCCCAGTACTGTCATCGCAAAAGCTTTGGTGGCTACGGCCTCTTTGTTGGACTGTAAGGTAGCAAAACCTACTTCTGCGGCCAAACTTAATATTTCCTCATCATCCGGTAAATCAAAATCTTGTAAAACCCGGAAAGTATTTCTTTTGACAGCATTGTGTACCGGATTTTGCAAATTCAAAAGTAGCTTTTTCAGGTAAGGAGCGATTAATTGAGGATGTCGGTCCGCACATTCACTGAGTACGTGAGATGCCCTTTGCGTTACCCGGTATTCATCGCACAGGAACACCTCAATCAGTTCGGCAAATAGCATTGTATCGTTGCCGATAAAAGTGGCTAAAGATTGGCTATGTGCCTTGGAATGCTCTTTTAGTAGTTCATTACGTAGCTTCATAAGCATTGTGTGTATTTGCTTTTTGATTCAATAAACAACCCTGTGATCTGTCTTTTTACAATATGAATAATAGAGTACATTTCCTTTCTGTTGCTGTACCCTTGATACCACCTGCCTCTACCCCGGACATAGTGTTATTTTCCTAGATATTTAGTACTTTCAAGGTATATCCTTCGCCCGGATATTTTTTGTATACAAATCTAAGACAAAGGCATGGGAGAAACACAATGTCAAGCCCGTAGGGTTAGCGATTACGAACATCAAACGGAAACCGGCTCATACAAAAAATACTCATTGGGTCTGGTTTTGAGCGGGGGAGGTGCCCGGTGTTTTTTACAAATAGGGGTTTTAAAGGCTCTGGAAGAACATAACTTACAAGCCCAAGCCGTAGCAGGCTCAAATTTGGGAGCATTGATCGGGGCTCTTTATGCCGCTGGATTAAGTGCTTCCGAGATGCTGGAAAAGTTGAATGGGATTTTTCCGAAAAAAATCAGATCTTCGGAAATTGTTCAGCCTTTTGGCGTTCCGGGGCAGGTACTTAGGTCGGTACTTTCCGAAAATGACTTTCAGGTCTTAAAAAAGAAACTGTATGTGGGGGTTACCTGTTTGGAGTCGCAAAGTGCGGAAATATTACAGAAAGGAAAACTATTTGAAGCGGTAAGTGCTTCCTGTTCATTTCCTTTGTTGTACACCCCTGTCGTATTGAGAGGGAAACATTATCTGGATGGAAGTTTATTAAATGCCTTTCCCATACAACCATTGGAACACTCTTGTAAAATGGTGATCGGTATTAATGTAAATCATAGTAGTGAAAAGCTTGTGCAACATTCTTTCCAGTCATTGTATTCAAAAATTTTTTCAATGACTCCCGGCCAGCAAGTTCAAAATGCACTACACAAGTGCAAATACTTGATTGATCCATATCTTTCTTCTCCTTGTTCGCTTTTGGACTTTTCGCAGGCAGATCGCTTGTATGAACAAGGGTATCGGGAAGGGGTGAAATTGATTGAAGAAAATCCTGAAATTTTGCATAAATAGATCCGCTACAAGTCCCGGACCGGCAAGGGTTGGGCAAATTCGTGCTTGCCTTTCTCAAATGCTTTATGTTATTTTAAAAAATATGCTCAGATAAGGTCTATTTTTTTTAAGTCATGTATGTATTGGCTTCCATAAATTTTCTCGATGAAGTGGTTTACACGTATCGTTTTTGACCGAAGATGGAATCAAAATCGGCTCATCAAGGCACTTTTTGAAGAGAATAGCCAAAGCTATTGTTGAAAAAAGTAACACGGGGGAGGCGTTTTTGAAACAGTTTTTAGGAAAAAGAAAAAGGTTAATTCACTTCGATATGAGATTTTGTAGTTAAAATATGTCAGACAAATTTGAAGGACATATTGCCCCTCCTGAATTAGTTGCTTTGCTACAAGCCAGGAACAAAGCAGCCTTCAATTATTTATATGATCATTATTCCGGGGCATTATACGGGGTTATTTTGCGGATTGTGCAAAAGCAAGATATCGCAGAAGAAGTACTGCAAGATGTATTTTTGAAAATTTGGAATAAAATAGATACGTATGATTCGCAAAAAGGGCGGCTGTTTACCTGGATGCTGAATGTAAGCAGAAATTTGGCCATTGATAAAGTGCGTTCTAAAGAGCTTCGGAACGAGCGGAAAACTGATGAAATGGAAAATAACGTATATTCTTATGAACATAAAAGCCAAGTGCATCAATCCATAGACAGCATAGGAATCAAAGAACAACTCGACAAATTGAGGGAAGAAGAAAGAACAGTATTGGAGTATGTATATTTTAAAGGGTATACACAATCGGAACTTTCCAAAGAAAAACAAATTCCTCTGGGTACGGTAAAAACCCGCTTGAGAATGGCTATAAAGAATCTTCGAAACGTATTAGGAATCTCTTGAATATAAAAGATTACATAGCGTCCGGAATATTAGAAGCCTATGTGCTGGATCAGCTTTCTGAAAAAGAACGCATGGAAGTACTGCAATTGACCCAGGCGTATCCGGAGATCCGGGAGGAATTAAATAAAATCGAAAGTGCTTTTGAAGAACTGGCTTTCCAAACCGCCATTACTCCCGGTGCTCATGTAAAAGATAAAATCTTAAGCCATTTAGAACAAAACGAACCTTATACTCCCGTCAAATGGTCGCATAAAAAAGTGCGTAGCCAAACTATAGGAAATGCGTTTCGATTAGCATTGGCGGCTTCTGTCAGCATTGCGTTAGTGGCTTCCATCTTGGCCGGAGTTTTTTGGAATAAATGGAAGAGTACGGAAGACAAATTGAAGGGTCTTTTGGCGCAAAACCAAGAAATCGCTTCGGAATACAATCAAGTTCAACAGCGATTGGCACAAATTGAATCGGACTTGAAGGTGGTGAATAATCCGGCTTTTCACCGTGTGCGTCTCCAAGGAACCGGGCAATCACCGGAGAGCGAAGTACAAGTCTATTGGAACCCCTCTTCTCAAGAGGTATACCTGAATGTATTAAAGCTGCAAAAACTCTCTGAAGACAATCAATATCAGCTTTGGGCGATCATCGAGGGCAAACCTGTGGACGCCGGTGTATTTGATTTGGCGATCAGTACATTATTGAAAATGAAGTCTGTAGGAAATGCTTCTGCTTTTGCCATTACCATAGAGCCGAAAGGGGGCAGTGCAACTCCTTCTTTACATACAATGCAAGCAATTGGAAATACCGAAGGCTGATATGCCTTACTGCTTTTCCCAACCCCTCCATTAATTTAATTAATATCCTCCCTTAAATTTCCGTAAAAACCATTCGAAAGAAGCTAGTAAAGCCAAGGCTATCAAAAGCCATTTTAAATTGCTAAGATCTTCGTACTCTTCCTGGCTATGGATGAGGTCTTTTAATTTATTTTGTGTCAGGTCAGTTTGCAATTGTTTTAACTCGTTGGCCTGATAAAATTGTCCGTTGGTATGAGCCGCCAGATTACGCAACAAGTTAAAATCAGCGGTAGTGTTGATGGCTTCGATTTCCAATTCTCGCACTGTAAATTCTCCCGCACTCACTTCCGTTTTCCCGTTAAGTTGAGTAGTCGCTTGGTAACGATACACCCCTTGCGACAGTCCGTTAACTTTGTATTGAAAACCCGGTCCACTGTTGGTATAAGTATAACTGCTGGTTTCGTTGGCCTCATTCGTAATTTGTAAATCTATTTTTTGGCCGTATATCCGTTCGTAAATTTCGTTGTACACCTCTGTTTCAAAGATCACACTTTCCGTATCAAAAAATTCATTTGAAATAGGATATACCCGGAATCTGCGCTTGTCTTCTTTGGTGGAGAGGTATTGTACGGTTTTATTGATGATTTCATCGAAGGCATTGGTATTGTCATTAACCGAATATTCGTGCAAACGCCATTGCCAGATTCCCTCTCCCAACGTGACTGCACTTTTGAACCCGTTATGTTCATTCAGTACCAGTAAAGGTTTGTCTGTAGTAATATTTCCTATTTTTTGAAACATGACCACTTCCGAAGTGCCTGTCAGGTCGAAGTTGCCAAATGGAACCGTGACCGGAGGGTATTTGCTGATGACCAGTCGCTTATCGTTGTCCATGGTAAACTTGCTGAAGACATTGTTGTAGGAAGGTGTTACTTTATCAAATTGCCTTCCATTGGCATGTACCTGCACAGCTTCGCTGATCGTATTGAAAGCAGAAAGATTGGATTGATTCCCCAAAATAAACCACATGGCGGTTTTCTGCTCTTGAAAATGTTGGATCAGGTTCTGCCCTACCCGTTGTACATTGGGGATTTGATGAAATATCACCAAGTCGTATTTTTCATCCAGATTCACAGGTTCGGCATTTCGAGTCCCGTCCATTCCCGGAATATGAACGATAAACTCATAGTTTTCATTTTTTTCTACCGCGCTACGCAGTGCTTTGATATCAGGGTGGGGGCTCAAGGCAACCATTAAGATTTTCTCCTTGCTGTCAATGATATCTATATACACATTTTTAATATTGTTTTTCTTGGTAAACTCTCCTTCAAGAGGCAGTACTTCCACCACATAATGTTGAAGTCCTTCTTTTTCGGATTTAGGGAGGAATTCTATGGTCTGAAGACTGTTTTCCCGGGTGAAAGTAAGCGTTTTCCGCTCAATGATTTTTCCCTCTTTTCTTAATAATACTTCAGACTTTTGATTTTCGAAACCCATATTGCCGATTTCGGCTACAATAGGAAATTTGTTACCCAGATAGGCAATTTTATTGGCATAAGCGGCTTTGAGGTTGATATCTTCCTGTGGCAATGTATCTCCAATACCCACTGCAAATACTTTCATCAAATAAGGCAGGTAATTAGGAGCAATTCCTTGATTGTAGATACCATCGGTGACCAATACCACTCCACCCAGGTTCCGGTTTTCGTATTGGGCTTCTATGTCTTTCAGCCGGGAGCTGATATTGGTAGAAGCTCCTCCAAAACCAATGTCTTGAATCCCGGATAAGTTTTGATTGGCATTGAGCGTTTGAATATCCACTTCGTATTCCTCTTCTTCCAGGCTTTCGGCCAGCGTTTCCAGTTCTCCCCGTAATTGAAGCAACCGGGTAGAATCATTTACCAAAGCAATGGATTGGGAATCATCGATCAGAAAGGTAATAACCGGTTTTTCAAAATAGTTTTTTATGGTTTTGACATAAGGCCCCAACAGTAAAAAACAAACACAAGTAACTAAAATAAAACGCACTGTGCCCAGGAAGTAATTGACTGGCTTACTCCAAGGGGCCTTACTGGTATAGAGCAGGTAAGCATATAGAAAACCTGCCATTAGGCATAATAAAAAATACCAGGAAGAATATTCTGTGAGAACTTTAATCATGTTTGGATTTTTAACTTACCGGTTGTTCACCACCTTTCTGATGAAAAAAATCTTTATGTTTCTATAAGGTAGTGTTTTTTATTTTCCTTGGCAGCCTCTGCCAACCTTTGTGGTGCCCCTGGAAAAACCTATCCAATGCATTTACACACTGATAGGGTAGTATAAAATTACACGATAAGTTCGAACTTACAACCATTCACCTGAGGTATTTGTTTGTAAATCCAAATTTATGCGTATAAGCGGTTGTCCGGTTGTACAGAAATGCACTACCCTGTCCGAATTTGTACAGGTTTTCAAATAGTATATAGAAAAATTTATTATATAAATATCTATTTATCAGATAGTTAATTCTAATGGTACGACCTTGGCATTAAAGCAAAACAAGTATTTATATAAGCTTTAAAAACACATGAAAAACGTAATTAAACTATTCGCTTTCACTTTCATTTTATTGTCATTGCCTCGTTTGCTATTTGGTATGCAACTCAGTAATCAACCTGGACCTGATAAATTCAGCAAAGAGGCCCTTTTACAAGGATATACCACGCTCAGCCCTGAAGAACTTAGCTTATTGGAAGAATTGGAAATGGAGGAAGAAACTCCGGATGTAGATCAACTGATTGCCGCTCAACTTCCATCCGAAAAAGAAATTTACTTGGTTGATAATCAAGGAATCATAGAAGAAATAGAATATCATGAATTGCCTGCTTCGGCTAATTTACTATTTACAGAAGAAGCAAGTGCCTATTACATTGTTGATTAACTTTCTTAAGAAACTAGTGTCAGATTAACTATCCACAAAGCAAGCCTGTAAGGGCTTGCTTTGTTATTTACTTGACCTTGTAGAAAGGTATTGTTCCAACACCGGAATATCAGCCTTACACCAATCCAGATGACGTAACTCTTCTCTTTCTAACCATTTGATTCGTTTGTGCTCCAATAGCTTCACCTCTTTGTGCGTACAAGTGCCTACAAAAGGCAGCAAACGGATTTGTTTATGGCCATAATCGTATTCACAACTATGCAAGCGATAACGAATGGAAAATGACAGTTGTAATTCTTCCATAATCTCCCGGACAATGCATTTTTCAGGAAGTTCTCTGGTATGCAATTTTCCTCCCGGAAACTCCCATTGTAGTGGGTGTGCCATGGTTTCGCTGCGTTGCGCAACCAAGACTTTTCCCTCATATTCGATAATAGCACAAGTGACAATAATGATTTTGTTGGACATTTTTGGCAGTCGACTTATAAAATCCGAGTAAGTTGTAGTGGAGTAAATATGATCGGTTTTTCTCCGATGTGTAGCATAGCAACTGGTGGTAACGACTCTATTCCCTCACTATTCATCCCTTTCTTTTATGCGGATGAAAAAAATACCTTCACACTTAACTTTCAGCATTCTGTTTCAGACATTTGTATGAAACCTAACCCGAACAAATTTATGCAAAGCTGGACGAATTATCATAGCCATTGCCATTATTGCGATGGAAAGTATGCTCCCGAAATACATATCAAAGCAGCCCTTCAGCAAGGAGTCAAAATTTATGGATTTTCTTCGCATTCTCCTTTATTTGTTCCAACTACTTGGAATATGAAAATGGAGCGTTTAAAAGATTATTTGCAAGAAATTAACCGCTTGAAAGAACAGTATCAGGCTGATATTCAGATTTATACTGGAATGGAAGTGGATTTTATTCCGGGAAGCACCCAAGTGGATAGTCCCTATATTCAAGAGGCCGGTTTGGACTATACCATTGGCTCTATTCATTTTGTAGACAGTTTTGCTGACGGCACCCCTTGGGAAGTAGACGGAGGCCACCAATTGTTTTTAAAAGGCTTGAAGGACATTTTTGATGGAAATGTACAACAAGCGATAAAACGGTATTTTGAACGAACCCGGGAAATGTTACAAACGGCCTGTCCGGATGTATTGGGGCATATGGATAAAATCAAAATTCAATGTGAAGAGGGGCAGCTTTTTAGTGAAAACGAAGATTGGTACCGGGAGGAAGTACTGGCTACGTTAGAAGTGGCTCAACAATCCGGAGTGATCATTGAAGTAAACACCAGGGGAGTGTACAAGAAGAAATTACCGGACGCTTATCCCAGCCGGTGGATTTTGGAAGAGATATTGAAACTCGACATTCCGGTAATGCTCAATGCCGATTCCCACCATCCGGACGAAATTACCGCTAATTTTTCCGAATCGGCTTCCATGCTTCAAGACATCGGTTTCAAAACATTCCGCATTTTACATCAGAACAAATGGCAAGATGTTCCATTTACTTCCGAAGGACTTTTTATTCCATAATCTGTTTATTCAGCTTCAGAAGTAGATTTACAAAAGTGAATACTGAGGGTTTGATACAATCTTTGCGATAAGCGACTACCGTTTCGGTTTTTTCACCAGTGGAGGTAAGTTCAATATAATCTACTTCCAGGTTTTTATACATTTGGCTTACGCTGAAAGGTACGATTGAAACCCCCAGGCCTTTCTCCACCAGCCTGACAATAGAGTGCATGTTGATGGCTTCATGGGCTATATTCGGAGTAAATCCGGCCCGGTTGCACATATGCATCAGGTCATTGTAATACTCCGGTGAATAATCTTTGGCAAAGAAGATAAAAGGTTCTTTTGCTACTTCTTGTAATTGTTGTTTTGGGGAATGAATCATAGGGTGGCCTTTGGGGACCAACAGAGCAAAGTTTTCTTTGTATAATGTATAAATTACAAATTGGTCGGATTTGATAGGGGCGCGCATGATTCCTACATCCAGTTGCCCTTCCGATAGCAAACTTGTTTGGCGGATGGTATTGAGTTCATACAAACTGGTGCTAATACCCGGCAAGTCTTTTTTTAAATTCAACAGTACCCTGGCCAATACATCTTGAATGGCGGAACTGACATATCCGATTTGCAAATGCCCGGCTTCTCCCAAATCTATTTCTTTCACCTTTCGTTTGATGGATTCCAATCTGGTGAACAAATGCGCTACCTCTTCTTTTAAGAATTGCCCGGCTTCTGTCAGGTTTACGGATTTTTTAGATCGCTGAAACAACTGTACACCCAATTCTCCTTCCAGCTCTTTGATTTGCCGGCTCAAAGGGGGCTGGGAGATAAACAAGCGTTCGGCTGCTTTGCGAAAGTGTAACTCTTCGGCCAATACCATAAAATACTTTAAATGTCGTAATTCCATTGGGATAAGTTTTGCTTGAGAGGAACCCGTTCTTTTTTTAATACCTCAAAGGTATCAAATATTGACAAAAACAGTATTTTTAAAGTATTACAAATTCCCGTAGCTTTGCTTAAGCTTGATTCGAAAAAGAGAATAGAAGTCAGAAAGAAAGAAAGTAAATTGAGAAAAGGAAATCGTCAATTTATTTCATAATTTGCTGACAATCAGAAGTACGATATCCGTTAACCAAACTAAATACAACATTGGCTGGTAAAACATTATTTGATAAAATTTGGGATGCTCATGTGGTTTCTGAAATCAAAGGCGGTCCCAGTGTATTGTATATCGACAAACATTTGATTCACGAGGTCACCAGTCCGCAAGCCTTTGCCGGATTGGACAAAAGGGGGATTTCCGTATTCCGTCCGCAAAATACAGTGGCAACTCCGGATCACAATGTCCCTACCCTCAACCAACATTTACCGATTAAGGATGAATTGTCGCGCTTTCAGGTAAACAAACTGACTGAAAATTGTGAAAAGCACGGAGTGACATTGTACGGTTTAAATCACCCTTATCAAGGAATTGTACACGTGATCGGGCCACAATTAGGATTGACCCAACCCGGAATGACCATGGTATGTGGTGATAGCCACACCTCTACCCACGGTGCATTCGGGAGTGTGGCATTTGGTATTGGGACCAGTGAAGTGGAAATGGTATTGGCCACTCAATGTATCTTACAGCCGAAACCAAAGAGAATGCGCATCACTGTGGACGGTGATTTAAAAGGTGGAGTGACGGCCAAAGACGTAGTCCTCTATATCATCTCCAAAGTGACCGCCAGCGGTGGAACCGGATACTTTATTGAGTTTGCAGGATCGGCAATCCGTAGCTTATCCATGGAGGGAAGAATGACCGTGTGTAACATGAGTATTGAAATGGGAGCTCGCGGAGGATTGATTGCACCGGACGAAACGACTTTTGACTATATTCAAGGAAGAGAATTTGCTCCACAGGGAGAAGCGTTTGAGAAGGCTGTAGCCAAGTGGAAGCAATTGTACTCGGATGAAGATGCTGCTTTTGACAGAGAATTGACTTTTGACGCTGCTGACATCGAGCCGATGATTACCTATGGTACCAATCCTGGAATGGGTACCAAAGTAAAAGGATCAATCCCTACCTTAGAAGATATTCCGGCCAGTGCCCAACCTTCGTTCGAAAAGTCTTTGAAATATATGGGCTTTGCGCCTGGCGATGCCTTGGTGGGCAAACAAGTGGATTATGTGTTTGTGGGAAGTTGTACCAATGGCCGTATTGAGGACTTACGAGAAGTAGCTCAATTTGTAAAAGGGAAAAAGAAAGCTGACAATATCACGGCTTGGATTGTGCCGGGTTCCAAACAGGTAGAGCAACAGGCCTATGAGGAAGGAATCGTGGAGATATTGGAAGAAGCCGGATTTAAACTGCGTCAACCGGGCTGTTCGGCATGTTTGGCAATGAACGATGATAAAATTCCGGCCGGAAAGTATGCCGTGTCTACCTCCAACAGGAATTTTGAAGGACGACAAGGACCCGGGGCCCGTACTTTATTGGCCAGCCCGCTTACAGCTGCAGCCGTAGCAGTAGCTGGAAAGATTGTAGACCCTAGAGAACTGTAATAAACGGGGCGTACAATCTGAAAAACTAATTCTAATTAATTGATAATGAGTTTTCAAGAATGTCTTTACCCAAAAGGGTAAACCTGCTCGTTATCTCATCTAAAAGTAAAAAATACCATGGCAATAGATAAATTCGAAACGGTAGTATCCACGGCAGTGCCTTTGCCCATTGAGAATGTGGATACCGACCAGATCATTCCAGCCCGCTTTTTAAAAGCCACTACCCGTGATGGCTTTGGAGACAACCTTTTCCGCGACTGGCGCTATGACAGCAATAACCAGCCCATTAAGGATTTTGTGTTGAACGATCCTACCTATTCAGGAGCCATTCTGATCGGAGAGAAAAACTTCGGAAGCGGTTCTTCTCGCGAACATGCTGCCTGGGCTGTACACGATTATGGATTTAAAGTGGTAGTGTCCAGCTTTTTTGCAGACATCTTCAAAAACAACTCTTTGAACAATGGCCTGTTGCCTGTTCAAGTCTCTGAGGAATTTTTGCAAAAAATCTTTGCCGAAATTGAGAAGGACCCTAAAGCCGAATTTGAAGTAAACCTGGAAAAGCAGGAGTTTACCATTAAAGCGACAGGGGAGAAGTCATCCTTCGAAATCAACGCTTACAAAAAAGAGTGTTTGCTGAAGGGCTATGATGATATCGACTATCTGTTGAGCATGAAAGATGAAATTGAATCTTTTGAAAAAACAAGATCATAAATTAGACAGGGGTAGTTGCTAAAACTACCTGGCCAACCCAAGATTTACCAGTTAGTGAATTTTCTTATGACTATCTGGTAAATAGATTACTAACACAACGATTGATTAAAGTTCAAATCTGAAAGAGAGAGGGCATTGTGCCCAAAACTAACGTTTCAAACCTCCGAAAACCCTTGTTTTTGGAGGTTTCCTTTTAGGGGTAACACCTGTACGATGGAGATGCTAAGGGTTGTATAGCTTCAAGACGAACCGCAGAAATTGACCCCTTCCGGAAAAACAGGTTGTATCTTCAACGCAAAGCGGAAAGAATCTTACGGATTCTTCTTATTTTTATTGAAAAGAAAAAAATAGCCAAAGAAGTATGTTTGAACGATTTCTTTACTTTCTTTCTCGAAAGTAGAGACAATGTTTTGATTTGCTTCAAGTAAGACGGGAACGCCATGAAAATCACAATAATGGATACCACCCTTCGGGATGGCGAACAAACTTCGGGAGTCTCCTTTTCCGAAGCTGAGAAATTAAATATAGCCCGGCTGTTGCTGGAAGAATTGAAAGTGGATCGTATTGAAATTGCCTCTGCCAGAGTATCGGAAGGGGAATATAAGGCGGCCAAAAAAATTCTGGACTGGAGCCATCAGCACGCTTATCAGGATCGTGTGGAAATTTTGGGTTTTGTCGATGGGAAAACTTCCCTGGAATGGATCCAAAAGGCAGGGGGAAAGGTGATTAACCTCCTGTGCAAAGGTTCCTTAAAGCACTGTACCCAACAACTTCGCAAACAACCCGAAGAACACCTGGCTGACATCCGGGAAGTGGTGAAATATGCGGAAGAGATGGGTATCGGGGTCAATGTCTATTTGGAAGATTGGTCGAATGGTATGCGGGATTCTCAGGAGTATGTTTTTCAAATGATTAGAGGCTTGCAAGCGGAAAAAATAGGACGCTTTATGCTTCCGGATACCTTGGGTATTCTCAATCATGACGAAACGTATGAATACTGCAAAAAGATGAAAGACGGATTTCCGGATTTAAAATTCGATTTTCATGCCCATAACGATTATGATTTGGCTACGGCCAATGTGTATAGTGCCATCAAAGCAGGAATTTCCGGTATTCATACAACCCTAAACGGGCTAGGTGAACGGGCCGGTAATGTTCCGCTTTCCAGCGTGATTGGTATTGTGAAGGATCATTTCCATCACGAATTATCCATTAATGAGCAAAAGCTCTATGCCGTTAGTAAAATTGTCGAATCCTTCTCAGGAGTGCGTATCCCGGCGAATAAACCCTTGATCGGAGAGTTTGTCTTTACTCAAACCAGCGGGATTCATGCCGATGGGGATAACAAAGACAATCTGTATTACAATGACTTAATGCCGGAGCGTTTTGGCCGTAAACGGGAATATGCCTTGGGAAAAATGTCGGGAAAGGCCAATATCAAAAAGAACTTGGAAGAATTGGGCATAGAGCTGGATGCCGAGGAAATGAAAAAGGTGACCTCCCGGGTCATTGAACTGGGAGATAAAAAAGAAATGGTTACTCAGGACGACCTTCCTTATATCATTTCCGATGTGTTGAAAAACGATACCATCGAGCAAAAAATCAAAATCAAAAACTATGCTTTACAAGTGGCGGAAGGCTTGCGTTCCGTGGCTACGCTGAGTATAGAAATTGATGGCAAAAGCTATGAGGAAACGGCTTCCGGTGACGGGCAGTACGATGCCTTTATGAATGCTCTTTGGAAAATCTACGATTCGTTGGAAAAACCTTATCCCAAATTGACGGATTATGCAGTGAGTATTCCTCCGGGTGGGCGTACGGATGCATTGGTGGAAACAGTCATCACCTGGAAGATCGGGTATCGTGAGTTTAAAACCCGTGGCTTGGATTCTGATCAGACGGTGGCGGCCATCAAGGCAACCATCAAGATGTTAAACATGATTGAAGATTAATATATACTGATAGCCTTAAACCGCCCGGTTTTTTAAAATTTGGAAGGTTTTTGGCACAAAAGAAATTTTTAAAACATAACTTGACTATAAGAAATGCAATTCAAAATAGCGACTTTACCAGGAGACGGAATCGGTCCGGAAATTATCGAACAAGCCGTAAAAGTGGTCAATGCCATCGGAGAGAAATTTGGCCATCAGTTTGACTATCAACATGCGGTAGTGGGAGCTGCAGCCATTGATGCCACCGGAGATCCTTTTCCTGAGGAAACCTACGAAGCTTGTAAAAATGCCGATGCGGTATTGTTTGGGGCCATTGGCGATCCTAAATACGACAATGATCCCAAGGCAAAAGTCCGTCCGGAGCAAGGTTTGTTGGCGATGCGTAAAAAGTTAGGCTTATACGCGAATATCCGTCCGGTATCTACTTTTAAATCTTTGTTGCATAAATCTCCTTTGCGCACGGACTTGGTGGACGGAGCGGATTTCGTAGTAATCCGGGAGTTGACAGGAGGAATTTATTTCGGACAGCCAAGAGGCCGTTCCGAAGATCAAAACACGGCTTTTGATACTTGTGTGTACACCAAAGAGGAAGTACAGCGTATTGTCAAGTTGGCTTTTGAGTATGCAGGGAAAAGAAATAAAAAATTAACCGCAGTAGACAAGGCCAATGTACTGGCAACTTCCCGTTTGTGGAGAGAAACCGTACAGGAAATGGCGGGTGATTTTGCCGATATCGAATTAGAATATATGTTTGTGGATAATGCTGCGATGCAGATGATCCAATGGCCGAAACGATTTGATGTAATCGTTACGGAAAATATGTTTGGAGATATCCTGACCGACGAAGCCAGCGTAATTACCGGATCTTTAGGCCTGTTGCCATCGGCTTCCGTAGGAATTCAAACATCCGTGTTTGAGCCGATTCACGGGTCTTATCCGCAAGCTGCCGGGAAAAACATTGCCAATCCGTTAGGAACAGTGCTTTCTGCAGCCTTGATGTTCGAGCTAGGTTTGGATCTGCAGGATGAAGCCAAAGCCATCCGAGAGGCGGTAGATGCTTCATTGGAAGAGAAAGTAGTAACAGAAGATATTGCAGAAGGAAAAGCATATTCTACTTCGGCCGTAGGAGATTGGTTAGCGGAGTATATTTTGAAGAAATAAGGATTTTTGTTTATTTATTTTTATAATCTGTATGAAGGGATACCTTCGGGTATCAGGCCGTCCGGTGAATACCGGGCGGCTTTTTTTGTAAAGATGTAACATTGCGTGTTTGTACGGAAAATGACCAACTTCATATTCTTTCCCTCTTTTGATCTGACGTAGGTCACTGTTTCTTAATGAAGGGCTTTCTAGTTTTGCCTTGATCGATGACCTAAATATTACAATCCATGAATACTGAGTTGGTTACCAAATACAATATTCCAGGCCCCAGATATACCAGTTACCCCACAGTACCTTATTGGGATGAAAAAGGAATTGCCATAGAAGATTGGCAACGTACGGTAAAAGAAGCGTTTCAGGTTAGCAATGCTACGGAAGGAATCAGCCTGTATCTTCACCTGCCTTTTTGCGAAAGTTTATGTACCTTTTGCGGCTGTAACAAGCGCATTACGAAAAACCACTCTGTAGAGGAAGTGTATATACAAGCAATTTTGAAGGAGTGGCAACTTTACCGGAATCTGTTGGATGAAACGCCCGTTATCAAAGAAATTCATTTGGGAGGGGGCACTCCTACGTTTTTTTCGCCAGAAAATGTAAGTGACCTGATCCGGAAGATTTTAGCAGAGGCCGAACTCGCTCAAGAGCATTATTTTAGTTTTGAAGCCCATCCCAACAGTACTACAGTAGCACATCTGAAAGCCTTAAATGAGGTGGGCTTTGACCGGGTTAGTTTTGGAATTCAGGATTTCGATCCGGTTGTACAACAGGTTATCAACCGGGTGCAAAGTTATGAACAAGTAAAAGCTGTGACCGAAGCAGCCCGGAACAATGGCTTTACCTCAGTCAATTATGACATTATTTATGGTTTGCCTTTGCAGAAAGAAGCCAGTATTGTGGATACTATTGAAAAGGTAAAGATGCTCAAACCAGACCGCATTGCTTACTATAGTTATGCTCATGTGCCATGGATTAAAGGAGTGGGGCAACGCAAATTTACCGAAGCAGACTTACCGGAAGGGGATGTAAAAAGAAGGCTTTACGAAGTAGGTAGGGAAATGCTGCAAGCAATGGGATATGTTGAAATTGGTATGGATCATTTTGCTCTTCCGGAAGATGATTTGCACCTTGCCATGCAAGAGAAAAGACTTCACCGGAATTTTATGGGGTATACGGCTGGCAAAACCCGCTTGCAAATAGGTTTGGGAGTATCGGCCATCAGTGATTCATGGGGGAGCTTTGCGCAAAATGAGAAAAAGTTGGAAGATTACTATGCCCGTCTTCAACAAAATGAAATTCCGGTCTTCCGGGGACATCTATTAAATCAGGAAGATTTAGTGGTGCGGAAGCATATTCTCAATTTGATGTGTCACTTTGAAACGGAAGTGACTCAGGAAGATAAAGTTTGGATCCCTGGGGAAGTCATTGAACAACGATTGGAAGAAATGCTCAAGGATAGATTGGTGGAAATTGAAGACAATAAGATCAAAGTGACAGTAGCGGGTCAGACATTTATCAGGAATATCTGTATGGCGTTTGATCTGCGGTTTTGGCGCAAACAGCCTCAAGCACAATTATTTTCTATGACAGTCTGATTCGATTTGTTATGACATGGATAATACAGTTGTATTTACAACTGTATTTTTGTAATGCTTTTGCTTATTCTATTTTTTTAGTAGAAAATTTAAAATAGGATAAAAAAATCCCAACCTCACACCTCCAATTGTAGTATTTATTAACATGCTGCTATCGCCAAGTTGCCAGGAGACTATTTAATAATCATCTCGGAAGTGGATGTACGTAGCAGCAATGCGATTGCACAAGAGTTAAGTTGAAACGCAGCTAATCTTAGTATGCTTTTTCACACTTAGAATAAAATCGTTAATTTCGAAGACTCACTTCTCTACGGATTAAGAAGAATAGAGAGGATATTCAACAGACTTACAGACAAAATAAATACATCTATGTCAAAAAAATTCAGATCGACCACCGTACTCGCAGTGGTGAAAGACGGGAAAATCGCCATTGGTGCGGATGGACAAGCAACTTTTGGAAATACCGTAGCCAAGAGCAATGTGCGTAAAATTCGAAAATTACAAGAGGGAAAAGTAGTATTGGGCTTTGCCGGTTCTACGGCGGATGCTTTTACCCTGATGGAGCGCTTTGATGAAAAATTGAATGCCTTTGGTGGAAATATGAAAAGAGCGGCTATCGAATTGGCCAAAGATTGGCGTACAGACCGCTACTTAAGACGCTTGGAAGCGATGATGATTGTGGCGAATAAGGAAGAGGTCTTGATTATTTCGGGAACCGGAGATGTAATTGAACCGGACAATCAAATTGCGGCCATCGGTTCAGGAAGTATGTTTGCTCAATCGGCTGCTTTGGCATTGCAAAAGCATGCACCACATTTATCAGCCAAAGAAATTGTGGAAGAGAGTCTGCATATTGCAGCGGATATTTGTATTTATACCAATCATAATCTGGTGTTGGAAACCATTGAATAAGGGGAGTGGATTTACTGAATACAACAACCAAAATTCAAGAAATCAACGATCCGGAAATTACCCAACGGGGGATCAGGTTATTGGTGAAACGCGATGACCTGATTCACCCGCAAATTTCCGGGAACAAATGGCGCAAGCTCAAATATAATTTGTTGGAAGCTCAACGGCTTGGTCACAAAACCCTGTTGACCTTTGGCGGAGCTTATTCTAATCATATTTATGCCACTGCGGCCGTTGGAAAACTTTTTGGCCTTCGCACTATCGGAATTATCCGGGGCGAAGAACACTTGCCTTTAAACAGTACCTTGGCTTTTGCCAAAGAAGCCGGAATGCAGCTTCACTATATGGACCGCAGTACGTACCGGCAAAAGCAGCAACCGGAAGTGATTCAAACATTACAAAAGGAATTCGGCCCTTTTTATCTGGTGCCGGAAGGCGGTAGTAATGCTTTGGCTGTAAAGGGCTGTTCGGAAATTCTTGAAGAGATTGACCGGGAGTTTGACTATATCTGTTGCCCTTGTGGAACAGGAGGAACTTTGGCCGGAGTGATAGCTGGATTAAAAGGAGAGAAGAAGGCTTTAGGTTTTGCTGTGTTGAAAGGTGCTCATTTTTTGACGGATGAAGTAAAACATCTTTTACTGGCATATCAGGCAACTCCTTATTCAAACTGGGACATCCATCTGGATTATCACTTTGGAGGGTATGCGAAAAGCAAACCGGAGCTAGAGGCTTTTATTCAAAAGTTCACCCGACAGCATCATATCCCTTTGGAGTTTGTCTACTCAGGTAAAATGTTTTTTGGCATTTATGATTTGATTCAAAAAGGCTATTTTGCCAGAGGAACCACACTTCTGGCCGTTCACACCGGAGGGTTACGAACAGAGCAAGAATAAGAAGTTCAATTGGAATATTGTAAAAAAACACCCGTCAAACCCTTGAAAAGGGCTTGACGGGTGCAAATTATTTATCGGATATTACCTTTTCAAATTTTATTTTGCCAATTCCCAGAGCCATGAACCGTCCAGTTTCAAATAGCCTAATTTGCCCTGTTTTTCTACTTTGATCACATTGCCTACCCGTTTGAGTGTTTCGTTTTCGGCAGGGGTGACTACACGACCCGAAGCCGTAGCTAAGCCGTATTGGCGATTAATTTTTACCAGGAAGTTGCCGTCAGAAGTAGGATTCACTTCTTCATAAATTACATCATTGGCAAATAATCCATCCGGGTGAATCATCCTCCACTGGCCATTATTTACTAACGTCCATTTCAAGTCTTTGATCAAATCACCGTATTTGGTCTTGATGGTTCTGCGTTTTTCATAATTAGCCAAGTACTGGTTTTTGGCAATCCGGCTAAAAGGAACTTTGACCGTTTGGTTATTGGCTTGGCGGGTCAATATCCACTTTTCTCCTCTTTTCACAAAAGCAACCTCGTTCTGAAAATCCGTTACTTCATCGTACTTGGTGAAGTAGGCTGGCATACCGTCAGGCTTGATATGGTACATGCCCCCCACGGAATTTACTTTGGCCCGGTTAGCTTGAAAACCTGTCATAATCTCTCCATCCAGTACAAATTCACCGGTTTTTTCTCCTTTTTCATTGATGATTTGCCGGCCATTGACAATGGCATAACCTCCTGAAAACGGAAGAGCCTCTTCAAACTGAGGTTGAATGACCATTTTGCCTTTTGTATCAATATACCCCCATTTTCCTCTGACAAACACAGCTGCCTTTCCTTCACTGAAGTGACCAGCTTTATTGTAGACAGGTTCTATCACTTCGTTTCCCTGAAGATCCACAAAGCCGAATTTTCTGTTTTTTACGTCTTTATCTTCCCGTTGGGCATAGGCCAAGCCTTCATGAAAAACACCTATTTCTTTATATAATGGTTTGGAAAGCAGTTTGCCCTGTTTGTCTAATAAAGCCAGTTTGCCTTTGGTTTTGACTACGGCAATGCCATTGGCATCGTAGGTACGTTCGTATTCATATTTACCGGGAATCTCCGGAGTCAATGCTTTTACTTCTTTGGTGTAGTTTTCAGCTTCCTCCTGTGTCAATGTTTGTTGAATTGTCCCTTGATCATTTAATAATTGGAAAACTTCTCCTTTATCAAAAAATTCGATCATCACTGCTCCCTTGCCTTCTAAAAATTTGGCTCCATCGTGAGTGGCAGGCAATACCGGTTTGTTTTCCATGTTGATAGCGCCAAATTTTTGGCCTTTTCTGACAATGGCAATTCCCTGACGGAACTCACTGATGTAATCGTACAATAGGGGAATGATCAGTTTGCCGGAGTAATCTACGTAGCCGAATTTTTTATCTTTGCCTACTTTGGCCAATCCGGTACTGTCTTGCCACACCGTGAGAAAATCTTTGGAAACAAAATCATAGTCAATAGGCAAAGCCGCTATTCCATTATGGTCGATATATCCTTTTTTGCCGTTTTTTTCCGCTTCGGTGATACCCTTGTCCAATAACCAGATTTCTTCGAAGCCCTCTAATTGATCGTATTCGGCAGGCACGATGATTTGTCCTTTATAATTTACATAACCGACTTTGTTGTTTTTGACGATTTTGGACAATCCTTGTTGCTTTTTCCACACCTCTTCAAAATCCACAATGCGTTGATATACCGGAGGAATCAGAAAAGAACCGTCTTTCTTTAGGTAACCTTCGTAACGGAAGTTGACCAAAGAAGCCCCTACCGGAGATTCCTGTACATAACGACCCCGGCCCACCCAAGCAATGCCGTTGACAAAAGGTCCTACGGCATCCACTTTCAATTTGGTAGGAATGACTATTTTACCTTCCGTATTCACCACTCCAAATGCATTGTTTTGCTTGATAGCCGCCAATCCATTATGAAATTCCCCGATCATCTGATATTCGAAGGGGATGATCATCTTTTGATCTTTGACCCGGATACCGCCCCATTTGCCTGTGGATCCACGTCCTTGTTTTAACCGGACGATGCCTTCGGAACTAGGGCCGATACCATCGTATTGTAGAGGAACTATCATCTTACCGGAAGGGTCAATAATTCCGAACTTTTCTCCCTTCCGGACTACGGCAAATCCGTCTACATAATCCCCTGCCTGATCGTACTCAAAGGGGATAATAACTTGGGCTTCTCCATTGATAAAGCCATATTTACCATTCATTAACTGTACCCAGGCTTTTCCCTTTCGGAAAGGACCTGTATTCCGGATTTTTTGATTTTGAATCGTTTGAACCACATTACCCTGTTGATCAATCAAGGCATCCCAAAGAGTATCTACGGTGGCCCTTGCGTATTGAGAGCTGTTAAAATCACTGATAACCATGTCTTCCAAAGGTTTGGCAAATAGGACTTTTCCTTGGTTATGGTCGATTAAAAAGCATACAGTGGGTGATTTTTGACTTTCGGCATATTGTCCGATAGAAAGCCCCAAAACTTCGTCTACTCCAATATTGTAAAATGATTTACCGATCAAATCTTTTCCTACACCATTAATGAGTTTGTATTGTACGCCATCCATCACCCAACGGGGCTTGCGGGCATCCGGATTGTTTTTCAGGATTTGTAACTGCAAATGGCGGCTTTGAGCTCTGGCAAATACCTTATAGGCGGCCTCATTGGTAAAGTCTTTATGTAAAGTGGTTTTTCCCTGTTGATCAAATTCAATATATACCAAAGACTTGCCTTTGTAGGCTTTGAGCATTGTTCCCTGAACCAGGATGGAATCATATTCCGCAGACAAGATTTGTTCACCTTGAGTATTCACCAGACCGGTTTTTTGATTGACTTTGAAAAACAGGAAAGGCAAACCCTGATTGCCTGTCATAATTTGATCAGCGATAGGGTTCAATACAATCCCGCCTTGTTGGTTGATCAATCCTGATTTTAAGTTTTTGTACACTTTGAAATAAGAATCAAAACCGGAATCATGGATTGCTTCAATGGCATCGTACTCGGGTTGTTTTAATACTTGACCGGTTTGGGTAGCCAGTCCACACTGTTGGTTCTGCCATATGGCGATAAAGGCCCCTTTTAGGGGTTGTATTTTTTGATAGGAAGCCGGAATGCTGGCCTGCCCTTGTGGATTCAATACTCCTTTTTTGCCACCTTGTTCAAATACCGCATAGTCTTCGGTATTAAAATCACTGACAAAGTCATAAGATGGATTTACTACCAATTCCCCTTTTGTATTGATTACACCCCATTTGCCCTCTTTTTTGATTGGAAAGAGGTTTTGAGCAAATAAACCATTACAAAAAGTAAGAAGCAATAGCAAAAATGTATATGCTTTGGTTTGGTGAGTCATAGTTTTGACGGTTAATACTGTTTTCTGTATTTCAATTTTTTTATTACAGAGTTAAAAGAACAATAATTTTACCATAAAAAGCAACCGGTGGTCAGTTATCGGGGATGAAAGGTTGGAAAGTGTATCAACAAGTAAGGGAGCATACCCATCAGAAGGAATACTACCTATAAGCCTTCAATTCTTCATTCCCTCGATCCTTCTAGCTTAAATTTCTTGTTTCCTTCTCTATTTTTGCGGCCATGAAGGAGATTAAAGGAATTGTATTGGTGTTTTTGGGCGCCTGTAGTTACGGCATTCTTTCCACTTTTGCCAAATTGGCTTATAAAGAGGGCTTTACCGTAGCGGATGTTACCGGAAGTCAGATGTTGTTCGGTTGGGTGATACTTTGGGGAATTGTGATAGGAAAGTCATTTCAATCAAAAAAAACGCTTGTGAAAAGCCCCGTGTCCATGCGTACTGTGGGAAAATTCCGCTCTGTCCTCACATTAATGGGAGTCGGAACCAGTACGGGGATGGTGAGTTTGTTGTATTATCAATGTATTAGCCTGGTACCGGCCTCTATTGCAATCCTTTTATTAATGCAATTCACATGGATAGGGCTATTATTAGAAGCGCTAGTCCACCGCAAATGGCCGTCCCGCCCAAAGTCAATAGCAGCTTTGGTGATTATCATCGGGACATTCTTTGCTGGAGGAGCGATAGACGGAACTGCCGGAAATCTTGATATGGAAGGAGTGATTTATGGATTATTGTCAGCCATTGCATATGCCTTGTTTGTCTTTGTGAGTGGCCGTAGTCAAACACAAATTCCTCCTCTCAAAAAATCAGCCTTTATGATCACCGGGGCAAGTATTTTAGTTTTATCCGTACACCCGCCTACCTTTCTTTTTGATGGGAGCCTGCAAATGAATTTTACGGAAAGTTTGTGGGTATGGGGAATTCTTTTAGCCCTTTTCGGGACGGTTATCCCTCCTTTATTTTTCTCCGCGGGAATGCCAATTGTCGGAATCGGATTGGGCTCAATTCTCAGTGCTGCTGAACTACCGGTGGCTGTTCTGATGTCAAATATTATATTACAGGAAAAAGTCAGTTCTTTACAGTGGTTGGGTGTTTTGTTGATTTTGATGGCAATGGTAGTACCCAATATGTATAATTTACGATGGAGAAAAAGCATTAGCTGAACATTCATTCCTGTGAAATCTGTTCCTTAGGAAAGCTGCACCAATAATCTGTTTAGTCCAAATTAGGGGCAAAACGAAATGTCTGAGATTTCTTATAGTCATTTTTACTATTTATAATTTTGTTTCCCTAATTTTAACCACAAAAACGAATACGGTTAATCACAGGCTTTAAAATGATGAAACACCTTTCCTTAAGTTTTTGCTGGATGGTATGCATAGCAATCTTCCAATCCTGCCAACAAAATCAATCCCCCGTTTATAAAAATGCCAATTTACCCGTAGAAGACCGGGTGCAAGATTTGCTTTCTCGAATGAGTCTGGAAGAAAAAATCCGGCAAATGGACATGTACTCCGGGGCTGATTTTAAAGAAAATGAGGCTTTTTCAGCTGAGAAGACTCAAGAGCAATTAGGAGAGCTGGGAGTAGGAGCAATTCATGATTTGTATCCGAAAGATGCTGTAACCATCAATCAATTACAACAATATGTTATAGATCACAATCGCCACGGGATACCCGCTTTGATTCTTTGTGAGTTTCTGCATGGGTATTTGGGCGAAGGAAGTACGGCATTGCCTATGAATATCGCTTTAGGGGCTACCTGGGATAGTGAATTGTTACAGAAGGCCGGACAAGTGATCGGTACGGAAGGCCGGGCATTCGGAGTACACTTTGGCTTAGGGCCTAATCTGGATTTGGGCCGGGAGCCGCGCTGGGGGCGGATTGCCGAAACCTTTGGGGAAGATCCTTATTTGGCAGCCCACTTGGGTTCGGCCTTGATCCGGGGAATCCAAGGGGACAGCCTGACCAGCAATCGAGCCATGATAGCCGAACCCAAACACTTTGCCGTACACGGAGTGCCACAAGCCGGGGGAAATTCCTCTCCGGTGGAATTGGGCCGGAGAATTGTCCGCCAGGATTATTTACCCGTATTTGAAAAAGCTTTTAAAGAAGGAGGGGCTTTGGGAACTATGGCTGCTTATACGGAATTGGATGGCGTGCCTTGTGCTGCCAACCAATGGTTGTTGACCGATGTACTGCGCAAAGAATGGGGATTTAAAGGCATCGTGGTGTCTGACTTGGGAGCGATCCGTTTTTTGGAAAATGTACACTACGTTTCCGATTCGCCCAAAGAGAGTGTACGTCAGGCCATTGAGGCCGGTATTGATATGCAATTTTACGATTTTCCCACGGAAGATTATCAACGGTATTTATTGGAGTTGGTGCAGGAGGGAAAAATCAGTGAAGAGCGAATCGACCAATCGGCAGGCAATGTGCTGCGTCTGAAATTTCTTTTAGGACTTTTCGAAAATCCCTTTACCGAACAACAATGGATCGATGAGCGGCATCATAGCCAAGCGCATCAGGAAGTGGCTTTGGAAGCAGGCTTGAAATCTATTTGCTTGCTGAAAAACCAAAATAAGGTGTTGCCTTTGAGTAAATCGCTGAAAAATGTGGCGGTGATAGGCCCCTTGGCCAATGAGTCGGTTTTGGGGGGATATTCAGTGAAAAAGAAAAAAGCCATCACGGTTTACGAAGGCATCAAAGCGCATTTGCCGGAGGCCAATGTGCGCTATGAAAATGGCACTCCGTTGATCTTTAAAGGACAAGCCATTAGCCAAGCTAACTTATGGACACCAGATCAGAAAGAGCGGGGCTTGAAAGCGGAATATTTTGCCAACCGGCATTTGAAAGGAGAACCCACTTTAACACAAGTAGATCCGCAAGTAGATTTTCACTGGCCGGGTTCTCCGGGTGAAGGTATGCCGGAAGATCAGTTTTCCGTGCGTTGGACAGGCTATTTAAAACCGGTTACTTCCTTTTCCGGTTGGATCGGGGTTAGCTCTGACGATGGAGTAAGACTATGGGTGGATGATGTATTGGTGATAGACAATTGGAGCAAAGGATCTACTAATATCGCTACCTCCCCGATGGAATTTAAAGCGGGGAAGGCCTATAAAATCAAGCTGGAAATGTGGGAAGGTGGCTATGGGGCCAAAGCCCAATTGCTTTGGGATTTGAAAAAAGTAGATTTCCAACCAGCCGTACATTTAGCCCGTCAATCGGATGTGGCTGTGGTGGTGTTGGGAGAGTCGGAAGAGTTGGTAGAAGAAAATAAAGATGTGGCATCACTGGATTTGTTTGGCAACCAGGAGGAGCTGATCAAAGCGATTCAGGCCACAGGTACTCCGGTAGTTTGTGTATTGCTCAATGGCAGACCCTTGTCTGTTAACTGGATCAATCAACATGTGCCGGCCGTTGTGGAAGCTTGGTTTCCCGGTGAAAAATTAGGAGAAGCAGTTGCCAAGGTACTTTTTGGTGATTACAATCCGGCCGGTCGTTTGCCCGTCACCTTTCCTCGCTCAGTAGGACAATTGCCTTTCTATTACAATCAGAAACCTTCTGCCATTCACCGTTATAACAAAGAAAGTCACAAGCCGCTTTACGAATTTGGTTATGGTTTGAGTTATACCAGCTTTGAGTACAGTAATTTGAAAATTACGGGGCAGGAGGCCAATTATTCGGTTTCCGTCACGGTGACCAATACAGGCGACCGGGATGGGGAAGAAGTGGTGCAATTGTATCTCAACGATGTACGCAGCTCGGTAACCACACCACGAAGAACGTTAAAAGGTTTTCAACGGGTGATGATTGAAAAAGGACAAAGCAAAGAAATTACCTTCCAGCTCACTCCGGAAGATTTGTCGCTGTGGAACCGGGACATGCAACGGGTAGTAGAAGCAGGTGAATTTGAAGTATTCGTAGGGGGTAATCAACACGATGGCCTGGAAGGGAAATTTGAGGTAAAGAAGGATGTAGTGTTGTAAGGATTTGCCGGATACCGTTTTGACTGTGAAGTGAATTAACCTTTTTCTTTTTCCTAAAAAATGCTTCAAAAACGCCTCCTCTGTGTTACTTTTTTTAACAATAGCTTTGGCTATTCTCTTCAAAAAGTACCTTGATGAGCCGGTTTTGATTCCATTTTCGGTCAAAAACTATACGTTTAAACCACTTCATAAAATAATAAAGGAGCAGAGATGATTTCTGCTCCTTTATCTTTGGATTCAATTTTACTCTTTTAAAAATTTCAATTTTTGAACCTGTCCGTCTGTTTTGGTGATTTCCAGGATGTACAACCCTTTTACCAGTTGGCTTATATCTAATTCCGCTTTGTTCAGGTTTTGCAGAGTAGTTTGTAATACCACTTGCTGTCCGGTGATAGGAATTATCCGGATTTTACTATTTTGAAAATCAGAGATATATGACAAATTCAAGCGGTGGGCACTTGGGTTAGGATAAATCCTGATACCATTGGCCTCGCTTTTTAATTCCGCTAACTTGTTAAGGTTGTTATCTTGGGCCTCTTTTGCCGAGGAATGACTGCCAAACGGGCAATCTTTCACTACAAAATCTGTCCTTTCATACCGGCTGTCTACTCTTAATTCCGGTTTGACATATTCAAATTTAGTGATTTTGGTGATACAGGGTTGGTGTCTGATCACTTCTTGTTGCATACGGATTTCGCAGTCGGTACCCGATTTGCCGTTTAGGTCGGTTTCTACCAAATAGATATCGTTGCTTCCCGCCCCATAGGAGGAGACCGATCCGGTGAAAACATATCCTGGTTTGCTCCGGGTCAATTCGTAACTGTAATCATAGTTATCGATGCCGTAAGTATTGGTCCATAGTAAGTTACCGTTGGCATCGGTTTTAAACATATAAGCATTGTTTGGGCCAACGCTGTTGGTATACCCTGACACTACATAGTTCCAAGAGCCTGTTGAATTTTGGTCAATGATCAATCCTTTGGCAATATCCACTCGCTCGAGGCCATAGGTTCGCATCCATTGGAAGTTTCCCGCTGCATCCAGACTTAACAGGTAAGCATCCCCTTGGCTTCCTACTCCGAAACTTTGTGTATATCCGGTAATGATAAAATTTCCTTTAGGCGTTTCTTTCACACAAAAAGCCTCATCGTTCAATTCACCTCCGATATACCGGTCCCACATTACGGAAAGGTCCGGTTTTAATCGAACAACATAAATATCATTGAGTTGACCATTCCCGCCGGTACAGTTCAAGGTAGAGCTTCCCACCAATATATAACCGCCATCTCGGGTTTGTTCGATCCAATAGCCAATTTGGTCGTATTTATAACCCAACACGACTGCACGCTTGACATTTCCTAATAAGTCTGTAAGCACGACATAGACATTTTTGCCGGGTAGGATATGTGGAAAGCTTTGTGTTTCTCCCACCATGATGAATCCTTCTCCTATATCCGGATCTTTTATCCTTTGTATACAATGTCCCCGGTCGTCTTTCTCTCCCCCATAGATTTTACTGGTAATCGGGTTGCCATTAAAATCGGTGCGCACGAAATACATGTCGTGATTTCCGAAGCCAAAGCTATTGGTATGCCCCAAGGCTCCATATCCTTGATTGCCAATATACCTTACCGAATTGAACTGCTCATAGCGTTCTCCGCCATATGCCATTTGCCAGAGGGGGTTTCCGGCCGGGTCGGTTTTCATCAGGGTGGCGTCCCCTCCGGCGATCACCGGAAAACTGGTGGTACCCGCTACGATAAAGCCATTGTCATGCTGGGTCATTTGTACGGAATAGCCTGATTCCCGGCTATCCAGCCCGTACGAATGTTGAAATTGAGCAAAAGAGTACTGATAGAAAAAAATGCATAATGCAAGTAAAGTGAAACAACGTTTCATAGTGATATAATTTTTTTTGAATAAAAAATGAAGGTACAGTCAGGCCAGGGTAATGTGTAGAGTGCTACACTTACCAAAAAAATAGCCTAAAAAGGTAGCGGAGTATTTGGTGTGTTTTTTTGAGAAAAAAATTAGGCTTGTAGATAAGTACTACTCATGAAAATGAGTGAGAATAAGTTAGCTGTGTAGAGTGATGCTAGCTGTGTGGATTATTTACCATGTCCCGATAATGGGGTATTAAATTTACGAAAAATAAATTAACATACTACTATGCTATCGCATTTTTAGGGGGCTTATTAGAAGTTGTTTCTTTTGTATAGAATACGGTTTGTTTTGCAAAGGATTTTTATTCAGAAAAATAACAATGAGTAATGGCCTTTGTGTAGAAAAAAGCACATTACTCACTGTTGTTTCAGGGTTGATTCGTTTACGATTGTTTTTACACGAAACTGCAAACTTCGTCTTCCATTTTATGGATGGCTTGTTGGATGGATTTTTCTAATCGTTCCCCTCCAAACTCATCATTGCCGCTATAAATAAATCGAATGTCCTCAACCCCTATAAAACCAAAAGCGGTGCGTAGGTGAGGCTCGAGGTGATTCATAGGTTCCAATATTTCTCCCTTTTGATACCCATGGTCACCGGTGGCTACTACCACGAACATCTTTTTTCCTTTTACCAAAGGCTTATAAGGTGCCTCTTTGTCTTCAGGGGTGAAGAGGAAAGTCCGGTTAACCCGGATAATATTATCTATATAGGCTTTTAGAATACTGGGCATGCCAAAGTTATACATTGGTACTCCTAACAGATAATAATCGGCTTCGAAAAATTGGTCCACCAGATGATCGCTGATTTCCAAAGCTTGTGTATGGTGGATTGTGCGCTTCGTTGGGGGAGTAAAAGCAGCCGCTATCCAATTTTCATCTACATGAGGCGGAGGGGTAACATACAAGTCCCGGTACATTAAGTCAAATTCCGGAAAGTTATCCAACCATTTTTCTCTAAACAACAAACTGAGCGACCGTGAATGCGAACGTTCTTTCCGGGGACTACTATCTATATGCAATAATTTCTTTTTCATGGATATAAGCTTAAAAATGTCTTACTTTTTTGATTGATCTCAGTAAACGCGCTTTTAAAATACTGATAAGGCAAAAGTAAGACAGGATAAGTCTTCAAGTCCATGAACTAGTTTAGGAAATTCTCTTGAACTAGTTTAAGAAAATGAACCGGATTTATTGTTTCGCAAGTTTTTTACGGATTTTACTTAAAAATTCAGGGGTAATGCCCAAATACGCTGCGATGTGGTATTGTGGGATACGGTGATGGAGGTTGGGGTATTGTTTGAGAAAATCCTGGTACCGCTCCTCAGCCGGTTTGCTCATGGAAGAGACCATTCTCTTATAAAGAGATAAATATGATTTTTCAAGCATCAATCTGGAAAACCGCTCAAATTTAGGAATGCGCTCATAGATTAATTGTAAAGACGGATAATCGATTTGTAACAAAGTACAATCCTCCAGAGCCTCAATGTCCAAGGTGGCCGGTTTCCCTGTCAAAAAGCTTTCAAAATCATTGATCCACCAATCTTCCATGGCAAATTGAGTCATGTATTCCTGAGCATTGGGTGTGGTATAAATAGCCCGTAAGCAGCCTTTGATCACGAATGTTTCATGCTTACAGATATCTCCTTTCTGCACTAAAAATTGTCTTTTCCGCAGTTTACGCTTTTTCAGCATTGAAATGAAAAACGAGGTTTCCTCTTCAGTGAATTGAATGTGTTTGGATATATTTTGTAAAATGAGTTCGTACATATTGAATGATGATAGAGGGTAATGTCAAAATGCAATACATGGATGGGAAACAGCCCAATCTGCATTAGCATTTATTAATAGCTTTTAATTCCAAAAAATAGACTTTCTCATTAACTTGGTTGTATCATTTTAGGCTTCAAAACTTGCACTTTGCTTACATTGAGTAGGTAAAAAGTGCAATTTGTAAATCATGGAGTATTGAATTTCTTACAAAAAACGAGATATCCTAATAATTAGGGGAATTCAAGAAAGAAGCCTTCAAGAACCAAAATTAGCCGAATATTAATGAAAGATAAACAACCTCAAGTGATGGATCGTGTTTCTGTGAAAAGCAACCTGTAATCTTCTTTCTTCACTTCCGGTATTTATCAATTCTTTGTGTCAAAGAGCTACCAAAATTATTATTTCATTTAATTACCAAGAAATCATGCTTATTTCTCATTCCAAGAAGTTCATCTTTGTCCACAACTTTAAGGTTGCCGGAACCAGCATCCGCGGAGCGTTGGAGAAGTACACTTACAAATGCATGCCACAAGTGAAGCGGATGGAGAAAATTCTCTATCTGTTAGGATATTATCCCTGGATATTTACAGATGACTTTGAGCAACATAGTTTGGCCAGAGAACTTAGGGGACAATTGCCCCGGAAAATTTTCCGGAAGTATTATAAGTTTGGTTTTGTACGGAATCCTTGGGACTGGCAGGTGTCTCATTACACGTATATTTGTAAAAGTCCCCATCACTATCAGTATGATTTAATCCGGAATATGAGCGGGTTTGAGGAATATATCCATTGGCGAGTAAACGATTGCCTGGAGTTGCAAAAAGACTTTTTTTACGATACGGATGGAACGTGCCTGGTGGATTTTATCGGAAAATTTGAAAACCTCAGCCAAGACTTTACTACGATATGTCAAGCCATCAAAGTGAAAAGTGAGCTGCCGCATCTCAACAAGAGTAAAAGTAGTAAGTACTTGAATTTCTACACTCCGGAAACCATTGATTTGGTATACGAAGCGTACCAACCCGATATAAAACTGTTTGGCTATGATAAACCTGAATTAAACCGCCGTGCAGCGGCCTCCTGATAACAAAGAACTCCCATACAGATAGATTTCAGTGATTAGCGCCCGGTTTATTGAATAACCGGGCGTATTTTGTATACGAAGTCTTGAGCATCTTACCCATTGTTTTGAGCATTTCACCACTTTTTGCTTTTCCCTTTCCTATGGTCCTCCCAGTTTTGTGAGCAAGACTAATTATTCACAAAATGAAATATGTACTAACCAACATTTTATGGCTGGGCATTTTAGGGGCAGTGCTACAGGCCTGCCTTACGCCCCAGTCAGAAAAAGAAGAAAAAACGGCAGAAACAGAAAAATTTGTCACTTCACAAGGGCAAAAGTTTCTTGATCCGGAGGGGCAGCAGCTTATTTTACATGGGGTGAATGTGGTAAATAAAGAAGCTTCTACAAATTATCTGGGGCATGTGAGTAAAGCGGATTTTCAGCAGTTTAAGCAATGGGGATTTAATTGCATCCGTTTAGGGGTGATTTGGGATGGTTTGGAACCGGAACCCGGATTGATCAACGAAGCTTACTTAAAAGGAATTGATGAACAAATTGCTTGGGCCAAAGAAGCAGGCTTGTATGTGTTTCTGGATATGCATCAGGATCTGTTTAGTCAAAAATTTGCCGATGGTGCTCCTGCCTGGGCAACCTTAGATGAAGGAAAGCCCCATATTGCGGATGGCCCGGTTTGGAGTGATGCGTATTTTACCAGTCCGGCAGTACAAACGGCATTTGATAATTTTTGGATCAATGCCAAAGCCAGTGATGGAGTAGGAGTGCAAGATCACTATGCTAATGTTTGGAAGAAAATCGCACAACGTTATGCCAACGAACCTACCGTAATCGGATATGACCTGATGAACGAACCTGTAAGTGGCTCGCTGTATTTACAGTCCATGCCATTCATCGCAGCACGTTTGGCAGAAGTGTTACACGAAACAGATGGTGAAGGAAGTTGGAGTGTCGAGCAAATCGGGCAAATGTGGAGTTCACCTGAACAACGTGTACAAGTGTTACAGAAATTAAACGATATTGAGGTTTATGCTGCCACAATCGACACGCTGAATCATGTGTTTCAGGCCTTTGAGAAGGAAAAACTAATGCCTTTTTATCAAAAGGTAGCCAATGCAATCCGGGAGGTCGACAACAAACACATCCTTTTCATGGAGACGAACATTAATAGCAATATGGGTGTGTTGACAGGAATTGAACCGCTAATGACGGGCAAAGGAATGCGCGATCCCCAACAAGGTTATGCACCTCATGCATATGATATTGTAGTGGATACGGATCTGGGTGGAACGCCCACTTTTGAACGGGTGGAGCTCATTATGCAACACCATTATCAAAGCTCTCAAAGGTTAAATATGCCAATGTTGGTTGGAGAATGGGGTGCTTTTTACGGAACAAGCAATGCCTTGCCAGCCGTATCTCATATGATGAAGGAATTCGAAAAATACTTATGTGGCAATACATATTGGGAATATAGTGATCTTCTCAATGAGCCAACCTATCTATCTGCGATCATTAGACCATATCCTATGCAAACTGTGGGAAACTTGTTGGCTTATCGTACAGACAGCAATTCTTTTTCCTGTATTTGGGAAGAACCTGAAGGACAAACCGGAGCCACTGTAATCTACCTGCCATTTGCCGGACAAATAGAAAATACCGAGGTGGTATTCACAACAGGTAAAGGGATTTCCGAAGTTAAAATGATTGAGCCGGGAAGGCCCGAAGGTTATTTGGTGATTCCTTCCTTATCTCAAGGAGGGAAACGCGAATTAAACATACGCTTACGGAACGTTCTGTAAGGAAAGGTTTTACTATACACTTTTACCCTTCAAGGCTATTTGACTTGTGCTTTATGTATAATTCTGGCACAATGTTGAAGATGCCTTGAAGGGTTTTTGCATTCTGATGATCTAATGGGCTATATCATTCATTTGCTCACATCTGTTCACATATATTCACCACAAGGATTTGCTCCTCCACGTCCTTCAGGAATTATTTTTATGAATTCATTGTAAACAAATTAGCCAGCTATTTCATCTTTAGTTTACAAACTGAAACGAACCTATGAAGCTCCTGAAAATGGTTGAATTATGTGGGCTTTTTGTGGGGATTCCATTACTATACAAATTTGATTTGATTCCCTTTCACAAATCCATTCCCCTTCTTGCCGTATTTACTTTAGCGATTGCTATTTTATATAAAGACAAAAATTTTGAATTTAATTGGTGGAAATTGCGCACCTGGCGTTATTGGCGTGTTCACCTGTTGCGCTATTTGTTGTTTGTGGTTCTGACCACAGTGGCTGTGCGAGTTTATGAACCTTCCTCGCTTTTTGATTTTCCGGCCCACAATCCGAATATGTGGTTACTTACAATTTTATTATATCCGTTATGGTCAGTGTTTCCTCAGGAAGTGATTTACAGGGCTTTTTTCTTTCACCGTTATAAAGAATTGTTTCAAAAACCTTGGGCATTATTATTAATGAATGCCCTGTTATTTTCCTTTTCGCATATCATTTTCAATAATCTATTGTGTTTGGTAATGACCTTTTTCGGCAGTATCATTTTTGCCTGGACCTATTTAAAAAGTAAATCCGTATTGGCAGTATCCATAGAACATGCCTTATATGGGAATTATATTTTTACTGTGGGCTTAGGAAAATATTTTTTCTTGCCATAGCGAAAAGCCCCCAGGCATTTCCGGATGCAAGGGGGCCCCTCATGTTGGCATTTGATTTTAATGGACACTTTTCCCCGTCAATTCAAATTCTGTTTCTTGTAACTCTTCGGAATTTGTTCCGACCATCACTTTAAACTTCCCAGGTTCAGCTGTAAATGTCATGTCTTTGGTATAAAAAGCCAAGTCATCAGAAGTCAATTCGAAAGAGACAGTACGGCTTTCTCCGGGAGTGAGCAAAATTTTCTGGAAGCCTTTTAATTCCTTCACCGGACGGGTAACGCTGGCCACCAAATCGCGGATATACAATTGTACTACCTCTTCACCCGACACAGTGCCTGTATTTTTAACAGAAACACTTACCTCCAGTTTTCCATTAAAGGGCAGTTGAGAAGTACTTACTTCCAACCCTGTATATTCAAAAGAGGAATAGCTCAAGCCAAACCCAAATGGAAACAGAGGTGTATTGGGAATGTCCAGGTATTTGGACGTGTATTTATTGTTCGGGTCCATAGGGCGTCCCGTATTTTTCATATTATAGAAGGTGGGGACTTGGCCTACGCTTCGAGGAAAGGTAATGGGCAATTTTCCGGAAGGGTTGTATTTTCCAAAAATCACATCGGCAATGGCATCTCCGGCAGTAGTACCTAAGAACCAGGTTTCTAACATAGCATTTGCCAAAGACACTTCTTTTTCCAAGGCCAGAGGTCTTCCGTTCATTAAGACAACTATAAGGGGTTTTCCGGTTTGTTGAAGGGCTTGTAGCAGGTCTGTTTGTACGCCAGGTAGCGTGATGTCAGAACGGCTGGCTGCCTCTCCGGACATATCCCAGGCTTCACCCAAAACGAGTACAACTACATCCGATTTTTGAGCAACGGCTAGGGCCTCCGTAAAGCCCTTTTGCTCCTGATCGTTGATTTCACAACCTTTGGCATATAAAAGTTGGCCGTTTTGACCCAATTGTTTCTCTAAGCCTTCTTTTAGGGTGACGGATTTTTTCCAATCTCCTGCAGCCGACCAAGAGCCTATCAAATCTCTACGGGCATCCGCTAAAGGACCGATGAGACCTATCTTGATATTTTCTGTTTTAAGGGGTAATGTTTGTCCCTCGTTTTTTAACAAGACGATGGATTTGCGGGCGACATCCCGGGCGATGGCCAGGTGTTCATCCGACATGATGACGGCTTTTTCCCGTTCTTCATTGCAGTATTTATACGGATCGTCAAACAAGCCTAGGCGGTATTTCATCAGTAAAATATTCATCACCGCATTGTCAATTTGTTGTAAGGTAACTTTTTCATCTTTCACCAATTGTTCCAAATGATTGGCATATACGGCACCCTGCATATCCATATCGATACCTGCATTCATCGCCAGAGCACCGGCTTCGTATTCATTGGTTGCCACCCCGTGTGGAATCATTTCATTGATCGATGTATAATCCGTCACTACAAAGCCGTTAAAACCCCACTCATCTCGCAAAATTTCTTTGAATAAGTAAGCATTTCCCGAAGCAGGCATTCCGTCCAATTCATTAAATGAGCTCATAAAAGTAGCCACTCCTGCGTCCACGCAAGCTTTGAATGGAGGCAAGTACACTTCTCTGAGCACCCTTTCGGACATATCAACTGTGTGATAATCACGACCGGCTTGAGCCATTCCATACGCTGCAAAATGCTTGGCACAGGCCAATACCGTATTTTCTGCTGACAAGTCGTCTCCTTGAAAACCTTTTACCCTTGCTTTGGCGATTTGTACTCCCAAGTAGGTGTCTTCACCTGCGCCCTCGGATACCCGGCCCCAACGAGGGTCGCGGGCTATGTCTACCATGGGAGCGAAGGTCCAGTGAATGCCTTCTGCCGCGGCCTCAGTGGCTGCTACTTTGGCGGAAGATTCCATTGCTGCCAAATCCCAACTGGCGGCCTCTCCCAAAGAAATAGGGAAAATGGTGCGATGGCCATGAATGACATCGTAACCAAAAAGTAGGGGAATGCCTAAACGGGTTTCTTCTACTGCTAATCGTTGAAGTTCGCGGGTATAATTAGCGGTGTAGGCATTGAAAATAGCTCCTACTTTTCCTGCCTTGATATCTTCTTTATACCCTTTGCGCATGGTAGGCCCAGTGACATCCCAGTCACTCGTGAATAGATTCAGCTGGCCGATTTTTTCCTGTAGGGTCATTTTGTTCAGCAATTCTGTTGCTTTACGGTAAATTTCCGGATTGTCTTTCTCACCGGAAAAACTTGCCTGAGTGCCTTGTTGTTCTACAGGGCTACAGGCATATATGATCATACTTAGGAGGACGACAATTCTAATTTTCATATTTTTTTTAATCATTATTTTAAGCTCATAGATAAAGTCACTTGCTTACACCTTCCAAGTTTTTAAAACCTGGAAGGTTTGTCGTTTAAAGACTTTCAAATCCCAGCTTTTCCAAACCCATTTGCACTTCCGGACAACTCATGAACAAGCTCCAGAGCAAACCGGTACGGTGGTTTTCGATCATTACCACAATAGGCCCCTGATCGATAGCCAGATACTGTGTGGGATACCAGTTTTCTTGTTGATTAAAAGCATCATAAAACCCGTATTCTCCCCAGATTTTATCACCCAAGTCAAAGTAAAAATGTTTTAATACAACCATCACCTCCTTGGGGGCATAGGGGAAAGAAGAAAGGGCTGCTGTAGGCGAAATCACCCCCAGGTCGTTTTTAGGACTGTGTCCGGCATAGCCATTAACCGAATAGCTGGAGGTCAGGCCCCAACAATTTTCCCCATATCCTTGATGATTTTTTGGATTTTTAATACAATACTGACGGTTGATCAACACATGATTTTTGTTGTGTTCCCAGTAATCAGCATACTGGTCCTTCAGGTTGCGAGGGTCCAAACCCAGAAAAGAATAATGTTCCCAAAAGAGCGGCCCACCGTACTGTATTGCATCGTTGTGTTTTAAAGCCAGGTGATAACCATATTGCTGGTGATTGGGATCGTTTTTGATGTTCCCGTTTCTAGCCCAACCTTTGTGATAAGCCTCGGGAGGAATTCCATGTGTAGGGGATGATGCCGCCAAAACATACATAATCAGTCCTTCGTTATAGCCTTCTACAGGAAAATTCATTTCCCAGCCATAGGTAGGTGACCAGTGCCAATACAAGACGTCTTCTCCTCCTTTGGTATACCAGTCCCATTCGATTTGTTTCCAGAGTGTATCAATTTTTTGAGTCAGGGCTTTTTCTTCCTCATTTCCATTTAAGAAATATTGTCGTGCACATAACAATCCTTGGGCTAAAAATGCGGTCTCGACCAAATCCCCTCCGTCATCCTTTTGACTGAAAGGCTTTACCTTGCCCGTTTCCCCGTTCATCCAATGAGGCCAAGCGCCATGAAAACGATCGGCTTTTTCCAGCCAGTTGACCAGTTGGTGTAAGCGTTGAAAGCCTTGTTCCCGGGTGATGAAGCCCCGTTCAATACCAACCAAAATAGCCATTATTCCAAAACCCGTACCTCCGGTAGTCACAATATGTTTGTCATTTTGTGGATAGACATTATCGGAATGGTACCGTTCCCGTGCCGCCCCTGAAGTAGGCTCTGCTCCATCCCAGAAATATTGGAAGGTATGATATTGGACCAAATTCAGTAAGGAGTCTTCGCTGATTTCAACGGTTTGTGGTGCTGTATGATCCTGATCACCCTGTTTGTTAGGAGTACAACCGATCATTAGCCAACTGGCGATTAATAATAAGGAAATATTTTGGGTCATTCTTGTTAGTTGTTTTGAAAGATTAAGTTAAAAATGATTATTAAAGTTGGCTTCTGTTTTGAATACAGGCGTTGTGTATACATCTTTATTTGAAGCCGGTTGAAATGAACTTCCAATTTTCAAAGTGTTTAAAAATTACCTGCTCGGCTACTGGGTGTAGCCAGACAGGTAGTTTGGTTTTCCATCGAAATGTAAGAGTTGATCAAAATCAATATCCGGGGTTTTGAAGGAGTTTTCCTTCACTCAAGTTTATTTGGCTTTGAGGGATGGGAAAGAGTTCGTGTTTTCCATCCACAAAGTTTTTACCATGAGCTCTCAATACTTCCCCGGCCCTGCCTTGACGCACCAAGTCAAAGAAGCGGTCGTGTTCAAAGGCAAGTTCTACCCGCCGTTCATGCCAGATGATTTTCCGGAGTTTGTTCGGGTCTGTTTCGTTGACAGGAGCTAATTTGGCCCTATCTCGCACTAAGTTGAGTGATGTCAAAGCGTCCATTCCCAATTCATTGGCAGCCTCTGCATTCATCAGTAAAACTTCGGCAAAGCGGAAAACCCGTAAGTTTTTGTTGGATTCCCAATCATTTCCGTTAAAGGTCTCTTGTACCCGGCTGATATAGGCTTTTTGATTGTAGTAAGGGTTGGGTACATCGGTAATGATCTCCACTCCGTCCCAGAGCGTTTCTCCCGGAAAAATAATGGTGGCCTCCTTTCGGGTATCTCCCACCTCATAAGTATTGGCCAGGTCTTCGGTAGGGGTATTAAATCCCCAGCCAAATTGTCCGCGTACTCCTTGAGTGGCGGTATAGCCTTGCAGACCCTTGTTCGGAGTATCCCCCCGGCCCTGCACTTCAAAAATCGATTCGACGGAATTTTCTCCCACCTCTCGCCAAATAGTTGCATAATCATCAACCAAAGCATATTCTCCGGAAGAAATTACTTCGTTGGTCAGCCGGGACACTTCCGACCAATTGTTTAAGTACATGTTTACTTTTGCCAAAAACGTTTTGGCTGCTCCTACAGTAGCCCGGCCTACGTCTTCAGGACCCAATTCACTTTTGGGGTATAAATTTTCAATGGCAAATTGAAGGTCGTTGATAATCAGTTGGTAAATCTGCTCTTTGGACGCACGGGTACGGGCTTGTTCCAGTTCTTGCGTATTGGTAGGGTCCGGTATTTTTTCAATCAAAGGAACTCCTCCGAAGGAACGGACCAGGTTGAAATAAAAATAAGCTCTTAAGAACCGGGCTTCTCCCATCAAACGGTTTTTGACGCGTTCTTCGATGGTAAAGTCCGGAATGACTTTCAAAGCTTGATTGGCCCGGGCAATTCCCTGATAGTTTGCCACCCAAACCTCATTGAACGAGACTGCGTCCACGCTAAAGGTGAAATTGTCCAACAGGTTCTTATCCGTGCCTGTATCGCCCGGCACACTGCCTTTGTCGGCATCGTCTGAGGTAATACTGGTAATGCCAATCCAGGCAAACGTATGTTGGTTCCAGTCGAGTAGTTTATTGTAAATTGCATTGACCACTTGAGCAGCGGCCTCGTTGGTTGACAATTTGTCTTCAGGAGTTTGTTCATTTTGTGGTGGAACATCCAGGAAGCTTTCTGAGCAAGAATACATCGTCCAAGAACAAGCAAGTATTCCAAGCCAATAGCTGATTTGTTTTATAAATGGTTTCATTTTCATCTAATTTGAAGGTGAAAGAATCATCAAAAGCCAATGTTTAACCCTAATAAGTAGGTGGAAGAGGTAGGATATGCATTGAGTTCAATTCCGGCATTCCGGGTATCACCGGGTAGCTCGGGAGTGAACCCGCTGAAATCTTTAAAAATCACCGGGTTTTGAGCACTGGCATAGACGCGTAAATTGCCTACATGGATTTTTTCACTCAAAGAAGCAGGCATTGTATATCCTAGAGTAATGTTGTTGATCCGGAAGAAGTCACCGGATTCCAAGAAGTATGTAGTGGCTAATGGGACATCGTTGGAGGCTCTCGGAATGGAATTAGAGGGGGTAGTCGTATTCCACCGGCCTGCCAAGTCCGCTTCTATATTTTCATTACCAAAGCGTTGAGCTTTTTTTCCATTGTAGACTTTATTGCCTAGATTGCCATACGTATCGATAGATAAATCAAAGTTTTTATAAGAAATACTACCTACGAAACCAAAGTAAAATTCCGGTTGGTAAGAACCCGAAAAGCTGCGGTCCGCTACATCAATGATCCCATCCTTATTAATATCTTTTAACCGGAAGTCCCCCGGTTTGGCATCCGGTTGAATTAATCCGCCTTCTTCATTTACATACGCATTGATTTCGTCTTGACTTTGAAAAATACCATCGGTTTCCCACAGCCAGAAACTGCCGATAGGCTGCCCCACATCGGTACGGGTAGTCACTTGTCCGTTGCCTAAGCTTCCGGAAATGATTGGGGTAGCACCTTTGATATCCTCCAGTTTGTTTTTGTTGTAAGTCAGATTGACACCTACAGAATAATTGAACCCAGAGGGAGCAGATTGGCGCCAGTTCAGGGCAAATTCCAGCCCTTCGTTTAGAATATCGGCTTTATTAGTAATAAAAGAGTTATCCCTATCGCCAAAAATGGCATCCAAAGGAGCGGGCATCAATACATCTTTGGTGCGTTTGTGGTAATAGTCGATTTCACCCGTAATACGACCATTGAACATACTGAATTCTACACCCAGGTCCGTTTCATAGGTAGTTTCCCAAAGCAAATTGAGGTCTTTGATATCTACGATGGTAGCGCCTTGTTGCAAGGTGCTGCCTCCGGCAAAGGCGTAATCCAAGCCCGAAACAAAGGTCAATAAGAAAGCGTCCGAATCTATATTGTCATTTCCGATTTTTCCCCAACTTCCCCGTACTTTCAAATTGTCTAACCAATCGATGTCTTGCATAAAGGGCTCTTCTGAAAGCCTCCACCCTAAACCTACGGAAGGAAACAGAACCCAACGGTTGTTTTTGGGGAATTTGGAAGAGCCGTCATAACGGGCCGTGACAGTGAGCAAATAGCGATCGGCGAAACTGTAGTTCAGTCGCCCGATATAAGAATTGATTTTGTTTTCGAACGTTTTGCTGTTGTTGGTGGCAGAGGCTTCATCGCCCAAGGAAAGGTTCCAATAGCGCTCTTGAGCGGGCACATTCTGCCGGCTGGCTTCGAACTCATCATTTTTGTTGGATTGAGCGGTGGTTCCTGCCATCACTTTGAGTGAATGTCTGTTCCCAAAATTTTTACTATAGGTCAGCGTATTGTCCCATACCCAATTGTTGTAGTTATTTCTTTTTAAGGTAAGGACAGAGATTTCATTTTTTTGCGTATCGGAGATTCTGTACACCGGAACATAAATTCTGCCTTTATTACGGATTGCATCCAAACCGAAGCTGGTACGGAATTGAAAATCTTTTAAAAATGTCACTTCGGCAAAGAGACTTCCTTGCATACGATCTCCCCAGCTACGGTCGTGGGTATGGTCGATGGTAGCTACCGGGTTGCCCACATTATTTTGTGAGGTAAACCCATAGTTTCCCTCGGCATCTTTTACAGGTACGGTTGGAGCTGCTTTGTATGCAGCGGTGAAAACACTAAAGGGGATATTATTTCCAACAAAGTGGGAAAGGCCCAATACATTGCCGAGTTTAATATTTTTCGTTAGTTGGAAGGTATTGTTCAGCCGGAAGTTGATCCGCTCGTAATCGTTGTTCTTTAAAATTCCTTCCTCTCCATAATATCCCAGACTGGCATAATAAGTGGCTTTGTCGTTTCCGCCTTTCACCGATAAATTATGACTTTGTGTCAGGGCGGTACGCGTCACCGCATCCAGCCAGTCGGTATTGACTTGTGCATCGGCATCGTCAAAAGCAGGAGGTTGGTTGTCATAAGAGAGTGCTTCATTGGCATAGTCAATGAACAAACGGCTGTCAGCCATATCTACTTTACTGGCAATGGTTTTCACCCCGATAAACCCATCGTAATTTATATTCATTTTGCCTTTCTGGCCGGCTTTGGTCGTGATCAGAATGACGCCATTTGCACCCCGTACTCCATAAATAGAGGCAGAAGAGGCGTCTTTTAAGACATCTATGGAGACGATATCGGATGTATTGATATTGCGGATATCATTGGTAATAATCCCGTCAACTACATATAGTGGGTCTGCCCCTCCTAAAATGGTACCTACTCCACGCACCCGTACCATGGGATTTTCACCAGGGCCACCGGAGTTTACAATTTGTACACCCGTAAGCTTTCCTTGCATCGCTTGCGTTGGAGTGAGGGCCGGTTGTTTGAGTAGCTCTGTTCCGCTGATTCCTGAAATAGAGCCGGTTACATCGGATTTCCTCTGGGTGCCATATCCTACCACAATGACCTCTTCTAGCTGCTGTAGGTCGACTTCCAGTAAAATTTCCAATGAACTTTGCCCGTTCAGAGTAATTTCCTGGGTTCTCATGCCTACAAAGCTGACTGTCAATACATCTCCTTGTCGGGCAAGCAGGGAAAATTTTCCTTCGATATCGGTGACAGTGCCTTGTTGAGAATTTTTGACTAGCACGTTTGCTCCGGGAATCGGAGCCTGATCACCCGCACTTTTCACTACTCCTGAAATAGTTTCTTGTTGAGCGTAAGATACGGTAAACCACAGGAGTGCAATAAGGGTAAATATCCTCCTTTTCATATTCATATTTTTTAGTAAAATGGTATTTAATTGTTTGTGTTTGAAGGTTAACCTGTGGAGTCAAAGTAAATGATCTTATATGTGGAAGCGAAATATTTGGTTACATCACTACTACTACAAAGAATGATGGGGTGAGTACCTTCAAGTAGGTTAGCTGTAACTTGTTCATTTCCAGTGTAAATTCCGAATGTTTGCCCCAGAGGTTTTTTGAGGGAAAGCCAGGTAATGTAGAGGGAGAAAATAGGCCAAAATACTTGTTTGATGTAGTGATGATGTAGTAAAAAAGGTTGTGGAAACCCGGAATTATACACATGAAAGTACATCGAAACGGAATACACCTGATTGAGGTATAAACAACCTTAACGCTTGGAGATGTTTTACTGCTGGTGAAAGCCTGCCTGTGAATTTCTAGACATTTAAAATAAAATCCACCAGGTTTTGCTCATGGTTTAAGTTGAGTTTTTTACGCAAACGATATCGTCTGATTTCTACCCCTCGCACAGAAATATTTAACAAAGGAGCAATTTCTTTACTGGAAATATTCATCCTGAGATAGGCACAAAACCGGAGATCGTTAGGACTGAGATCGGGATACAAGCTTTTCAGACGTTTGAAAAAATTCTCATGAGCCCGGTCGAAATGTGCCTCAAACACTTCCCAATCATCTTCGTTGGAAATATTCCGGTTAATTACTTTGAGTAATTGTTGATAACACTCTTCCGGGAAGCGATTGTTCAATTCATTTTTTTGTTGGTTCAATACCTCTTTAATTTCGATTAGCACTTCATTTTTTTTGACGATACCCCGGGTAGAGTTTGCCAACTCTTTGCTTTTGTATTCTACTTCGGCTTGTAATTTTTCATTTTGTACTTTCATTAGCTTTTGCTCATTCATCAGGCTTTCTTGTTGCAATTGTTCTTCCTTTTCTTTGTGAAGCTTTTGCTTAAGCATTTCCTGGTGTATTTGGAGTTTGCGCTTATAAACATATCTCAATAGGATAAGCAAACCGGCCAACATAAAGGTGTAGACCGACAGGGCTTTCATCGAAAAATACCAAGGCCGGTCGATGGTAAATTTGTACCGGACAGGGACAGAAGTATGGCCAAAGGGATCTTCTGCAATAGCTTCAAATTCATATTCGCCAAAGGGCAAACGGTAATAACTGACAGAGGGATTGCTGGTAGGAGGGGCCCATTGGCTTTCCAAGCCTTTTAACCGGTAGCGGAATTTCATATCTTTCAAATGGTAGGCGGGCAGATAGACTTGGAAAGAAACAAAATTTTTCTCAAAAGGAATGAGGGGAGCAGATGAGGTGGATTTACGGTCCAGCGATAAAGATTGTGTTTGACAGATAGCCTGTCGTAAATGCAATTGTTGTTTCCAATCTCCGTCAGTTTGTGCTAATTGCCGGTTGTATAGCGCAAAGCCGTTGTCCAGACAGATTAAAGTGAGTTCTTCGCTTAGAGGAATAAGGTTTTCTTCTTTTTTGACTAAGGCTCCGTAAAACTCAAAAAAAGGAAGCTCCCGGCTCAGGTGTACTCCATGTGGGTCGATTGTAAACAGTCCCAAGGATTTTTTGCCCACCAGCCAATATGCTTTCTCTGAAGACTGAATGATCCGGGTTGCTCCGGCAAATGCCCCCAACTTCTCATTCAATTGTGTATAAAGATCAATGCTGTCGTTTAATTCATCGTAGTAGAATAATTGCTGTCCGGTGCTGAAGAGCAATTGGTTCATTACCTTGAATACCTGTACATTAAATTCTGTTCCAAAGGTTTCTTTTCCATAATAGTGCAGGTTTTCTATCTGGCTGAGAGTACTGTCCAATTGAATTTTATAAACTCCTTTGAAAGCATGGCTGGCCCATAAAGTGCCGTTTTGAGCAAACTCAATAAAACGGATGGGTTCGGCAAAGCCCTCTTGATCAATCACTTGATAAAGCGCCCATTGCCCGGAGGGGGCCTGGTGGTACACCAATAGTTTTGTATAGGTACCTTGAATCAAATACTTTTTCCCTCGAAAAGTAAAGGGTTTGAGGTCCCAGCCACCGGTATAAGGAGATATCTGCTGAAATTGCTCGTTTTGGATGAGATAAGTGCCTTGATTATGACCGCAAATCAATTGCTGGTCAATGACTTTGAGTTGCCATACCTGTCCTTGTGAGCCTTCCAACAGTTGAAAACTGCCCGTTTCATGATCCTCTTGCCATTCTTTATAAAAGACCCCTTGATTAGTGCCCAAATACAACTTCCCCTGATGGAGGGCGGCTGTGTATACGGAACCAAAAGTACCTTGTTGATCAATGTAAAAGCGAAAGGGGGAATTTAACTGCAAATAATCAATGCCTTTATCCAAGGCCAGCCAGAGGTTTTGTTGCCGGTCAAGATATAAGTTAAGGACAGTGTTATTTTGCAAGCCGGATCGTTGGTTCAAGTGTTCTGTAATGTTTCCCTTGAGATCGAGTTTGATCAAGCCGTTGAGGATTGTCCCTAAAAGGAATCCTTCACCTTCCTGATAGATGCCGCAGTTCAGCTGGTGTTTTTTCAAAAAATCACTCGCAGGGATGTTCCAGGAATGAAAGCCTTCTTGGTCATAAAGGTAAAGCCCTTGGTTCTCGGTTCCTAACAAGATTTGTCCGTTGGGCATTGGGAGAATAACCGGAATCAGGGCCTCTTTCAAAAGTTCACTCCCTTCTATTTTTACAAATTTTTCTTCTTTGATTTCATAAAGGCCCTTGCCTATCACCTGGGCCAGGTACCGGCCTTGAACGCTTGCCAAAAATAAAATGGGAGAGGGAGGCGAAATCACACGGATTTTGCCACTTTGATATTTGAATACTTTCGAAAAAGTTTGAAAATAGATACCCTCTTCTCCAATCAAAATTTTCCATATTTCTTCATTGTGTAGCGTGTATTCAGTGAGTTTTGATACCAAAGAGTGGTAGGTGAAATTCCCGAAAGCATCCCATTGCCAGTAGCCGAATTCCTCGTAAGAACCCGTGTAAATCTTTCCATCCGGAGCAACAGCCACGGAACGGACGATCATCTTATTGGGCATTGTATAATGCTCCCATTGATTGCCATCGTATACTAAGAGTCCGTTGTGGTTTCCTATATACAGGATTCCCATCGAGTCCTGGGCAATGGCCCAATTGCTATTGGCTCCTCCATAAACCGATTTCGAAAAATTGCGGATATAGGGGGAGCCTAATTGAGGATTGGCTTGACCTGAAAATGTAAACCCAATGGTAAGAAGGAGGAGTGTGTGTATCAGTTTTTTCATTTTCATAAAATGCCCTACATGTATTTGCTTCAAAAATGGAAGGTTAAAAGTAGAAAACAAAAACCAAACAGGCCAAAAGCCTGGTTTGAGCAAATCCAAGTCATATGGATCTTTATCCCCTTTTGTTGAAAACTAGTATATCTTTGCGCTTGCTATGAAAACACAAACAACACATGCCACAACTAAAAAACAGAGCTTACTGCCTGTTATCTTCTTGTTAATCCTATCTTTGGTATGGGGGAGCTCCTTTATCCTTATCAAAAAAAGTTTACAGGTATTTACCTTTGAGCAGGTAGGGGCAGGACGCATTTTCTTCGGTTTCCTGGCCTTGGGCTTTTTGGCTATTACCCGGGCAAAGCAAATTCCCAAAGCCCAATGGAAATATGTCTTGGCCATGGGCTTGTTGGGAAATTTGTTTCCGGCTTTCCTGTTTGCCATTGCCATTACCCAAGTACCCAGTTCTGTCACGGGGATTTTAAATGCCTTGACTCCACTGTTTACCTTCTTGATCGGTATGGTGTTTTTCAAAGCCAAAATGCAAAAAGGGCAACTTTGGGGCTTGCTATTGGGGTTTGTAGGGTGTGTAGGCTTAAGTCTTGTCAACAGTAACGGACAACTGGGACAACTTAATTATTTTTTGTTGTTTGTGGTGATTGCTTGCCTGTGTTATGCCACTAGTGCCAATATTATCAAAACCCACTTATCAACTATCCATCCGGTTACGTTGACCGCTTGCGCAATGATCTTGATAGGGCCACTTGCAGCCACTTATTTATTCAGTTCGGATTTTGTAGAGCGTATACAGACGCATCCCGATGCCTGGTTTTCTCTTTCTTGCCTGATATTTTTAGGCACTGTAGGTACGGGGTATGCCCTGATTCTTTTTAATAGGTTGGTGCAGACGGTTTCCCCGGTGTTTGCAACTTCCGTTACGTATATTATTCCCATCATTGCGGTGATGTGGGGAGTGTTGGACCAAGAGCAACTATTTCCCTTGCACTTCATCGGGATGGCGTTGATTATTGCCGGAGTATATGTGGTGAACAAGTTCCGGAACGTAGCCTAAATCTTCCGGAATCAACAAAAACCGGAGAAAACTGATATTGGAAAAACTATAAAAATTGGAAGAGGAGTGTAGGGATGTTTTGCTTATGTTTGCCGGGTAGGTGTATTCTAAAAAACTCCTATTATATTATTCTAATAAATTCCTCCGTGCCCCAAAGCTTTTGTTGATTTGGGTATTATATTTTAGTATATTGATTTTGAAAATTATACAAACTTCTAGTTCTGTAAAAGAACAGGGTGCCTCTACAGAAAACTGATTCAAATACTAGCAAACCATGAAACTTTATTACCTTCATTTCTTATGTATGCTAAACTAGCAAAAAGCCTATTTTTTTACACTATATTGCTTACTTGCTTTTTCTACCACTCAGTACATGCCCAATCAAATGAAATAGAAAATCCCGGACAATGGCTCAAACAAACCATTGAACAAGCCGCTCGGGGTAAGTTATTCGGATACGGAGTCTCCTATCATGTCGAAATTACAGGCAATTGGTTGTACATCAACCAACATATGTTTCTCCATCCCGAAAAGCAGTTTGATATGCGTTATGCCGTTGACCTGACTCAACTGGAAATCGGAAAAACCCTCAAAATCCGCTATCATGTAAAGAAAAAGAGACTTTGTCTGAAGTTTAAAAGGCGCCTCATCAGCATGTTAAGCGAACATCCTGATGACAGTCAGTACCTGATATTTGATCAGGTAACACAGGCTGAGTTTCCTCAACAAGTTATCCTGGCTCTCCGGAATGTCCAACAAAAAGCATTGGAACATCGCAACTTTCACTTAGTGAGTAAGCGATGAATTTTCCAGGCGATTACATTTTCGTTAATGATCGGTAACACAGTGTACGTTTTGTTGTGAATAACTAATTTTTTGGGTAACTTTTTATAAATAAAATCCAAATTTTTAACTATTAACACTTACATCGTCATGAAGGCTAAACCAATATTTTTTGCTACATTGTGTTTGGTGGCCTGGGTAGGTACCTACCCAACTAGTAAAGCGGCTATCCTTGACGAAAAACCTGATAAAACCGACTTGGAAGTAACCCAAATGTGGTTGAAAATCATGATTGAATCGAATGCGGGAGCTTATGCATATGGTCATGTTATTTCATACCGGATTACCTTTGAAGGTGCTGAAATGATCATTGAACAAAGGATGAGAAAAAAGAACAATTGTTTTAAAATCCTGTATGCGGTGGACATGCGTAAAATGAATTTAGGAGCCAATGTCACGCTCAGCAAAGACGAGAAAGAACGACAACTCCGGATTATATTTGATCAATCACTGATCCGGTTGATAAACGACCATCCGGATAGGGACCAAGAGTTGATCTTCGATAACTTGCCGAAGCTATCCTTGGGAGAACGGATTTTTGAACATTTGGCCGAAGCCAAAAAATTGCTTTCCGGATTTCAAATTGCTAAAAACGAATAAAGCCGGGCTTTACTTTGGACTATTTACCAAAAGGGTATTTTTTGAAGGAGATGGTTCCCATACCGTTTTTTTCAAAGCTCGCCAGGCAGTTGGGTTTGAAATCATTGGTAAAGTGATCGGGTTCCAGGTTCAGTTCTTCCGGTGAGCTTGTACCGGTAGCAAAAAAGAACACCTTTGTCGTACCGTATTTGGTATGAGGCATCAACTTTCCGTATTTTTCCATTTCGCTCCAGAGTGTATCCGATACACTGACTGCATAAATTCTTTGTACAGGCCCGGTATTATTTTCATTTCTGATAAAGCTGACTTCTTGAAAATCGCCCTTCAGATCATTGACCCCTGGTTGGGTGAATGTTTCCCAAAAAACGTAAATCAGCAAGACCGGGAGGGTGACCCACAAAACATGTTTGAGTTTCATTGCAATATTCTTTGTTTCCTGGGCAAGGTTCGTAACTGTATACCAGAATCTCAGCTTTTAGTGAGAAAAAATTGAAAAAATCCACCACTACTAGTTTTGACGGTGTCCATAAACTCATAAAAAGGTAGAAGAACCTTGCACTTTCCACAAAAAAACTGAAAAGTGCAAGGGAGGTTATTGCTTGCTTTCCACAAATTTGGCGACTTTCATCGCGACTCCCATACTGCCATCCACTTTCATCTTTCCTGTCATAAATGCCATGGTAACGTTAAGCTGACCATCCAGAAATTTATTGGCATTGTTTAACGACATATGAATGGTTGTATCCGCATCCTTATCCTCGTTGGAAACCTGATCCGGTTGTTGGGTGGCATCGACATGTACCACTCCCTCTTCAAAAGCAAATTTGACTTTGTAATTGATGTTGCTGCCATCTTTAACCAGGTCTTTTACCCGGTCCGTAAATGTAAGTAGTGACATAGTTGTTCAATGTTTAAGGTGATGATTCATAACAAATATATTAATTTTAAGGGCAAGGAAAAGGGAGCGTGAAGAAAGTAAATACCTTTTGCGGTTTTCTATTCAGATTTCTTATCATGAACAGAAAGAGCTGTTTATAAAAGTAAAGAAGTGCGTTGCGCTACTCTTACATAGTAAAACGAAAGATAAAACTAAGGCTGATATGGCAGATATGTTGGTTAAATTGTATACACTACCTTCGGTAGAAGAAGCGATAAAAAAATTAAAAGCCAATGGCATTACTGTCCGGAGAGCTCTGGTACCGGAAAAACACTTTGTGACGAATTGGGTGGGAAAACACTTTAGTCAATATTGGCAAAGTGAATGTGAAGTAGCTTTTTCAAGACAACCTGTAAGTTGTTATCTGGCTTTGGAACAAGGAAAGATTATTGGTTTTGCCTGTTACGAAGTGACTTGTAAAAACTTTTTCGGCCCCACAGGAGTATTGGAGTCACACCGAGGAAAAGGATTGGGCAAAGTGCTACTGGTAAAGGCCTTGGAAGCTATGAAAGAATTGGGCTATGGATATGCTATTATTGGCGGAGTAGGGCCTGCCGATTTTTATACCCGTGCTGTAGGTGCGATGTTAATTGAGAATTCGGAGCCGGGGGTTTATGAAGGATTGATAAGAGACAAGTGAACAATCATTCAGAAGCATTCATAGTGAATTTCTTACCTGATGTTTGTGATGTGTTTATACCTTCTTCAATCCCTAATTACTTGAATCCTCCCCACTTTATCCAAATAGATTGTACCGTAAGATGCAATACAATGCCCAAAAGCCATCTTTCCAGGTGATTTTTTTGCCTTCCTTATAAGTCCGGCCGTAGTAGGAGATGCCGATTTCATAAATCCGGATGCCTTTGATTTTGCTGATTTTTGCAGTGATTTCCGGTTCAAAACCAAATCCTTTTTCTTTCAATTGCAACGATTGCAGGTATTCGGTGCGAAACAGTTTATAACATGTTTCTATATCTGTCAGGTTGAGGTCTGTCATCAGATTGGAAAGAAATGTGATAAAACGGTTGCCCACGTAGTGCCAGAAATACAAAGTGCGGTGAGGACGGTTGCCAATAAAACGCGAACCGTATACAACATCCGCAAATCCTTCTACCATTGGTTGTAGCAAGAGGTTGTATTCCCGGGGATCGTATTCCAGGTCGGCATCTTGTATAATTAAGTAATTCCCACGTGCCTGTTGCAATCCTGTATGGAGAGCCGCCCCTTTTCCTTGGTTGGAAGTGTGATAAAGGTACTTTACAGTCAAAGAAGGATGCTTTTGTTGAAACCGGGTTACCACCGACTTACTGTCGTCTTCCGAACCGTCATTGATTACGATAATTTCCTTCCGTATGCCTTCAAAGAGCTCTACATCTGCGATTTTTTCGAGGATCAGGCCCAGTGTTTTTTCTTCATTGTAAACAGGAATGAGAATGGATAACAAGGCGGCTTGAGTGTGTTGCATTGGATCTTGGCTTAGTCAAACAACAAAAGTTGTAAAAATTTATGGGAAATCATACTACCCTTTTTTCTTACGGAGGAGTTGAAAGGGGGACAAGTCGGGCGTTTGTCCAAACCTTTAGGGGGTTTGCAGGTTTATATTTTTCAAAATCCATGTATGACAATGATTAAAAACTAACCGTAATTCCCTAATTTTAAACCTTTCTGACTACCAACTTTTTATACGATAAGACGAAAATGAAAAGAATCGCTTACTTACTTTTGCTATGCAGTTTGATTGCCTGCCAAGAAAGATTGACCGAAGAACGGCTTTTCATTATTTTTCAAGCCGAATATGTCGCTTCGGCTGAAAAGCTCATGGCACTGGCTCAAGAAGAAGGTATCAAGGCCGATACTTCTTCGAATTTGCAAATGCTCACAGAAAAGAAGTTACAACAGCAAAGTACTGTATGTGTATTGGGAATCCCCGGAAAGCATTTGAGCCAAGAGCAACAACTTGACTTGGAGCGTTACATTCAGGCGGGAGGGGCTTTGTTGGCAATGGAAACCCAACTCATTCCCGAATATAAGTGGCCCTGGCATCATCGTTTGATGAGTCAATTGGCTCCGGAATCCCAACCCGAATCCTATTTTACTTCCGTTCATTTATCTACAGAGGCAACGGCCGATACCGAAAATATCCGAAGACTTTCCTATGAAGGAGGCCGGGTTGCCATGGTAAAATCAGTAAAATCTTTAGAGACAAAGGCTTTTAAAGAACTGATGACCTATGCCATTGGAGAAAATACCCTGAACTATGAAAAATGCCGTACCCAACGCATGCCGGACGAGAAGCGTTTTGTGGCGGTAACCCTGGATGATCAACTGAACGAACCCATGGAGTTGGATGTAACTCCCGATCTCAAAGTGATCTATATAGAGCGGGAAGGAAAGGTGAAGATGTACGATCCCGAAAGTGGAAAAACCAAGCTCTTGGCAAATTTTGAGGTACATACGGAGGGTAATTATGAAGATGGTATGTTGGGTATGGCCCTTGATCCCAATTTTGCGTTTAACGGATGGATTTACTTCTATTATTCTCCGGTAGGCGATGAACCGAAGCAGGTCTTGAGCCGGTTTTTGATGTCGGGAGACAGTTTGATTATGGCCTCTGAGCGAATCATACTGGAAGTTCCCGTTCAAAGGGAAACTTGTTGCCATTCGGGTGGCTCTATTGAATTCGGTTCGGATGGTTTATTGTATCTTTCTACGGGAGACAATACCAGCTCCAAAGAATCCAACGGTTATTCTCCATTGGACGAACGGCCTGGAAGAGGGCCGTTCGATGCTCAAAAATCTTCCGGAAACACCAATGATCTCCGTGGAAAAATCCTGCGGATCAAAGTTCATCCGGACGGCTCTTACAGCATTCCGGATGGGAATCTGTTTGCAAAAGACAGTCAAAGCGGGAAGCCGGAAATTTATGTGATGGGAGCCCGTAATCCTTTTCGTATCTCTATAGATCCCAAAACACATTATGTTTATTGGGGAGATGTAGGCCCGGATTCGGGTGTGGATAGTGAGCAAGGGCCGCAAAGTTATGACGAATGGAACCAGGCAAAAAGCCCGGGCAATTACGGATGGCCGTATTTTGTAGGAGATAATAAAGCCTATCCGGACTTTGACTTTGTGAGCAATACTCCGGGGACGTATTTTGATCCCGAACATCCTGTGAACGAATCGCCCAATAACACCGGGGCAAGGGAATTACCTCCTGCGCGCAAAGCCATGATCTGGTACCCTTATAGCCGTTCGGAAATTTGGCCCATCCTGGATAAGGGCTCGCGAAGTGCCATGGCGGGGCCGGTATATTATTCCGATAGGTATCAGAAGTCCGGTCGCAATTTCCCCAGTTACTACAATGGAAAGCTATTTATCTATGAATGGGCCCGGAGTTGGATCAAAGTGGTCTCATTTGATGAGAATGGCGATCCGGAGAAAATCGAAAACTTTTTACCAAACGTCAAAATTTCCAAACCTATTGACATGGTATTCGGCCCGGACGGTGCCATGTACGTTTTGGAATACGGACAAAATTACTTTGCCAATAACGAAGATGCCCGCCTTCTGCGAATCGAATATGCGGAAGGAAACCGTAAACCTATTGCGAAAATCGAAGCCAGTACACAAGTAGGGGCGGCGCCCTTGAAAGTGGAATTTTCGGCTGTGGCCTCATTTGATTTTGATGAAGAAGACACGTTGAGTTACCAGTGGCAATTTGTGCCAGAAGGAGATGCGCAACATACAGGCATCCAAACTTCTTATACTTTTGAAACACCAGGAGTTTACCATCCTGTACTAACCGTTACAGACCCGGAAGGAAAAAGCGCAAGCACTCAGGTGGAAATCAGAGTAGGGAATGAGCGGCCCGAAGTGGAAATTTCTTTTGAAGATAACCGGAGTTTTTATTTTGAAAATAAAGCTGTGGCCTATCATGTAAAGGTCAATGACAAAGAGGATGGACAAGTCTCTCCTGAGCAAATACAGATTCAATTTGGCTTTTTGCCACAAGGGAAAGATTTGGCTTTATTAGGAGGGAAACTGGATAATTTTAACCCGCATTTACAAGGTAAAAAATTGATGGAGGGAAGTGATTGCGCTTCTTGTCATTCCTTGGACAAGTCCTCTATAGGCCCTAGCTATTTGGCCATTGCCGAACGTTATCAAAAGGAGCGCAGTGTGGTTTCTGTATTGGCTAAAAAAATTATTACCGGAGGAAATGGTGTTTGGGGACATAGCCTGATGGCGGCCCATCCACAGCATTCGATGGAAGAAACAGGCAAAATGGTAGAGTACATTCTTTCTTTAACCGAAGAAGGCGCTAAGGGAATGGGCTTGCCTGCCGAAGGAACCTTGGATTTGGATAAACACCAGCTTGACAATGAGTCGGGGATGTATATTTTTAAAGCAATGTATACAGATAAAGGTGCGAATGAGATGCCGGCACTTACCGGACAAAAGTTGATTGCCTTGCGTCATCCGAAGTTACAAGCCGAAGAGTACGATGAAATTCATATGGCTCAACGACAACGGCCTAATGGTGGGGATTTCGGATATATCAACAAAGTAACGGATGGGGCTTATATTGCCTATCATCAGGTTGATTTGTCGCAGATTACCCGTTTGAGTTATCGCTACCGCACCCGGGTAGGAGGGAACATTGAAATACGCTTGGGAAGTGCCGAGGGTAAATTAGTAGCCACGCACAGTATTCCTTCCTCTGATGGTCAGGATTATGAAGAAAAAACATTTGACCTCCCGCTAAGCCAAGGGATTCACAATGTTTATTTTGTGTTTCGCCAACACGAAGGAGAGGCTGACCGCCCGATGTTGTTTTTGGATTGGATTTATTTCCGGAAAGGAGAGGAAAGTTTGTAATAGAATGATATTATTTAACCTTTCAAGGTTTCAAGGATGATGTTTATAAGTGAAGTGGTTTAAACTTATAGTTTTTGACCGAAAATGGAATCAAAATCGTCTCATCAAGGCACTTTTTGAAGAGAATAGCCAAAGCTATTGTTGAGAAAAGTAACACAGAGGAGGCGTTTTTGAAACATTTTTCAGGAATAAGAAAAAGTTTAATTCACTTCAGTGTTTTAAACAGTCCTTTGGTTGAAACCTTGAAAGGTTTATTGATTACATGCTCTAGGACTTAGAGTTGTTTCAACGTAATCTTCATTCCTGCCTTTGTCTCAATTTCGAGTCGTTCACCTTTCTGTTGAACCTGACCGGAATCAAGGCCCTCAGTTTTAAACTCCCCGTCAAACGGATTCTGTAAAATCAACACTCCGCCTTTTTCCACTTGTATTTCCACTTTAACGACCTTTCCGGCTTGCTTGCGGGCGGAGATGACAAAAGCTCCTTGTGCCCTTAATTGTTCGAAAGCTACCTCTTGCCAGTCGGCCGGAATGGCTGGAAATAAACGGACAACCCCACTATGACTTTGAATCAACATCTCCTGAATGCCGGAAGCAAATGCAAAGTTACCCTCTAAGGTAAAAGGACGGTAGGTGAATTTGGAAAAGCCTTTTCCCGACTGATCACCATTGACATGAAAAGAGTTGGGTAAGCAAAAAGACTTTGCAAATGTTTTGAGCGCTTTTGCCGCTCCTTCACCGTCCATTGCGCGGGCCTTTAAGTTGCCCAGCCAACTGAAGGAATACCCCACCCACCAATCAGAGCCTTTTTCCTCCAGGTTGTTTAAGGTTTTGCGGATGATTTCCCGGTCTTTTGCCCCGTTGGACCAATCCACCAAGCCTAAGGGATGAAAGCCCATTAAGTGAGAAAAATGACGGTGGGAGCTTTCATAAGGATGTTCCGGGGCGAAGGTCAAGCCACTTTCCGGATCAATATCCAGTTCAGGCCATTCGGCCAGGATTGCTTTCCATTTACGGGCCTCTTTTTCTTTGCCCAGTTCCGTAGCCAGTTCTGCCGCCTTGTCAAAGGTCCAACGGATTAGGGCAAGGTCGAAATTGGTCGTTTGTCCGAACCAAGCCTCCCGGGAGTTATCGTGAATTTCAGGGCTGGAACTGATGGGCAGTTTACGCATTCCTTGTTCCTCCTTTACGGAAAGTTCGTCAAAGTGTATTGCCACTTCTTTGAGCCAGGGGTAGGCTTTTTCTTCCAAAAACACTGGGTCCATACTGTACCGCCAATGCCAGTAGAAATGCTGAGCTAACCAAGCGGATACCGTAGGGCCAAAGGAATATTGTATCCAACCGCCCATGGGTTGGCCCTCCAGCGTGGTTACTCCGGGCACATTAAGTCCGTTTGTTTCAAAGTAGTTCTTGGTGTATTCCTTAAAAGTGTTCCGGTGTTTCCAAAGCCAATCGATAAAGCCCTGTTCTTCTTCCAAATGATTGCCACTGTAAGCAGGCCAATAACTCAATTGTGTATTTAAATCATGGTGAAAATCGCCTTTCCAAGGGGGGAGCTTGCCGTTGTCAGCCGTCCAGACGGCTTGTAAGGAGATGGGAGGTGCGCCCTGCCGGGCGGCCGAACCGAATTTGTATATTTCGCGGTACCATTGTTTTTCAAGGATTTTATCCGGAAGCTCAATACTGGATTTGCTCCAAAAGTGCTTCCACCATTGACGGTGAGATTGCCAGGCGGAGGAAAAGCCTCCATTCATTGCCACTTCGGTAGCTTCAAGCGCTGTATCTTGTTTTTCCCATTGAGGATATTCGGAGTGGATACTCCAGCAGCCCAGTATTCCTTTTTCCGTTTTTTGCCAGCGGGTCGTCACCTGATACCGGAAACCACCCCAGCCTTCTTGTTCATAGACAAGGCTGTTTTCCCCCTTGGTAATTTTTCCTTTGGGATAACCCAACCTGCGTAAATCTTGCCCCTCTACCGGGTTGGTTTCTCCGGCTTCTCCTTCCAGGCTGTAGGCCGGGGCAATGATTTCGGGAGAAACCTTTGCTCCTTCAAAATAAAACCAACCGATAGGCTCTGTGGCATGAACAAAGGATAGCATTTTTGCTCCGTTTTTCCAGTGGATTTCACTGATGGCTTCTTTAAGGTGCAATTGTACTGATGCTACCTCTCCTAATGCTTGGATATCAAATTCCAAAGCCCCCGCCGGAATTTTAGAAGGTGCCGGCGATTTGTCGTAAGGTACATCAAATTGCTGTTGTACTTCCCGGTAGTTGTTGTTTTTCCATTGTTCGTATACCCAATGAAACTTCATCTTTTCGGAGTCTAGGTTTTCCATTGGGCGCAAATCCCAGAGGTCGGCACGGTCGAGCGAGAGGCGTAGGTTCTTGCCTTTTTGCCAGAGCAAAGCACCTACCATTCCATTGCCCAAAGGAAGGGCTTCGTCCCAGCGGGAAGGTAGTTGAGAAAAAGATAGGTCATGAGGGGTGGCGGTGATTGCTTCGGGATAATCATTCGGTTGACAAGCAGCCAGGAAAATGGAGAGTAGTAAGGTGTAAATGACTGTAAAATGGATTTTCATATTTTTGAAGTTATAAGATATTTATGGAGGGTTTATTTGTTGGAGTTAAAATAGAATTTTTGTCCTGAAATTAAAAAAACTGTCCCCTCATTTATGTGATGAAAGATGTTTTGAGTAAGCTGATGAGATGTATCCTAAAAGCGAAGGCTGTATTGAATTTTACTATCGAATGTATTTGTGTACTAACAAACCCAAAAAAAATCAACTGAATTTCAATCCCAAATCTCATTATCATTTGCCAACTTCCTAATATTGCAGTCTGTAAGAAGTAGTCAATAAACCTGTTGATGCCGCTTTGTACGTGAGATAATAAGAATGAATACGATAAAGAAAATTTTGCCGGCCGAATGGGCAACTCAAAGTGCTGTGATGTTGACTTGGCCTCATACCCAAACCGATTGGGTGGAACTATTGGATGAAGTACTCCCTGCGTTTGTGCAAATTGCCAAAGAGATTAGCCAGAGGCAGCAACTGTTGATCGTTTGTGCGGACAAGTGCCAAATCCAAAAACAATTGACCGGATGTAACCTATCCAATATCCGTTTGGTGGAGGTGCCATCCAACGATACCTGGGCCAGAGATCATGGGCCGTTGACTATCCGGGAAGGAGAGCAATGGAAACTGTTAAACTTCGAGTTTAACGGTTGGGGGCAAAAGTTTGAAGCGGCCTTAGACAATGAAATCACCAAACATCTGTTTGACCAGTCAGTGTTTCAGCCGGAAGTCCTTTTGGAAAATATTCCTTTTGTATTGGAAGGAGGCTCGGTGGAATCGGATGGAAAAGGAACCATTATGACCACCACTCAGTGTATGCTCTCACCGTTTCGCAATCCGGGTTTTACAAAAGAGCAAATTGAGGAAAAAGTCAAGGCTTATTTTGGCGCCGAACGGGTTCTTTGGCTGGAAAACGGGCACTTGGAAGGTGATGATACAGACGCACATATTGACACCTTGGCCCGCTTTTGTGATGCCGAAACCATTGCCTATGTACAGTGTACGGATCGCCAAGAACCGCATTATGAAGGCTTGAAAAAAATGGAAGAGGAGCTTCAACAGTTCCGTACAGCCTCAGGGATGCCTTATCGTCTGGTTCCCTTGCCATTTGCTACGGCCGTGTATAATGAGGACGGAGAACGGCTACCTGCCACCTATGCCAATTTTTTGATTATCAACGGAGCCATCTTAGCCCCGGTATACGGAGCCCAAGAAGATGAAGAAGTAATACAGGCTTTGCAAGTTGCTTTTCCCAAACATGAAATTATTCCGGTGAATTGCCGGGCTGTTATTGAACAAAACGGCTCATTGCATTGCCTGACCATGCAGTTTCCGGAGGGTGTTTTATAACCAAAATTTGTATGACAGCAACTGAAGGAAACCGTGGTTTCCTTCAGTTGCTGTCCGGCTTATCTCCCAAAATATTTTTCCATTACCCTTTCGGCAACTCGTTCCCCGTCCATGGCGGCAGAGGCAATCCCTCCGGCATAGCCAGCTCCTTCTCCACAAGGGTATAAACCTTTGACTTGGGTATGTTCCAAGGTTTCCCGGTCGCGTGGGATACGCACAGGAGAGGAGGTACGGCTTTCCACACCTACAATTTGTGCTTCATTGGTCAGGTAGCCCCGCATCTTTTTCCCAAACTGAACAAAACCGTATTTCAAACGGTGGCTGATGGCTTGTGGCAACACTTCCCGCATATCTACGGAAGTTAACCCCGGCTTATAGGAAGTTTCTAAAAGTTGTGAAGATATTTTTCCATTGACAAAGTCAGCCATCAGTTGGGCTGGAGCAGTTTGGCCGCCCCCGGCTATTTGACAAGCCGTTTGTTCGATGCGTTTTTGAAATTCCAAACCGGCCAAAGGACCGTATTGAGCAAAAGGACGCAGATCGCCTTCGTCTATAGCAACTACAATGCCTGAATTGGCAAATTTGGAATCTCTGCGGGAAGGAGACATTCCGTTGACCACTACCTCTCCAGGGGCTGTGGCAGCGGGTACGATAAATCCTCCAGGGCACATGCAGAAGGAAAACACACCTTTTTTTACCCCCTTGAAGCCTACCTGGCTTACCAAAGAGTAAGCCGCTGCGGGCAAGAGTCCCCGGTTATTGCAATGGTATTGGATTTTGTCAATCAGGCTCTGTGCATGTTCGATCCTGACGCCCAACGCAAAAGGCTTCCGCTCAATAAGAATGTTTTTTTGATGCAAAAGGCCGAAGATATCCCTGGCACTATGTCCAGTAGCCAGAACTACTGCCCTGGCTAGCAAGGTATCACCATGTTGGGTTTTTACTCCTTTGATTTTTTCACCTTCCAAAAGAAAATCGGTGACTTTGGTATCAAAATGCACCTCTCCTCCTGCTTGTAAGATGGTTTCACGGATAGCTGCCACAATTTTGGGCAGCTTATTGGTGCCAATATGCGGATGGGCATCAATCAGAATTTCTTCCCTGGCGCCATGTGCCACAAAGATTTCCAGAATACGTCTGAAATCGCCTCTTTTTTTGGATCGTGTATATAATTTTCCATCCGAATAAGTGCCGGCTCCTCCTTCTCCAAAACAGTAATTGGATTCAGGATTGACAATATGTTCTTTGTTAATGGCGGCTAAGTCCCTTCTCCGGCTCTGTACGTCTTTCCCCCTTTCCAATACGATGGGCTTAATGCCCAACTCGATGAACCGCAAGGCTGCAAACATCCCTGCAGGTCCCGCACCAATGATGATGGCCGGATCTGCTTTGGAAACATCAGAGTATTCAAAGGTTTGGGAAAGTAGTTTGTCGGGCTCTTGGTTGACATAGAGGTCTGCTTGGAGGTTTACTTTTACTTTCCGGGAACGGGCATCTATGGAACGGTTGGTCAGTTGAATTGTGATGGAATCGGAACCTGCAAGCCCCTCTTTATTGATGACAAACGTCTCCAGTTTCTCCGGGTCAAAGGCTATCTCCGGTGCAAGTGTGTATTGTACGGATTTTTTCATGTGTTTTGGATGTGTCAAATAAAGCTGCCTTTCGATGGCAGAATTCATACAAGGCAAAATTAGGAGAAGCAGATATGAAAATCACGTATTGTAAGGAGAAACTGACTGTCATTTCTCAAAAAATCTCCTTAATTTCTTCCTGGTCAATTCCTGTTTGAAAAAGCTTAAAAGTGGATTTCCCACCAGAATCTTATAAATTGCCAACAGAATTCTACTGATTTATCAGAAAATAGTGCTCAAATTCGATGGGCATTGGGTCGGATCTCCGGGGTACAATTTGTTCTTCTGATGGCAGTATGGTGGTTGAATTAACTAATAAAAGATGTCCTTTATTCTCAAGCCGTTATTCAGGTTTATTCTTTGGTTATTTAACTGGAAGGTAGTAAATAACCGACCCAAACACCTGAAAAAATGTGTGATCATCGTAGCTCCTCATACGAGTAATTGGGATTTCCCTATTACTGCTTTGGCTCGTTCGGTGTTGGATTTAGGTTGGGCAAAGTTTATTGCCAAGCACACCTTGTTCAAGCCTCCTTTGGGTCAATTCTTTCATTGGCTGGGAGGGATTCCTGTGGACCGTTCCAAACGCAATAGCCTGGTGGAGCAAGTGGCAGAAGAAATCAACCGGCATGAAAAGATATTTGTCGCCATTGCTCCGGAAGGAACCCGAAGCCATGTAGAGGATTGGAAGAGTGGGTTTTACCATATTGCCCGTGAAGCCAAGGTGCCCATACTTTGCGGCTATGTGGATTATTACCGCCAGGAAGTAGGGGTGGATAATTTGTTTTATCCCACGGATAATAAAGAAGAAGATATTCAAAAACTCAAAGAGTTCTATACCCAAAAAATTCCTAAAACTCCAGCGCTTTCCAGTGTTCAGCATCCGGAAATGCCGCCCAAAAAGAAATGGAAAAATTGGCTGAAATCTTTTTTGAAGATCGGTGTAACGGTTTTAATAGGCTATTTGCTTTGGAATTTTTCTCTGGTGGTATATGGGGTCAGGCAGGGATACGGGCAGTTAAATATCTTGTGGAAAGCCCAACCGGTAGGGGTGTTTTTGAATGATCGTACGTATCCCGATTCATTGAAAAACCGTATTGAACTGATTCGGGAAATCAAACAATTTACTGTGGATTCGTTGGGACTGGACCCCTCGGGCAGCTATGAAAAAATGTATGATCAACAAGGTAATCCCGTGCTTTGGGTGGTGACGGCTTGCGAGCCTTTTGCCCTCAAAGCCAAAAGCTGGGACTTTCCTTTGTTGGGCAAAACGAGTTATAAAGGCTATTTCAATCATCAACTGGCCATAGAACTGGAACAAGAGCTCAAATCCAAGGGCTATGATACCAGCATTCGAGAAGTGAACGCCTGGTCCACATTGGGCATTCTGAACGATCCTATTCTTTCGAGCTTCTTGTATAGGGATATAGGCGACCTGGCCAATTTGATTATCCACGAACTGACCCACGGAACGTTGTATGTAAAAGGAAATACTCAATATAATGAAAACCTGGCCAGCTTTGTCGGGGACGAAGGGGCAAAACTGTATTTGAAGGGGAAATACGGGGAGAACTCTCCGGAATTTCTGCGCTATCATCAACAAAAAGAAGACCGGGAGACATTTTCAAAATATATTTTGTCGGTAGCGAAGGAGCTTGACTTGCTATATGCTTCCTTTGAGGAACACCATAGTCCGGAGGAAAAACGAGTGCATAAAGAGGCTTTTATTCAACGGGCTTGCACTGTACCCGACTCTTTGTTTTTTCATAACAAAAGGTATTATTCGTATTTTCAAAAGTTCAAGCCTAATAACACCTATTTTATGGGGTACAAGCGGTATAGAGGAGACCAAAATCAATTCAAAGAAGAGTTTGAACAAAAGTTTAACCGCGATTTTAAAGCCTATTTAACGTATTTAAAAGAAAAATATCCATCGGTATTTTAGAAAAAAAATCCATGAATCTGTTTTTTCAACATCTTAGTAAGTACGGCCGGTTAAAACCTGAGCTGAATGAATTGTTTGAAAAAAAACTACGCCTGAAAGTGTTGGACAAAGATGAAATGTATCTTAGAGAAGGCGAGCATGAAAAACATATCTGCTTTGTGGAGCAAGGCCTTTTATCGTACTATTTTTTGGATAGGGAAGGAAATATGGTGATTAAGAAGTTCTTTTCCGAAGGGGAATTTGTTGCTTCTCTTTCCAGTGTGGTCAGTAAGATGCCAAGCAAGTTTGTGATTCAAGCGTTAGAAACCTGCCGATTATGGGAGTTGCCTTATGACTATTACCGGGAACTTATGAAAACACATTTGGATTTGGCTTTGTTGCAAATCAACTACCTGGAACAGCGTTGGGTACTTCAAAAAGAGATGAATGAGATTAAGCTGAAAGCTACAGATGCCAAAGTCCGTTATTTGGAATTTTTGAAAAGTTATCCTCATCTGAAAAACCGCTTACGACAGCACCAGATTGCTTCGTATTTAGGAGTCACTCCTACACAACTTAGCCGGATCCGGGCGCAGTTATCCGATAACAAAGAGTTGTAATCAAAAAGCACAAAACCGGGCTATTGCTCAATGGCTACTTGTAAGAAAAACAGGTGTACTTTTTACTTACACCTGTTTCTCTTTTTCAAGGGAGGGTATTCCAGCTCGTTTACCTTTGTTTTAATAAAGATGAACAAATGCCTGCCAGATTTAGTATTTGTTAAATATTAGAGAGTGTGAGGGGCTGTATTTTCTTTCTGATATCAACATATGTAAATGCGCACTTGACCGTGAATAATTTCCTTTGCCAAAAACGATCGAAATGACGGAAAGGAAATTGTTTATCGGAGTGCTATTGATATTTTTAGGTGCTTGTAGTTATGGAATTTTGGCCACTTTCGTGAAAATGGCCTATCAAGAGGGGTTTACTCCGGGAGAAGTAACCAGTTCACAGTTTATATTAGGCCTTTGTATTTTAGGATTGATCAATCTGTTTTACCCTAAAAAAGCGCAGAAGTCTACGTCCGTACCATCTTCTCGAAGCAATATTTTAAAATTGATTTTGGCCGGAACTTCTTTAGGGCTGACCAGTACCTTTTATTACTATTCCGTACAATATATTCCGGTTTCGGTGGGCATTGTTTTGTTGATGCAAAGTACTTGGATGGGTGTGCTTGTGGAGGCATTACTCAATAAGACACTTCCCGAAGGGAAAAAACTGCTTGCTACCATCATTGTATGGATAGGGACCATTTTGGCAACCAATGTATTGGTAGAGTGGGAGACGCTTCATTGGAAAGGACTGGCTTGGGGAATTCTTGCCGCCATATCGTATACCGTTGCCACCTACAGTGCCAACCGGGTGGCATTAACACTGCCTACTGTACGCAGAAGTTTTTGGTTGTTGGTAGGAGGTACTTTGATTGTCCTGTTATTTGCCTCTTCCCAATTGATGGAGAAATATGATTACACGGTGTTATGGAAGTGGGGAATCGTACTTGCCTTATTCGGTACCGTATTGCCTCCTTTATTGTTTACCTACGGAATGCCACTGACAGGCATAGGGCTGGGGGCAATCATTACTGCCGTAGAGATACCCGTATCGGTGATCATGGCCATGGTACTTTTGGAAGAAAACGTAAATGGAATGCAATGGCTGGGAATTGCATTTATTTTATTGGCCATTGTGTTGATGAATGTGTATAAAAAGAAGGTGAAGAGACAGTTGGTGGCAAGTTAAGAGAGGCGGAGGCTTTTTTAGCTTGTAGCCAACTTTGTAGATGCCTTTTTGAGAATTTACACTGTACCTTTTTGCTAGGTAAGTCTATCTATATTGTATGCTGTTATAGTAAGCTCTTTTCTTTTTACCCTTTGGGGTTTTGCATTCCGGACGGGCACATGCAATGCCGAAGATGAGAGAAAATATCAGAACATATGCTAACTTCGCTTTCATAACCAGATTTTAATATATTTAGAATCGACTACAATATACTTTAATTGAACCGGAGATACACATGAGTGAACAGGAAAAACCAAAATTTACAGATATCAGCGAGTTGGGTGAATTTGGCTTAATTGACCGTATCAAGTCTGAAACCAAAATTTATACCAAGGAAAGTGTGAAGGGAATCGGGGATGATGCAGCCGTATTGGTAAATCTGGAAGGCCAACACACAGTAGTGTCAACGGATATGCTGGTAGAAGGGGTGCATTTTGATTTGTCTTATATGCCCTTAAAACACCTGGGATATAAGGCCGTAGCGGTGAATGTTTCGGATATTGCAGCTATGAACGTAATCCCGAAACAAATTACAGTGAGTATTGCAGTGAGCAATCGCTTTTCCGTAGAAGCCGTGGACGAATTATATGAAGGTATACGGCTAGCTTGTGAAAACTATAAGGTTGATATGGTAGGAGGAGATACCACCAGTTCGCGTGCAGGTCTGGTGATCTCTGTGACGGCCATAGGCCAAGGAAAAGCAGATGAAATTGTGTATCGCGATACGGCTAATAAAGGTGATATTTTGTGTGTGACCGGTGATTTGGGTGGAGCCTATATGGGACTGCAAGTCTTGGAAAGGGAAAAGCAAGTGTTTTTGAGTAATCAGGAAATGCAACCTGAGCTGAGTGGCAAAGAGTATGTTGTTCGCAGACAGCTTCGTCCGGATGCCCGCACCGATATTATTCATGAATTGAAAGAGATCGGTTTATTGCCCACTTCCATGATCGATATTTCGGATGGTTTGGGTTCGGAAGTCATGCATCTCTGTAAAGGCTCAGGACTTGGCGCGGTGATTTATGAAGAGAAACTGCCTATCGATCAGGAAACCTACCATGTCGCTACGGATGAATTTAAGATGTCGGCAATCACTTGTATGTTGAACGGAGGGGAGGATTACGAGCTGTTGTTTACCATCAAACAAGAGGATTATCCGAAAATAAAAAATAGTCCGAATATAACGGCTATCGGATACATGCAAGAAAAAGAGAATGGGGTGAAATTAGTCACAAAGATGCAACAAGTGATTGATATTCAAGCGCAAGGTTGGAAGCACTTCTAAACCGGAGGTATCTGATTTTTCTTTACATATACTGACTGCAAGCCCCAAGTTGATAAAAAACCGGGGCTTGTTTTGTTTTGAGGGAAATTGCCTGAAATGGGTAAAAAAACTGTCAAATTCCTCCTCAAACCAAAATATTTGTTAACAAACAGGTGAACTTTTACCAGTTATCCAACTAATAGGTAGAAAACCGAGTTAATTATTACATAAATACTGGTTTTCAACTATTTACGACAAACCTAAATTTGGATAACATGAAAGCAACAATCCTCTCTCTATTATTCCTGATGAACGGGTATTGCCTATGGGCACAATCCTCAACTGACAGGCTTACTTCATTGAATGAAAAAAAGGCCCGACTTCAAAAAGCGGTAGCCGATTTAGAAGATTCCATCGAACAACTGAACCAACAACTTCTGGTGGTGGATGATGAAATTAATGAATTAACCCTTGGGGTGTCAACAGAAGAACTTCATGTAAAAGGAGTGTTGAACCGGAAAAGCAATGTGAGAAGTTCCGCATCGGCTTTTTCGGAATTGGTGGGAACCTTGCAAAAAGGAGATACGGTGACCGTAATCAATTATCAAGACGGATATTATCAGGTGCAACAAAGGGGCCTCAAAGGATACGTGTCCGAAGGATATTTTAACATGACCTCAGCGCTGAAGTATTATGCCATAGCCTCTGAAAAACATAGAAAACAGAAAGCCTCTTTAGATGAATAAATTTGTTTTTGGATATATATGATGACGGACCAAGGAATTGATTCATTGGTCCGTTTTTATTTTTCATCAAATGGGGGCGTTTTTATTCTTGTAAGATAAAACTGGTTTTATCTACACCGGTATTTCCGGTTTTGGCAGAATAGGCATATACTGTCAGATCATACGTACCCCCTTCCGACAAAGTCGCCATGGCCGAAAAAGTACTGGTTTTATGGGTGATTTTCAGCGGAATGTTATGTACTTGGTCACCTTTTTTCAACACAGCCATGACCTCAAAGTCCTTGGCATCCCAAATGCCTTTTTCCTGAACCGGACAGCCGCACATCATCACCACATTGGCTTTGATTTCCAATTGCATGTTGTTTTGCAAGGGGATGCGTTCATGCGTTTGAGGACTTAGAATGTCGATCACTACTCCCGGAATTTCCAGAATCAAACCGTCTCCGTCTATATGCTTGCCTGGAATTAACCACAATTGTGTGCTGGAAGTAACAGCAGCTTGTCTTTTGGAATAAGGAGCAATGACTTCTACAGTGACAAAAGTGGGGGCATCTATGTCCAAGCTGGTTTCAAATTTAGCAGTATTGTCATCCGTAAGTGGTTTGAAACGCTGATGAGCTTCCCGCATGAGGACAGTGGTATTACCGGTAGAACCTTTTGTCAGTCCTTTGGCTAAGAGTTCATTTGTAGTGCCATCCCGTACAATCACCATAGCTCCTCCGATAGAGCTTCCGATAAATTTTGCATCTTTAGCTTTGGCCCTGACTACCAACCGGGTTGGCTCGGCAGATAAATAAGTACTGCTCCAGAGTAGTGTCAAGATTAGATAGAGAAGTGTTTTTTTCATTTTTGTTTCTGGTTACTTTTTAGAAAAGAGTGGATGAGATTATCGAAAATTATAGAAAAAAATCCAAGTATATATAAATAATAGACCTTTCAAAGCAAGAGAAGACTTGTTTATTTTCAATTTTTTTCCCTAATTGAAAATATAAATCATCGCCCCTAGTATGCTGCATCATAATAAAAGATCAGATGCACTTCTTTTCAGTAGATTGACTTATCAAAATGATACTGATGATGAAGTGAATTAAACTTTTTCTTTTTCCTGAAAAATGTTTCAAAAACGCCTCCTCTGTGTTACTTTTTCAACAATAGCTTTGGCTATTCTCTTCAAAAAGTACCTTGATGAGCCGATTTCGATCCCATTTTCGGTCAAAAACTATACGTTTAAACCACTTCGATACTTTTTTGTCAAAACTCCTAATGGGAGCGTTTTTTTGAAACAATAATACAATCGATTGTATTATAAAGTAACCCAATAGGAAAATGCTGAAGAAAATACACGAACCGAGAATTTAATTTACTTCAAAATCTATATATCGAAAATGAAAAAAATGACGCACACTCTTTGTTTGATTACCGGGCTGTACTTTGGACTTTGCTCATGGGTATTTGCTCAATCACCTACCGACTATGAGACCATTATGGGGCGAGTCAGGAATGAATTCTGGAAAGGCAATGCCAACGATCTGGACAATACGGTCGGAACTTATTTGGCTTCGGTTCAAAGTGACGGCTCCTGGACAGATATAGATTATGCCAGTACTTCCCGGACCAACTGGTCACCGCATACACATCTGACGAGAGTACGTGATTTTGCGAAAGCATATACTTGGCAAAATAGTACGTATTATACCGATACAAGCTTGTATCAGGCGATCGTCAATGCTTTGAGTTATTGGGATGTCACTGACCCGCAGAGCAATAATTGGTGGTATAACCAGATTGCCAGTCCACAGCGCTTAGGAGAAATCCTGATTTTGCTAAGGGCGGGAGCTACAGCTCTTCCCAGCACCTTGGAAAATAATTTGATTACTCAGATGAACCGGGGTAATCCGGGCTCCTGGACTGGAGCTAATAAATTGGATATTGCGATTCACTGGATTTACAGAGGTTGTTTGCTAAGCGACCAAAGCATAACGCAAACAGGTGTAGACGAATCGTTTTATCCCTTACAGTTTACGACTGGTGAAGGCCTGCAACACGATTATTCCTACCAGCAACATGGAGCCCAATTGCATATTTCCAGTTATGGTTTGGTGTTTATTAATGGAGAAGTGAAAGTAGCCGGTTATGTTCAGGGAACTTCATTTGCTCTTTCGGGTAGTAAGTTGAGCTATCTTTCCAACTACATCCGGCAAACCTACTTGAGTGTACTGCGAAGTCATTTTGTGGATTACAATGTGACCGGGCGGGCAGTAAGTAGAAAGAATAATTTAAATAAACAGGGTTTTACAAGTACCCTTCAAAAGATGAAGACCATAGATGCAGCTTATAGTGCGGTGTATGATGACGCAATTGCCCGTATTTCCGGAACACAAAGCCCTGATTATGCTGTAAACCCGAAGCATACCCATTATTGGCGCTCAGACTATGTGCTGCACAACCGGCCTGCATATACGTTTTCCACCCGCACGGTTTCGAATCGTACAGTCCGTTCGGAAAATGGGAACGGAGAAAACCTCAAAGGGTATTTTTTGACCGATGGGGCAACCAATATTTCGGTCAATGGGAATGAATATTTCAATATTTTCCCGGTGTGGGAGTGGAATAAAGTGCCGGGGGTAACCGCTCCCGAGTTGGCCACTATTCCGGTGCGGAGTGCCTGGCAAGTTCCCGGAACTTCTACTTTTACCGGAGGTGTATCCGATAGCTTGTATGGGGTGACGGCTTTTGCCATGAATGACTATGGCGTGAATGTAAAAAAATCCTGGTTTTTCTTTGATGAAGAAATCGTATGCCTGGGGGCCGATCTCAATGCTACAGCTTCTGAAAATATCACCACTACCGTCAATCAATGTGTATTGGATGGTTCGGTGACGGTTTCTCAGAACGGCTCTGTCAGCACTGTGGGCAATGGGGCCCATGCCTACAATGGCACTGCAGATTGGATTTTGCATGATAGTGTGGGTTATTTTTTCCCTCAGGGAGGAAACTTGCAATTGACCAATCAAACCCAAAGCGGTAGTTGGTATGCTATCAATACTACACATAGTAATCAAACGGTTGCTACAGACGTATTTAAACTTTGGTTTGATCATGGCGTACAACCCTCGGGCAGTTCTTATGCCTATATTGTGGCTCCGGGCAAGCGCTCTGCTACTGAAATGCAGCATTACGATCTAAACAATATAGAAATTCTGGCCAATTCGGGAGGAGTTCAGGCCGTAAAGCACAAAGGTTTGAATCTCTTACAAGTGGTATTCTATCAAGCAACGACTTTTACCACAGATTCAATGACGGTATGGGTGGACCAACCTTGTGTATTGATGTTTAAAAATATCGGTTCCAACCAGGTCACCACACATATTGCTGATCCGGCCCAGAATAAATCTGCCATCAATGTGTATGTGGAATTGCCGGGGATTGATTCTACCCGTCAACTTACTTGTACCTTGCCAACAGGAGCCTATGCAGGTTCTACCGTAGCCTATGTGGTAAATGAGAATACACCTGTGTTTCAGCCGGAAGGTGTGTTGCCTGTGGCAGATGCTTATGTCCGGAATGGGTCTTCTGCAAATACGAATTACGGAAGTAGTTCTTTGGTAGTAAAAAACGATGGAACCGGGTACGCCAGGGAGTCTTATTTAAAATTTGACTTGAGTGAAATCAATGGGCCAATAGCCCAAGCGAAATTAAAACTGGTATTGGTAGGGGCCAATACCGATATCACCAGTACTACTTGGGAAGTGGCGGCTGTTTCGGATGATAGCTGGACTGAAACAGGCATTACTTGGAACAACAAACCCGCGAAAGGATCTGTACTGGCCAGCCAACCGGGGCAAGGCAGTGGTGAAGTAGAGTGGGATATTACCAATCAGTTCATTACTGAATTAACCGGGGATCAGGTACTCAGTTTGCATTTGTCCTCTACAGCCATAGGAGCCAAAACGGATGCCACTTTTTATTCCAAAGAAGCCAATGTCTTTACCGTAAAACCTATTTTACTGATTTCAGACCAAGTGGTAGAAGAACGGAAAGCTTCGGCAGACGCCTATGTTAGAGGAGGAACCTATGCGGCCGACAACTATGGTACCTCTACTACTCTAGTGGTAAAAAACTCTACCGGTAGCTCTTATTCCCGTGAATCATATTTAAAATTTGATTTGAATAACCTTCCTGCCAATGTCAATAGTGCCAAATTGAAACTTTATGTGAACTATGGCAATACGGATGTGACCAGCACCACTTGGGAAGTGCATGCCGTATCGGACGACACTTGGTTGGAAGAAGGCATTACCTGGAATACAAAACCTGCCACATCCGGCTTATTAGCAACCCAACCCGGGCAAGGTCCGGGATATGTGGAGTGGGACATTACCAACCAAGTAAATACGGAAAAAGACGGGGATGGCACTTTGAGTGTAAAGCTTATCTCTACCGGAACAGGCAGTAAAACCGATGCGATTTTTGCTTCTAGAGAAACCAGCGATGCTGCGAAAAGACCAACGTTAATCGTAGAGTCCTCTTCCGGAACGACTTATTCGGCATTGGCTGGAAAAAGCCCGGTGGTTCATTTGATCAAAGAAAACGGTTCTGCTTCGGTATACCCCAATCCTGTCCATATGTGGTTGACGGTGCAAGCAGAAGGAGTGGTTAAAAAAATAGAAATCCGGAATGCCAATGGCCAGTTGATGAGAGTCAAAGATCGTTTCGATGCACGAAAAGCAGATCTTGACGTATCCGCTTTGCCACAAGGCCTTTACATCTTATTGATTCATCAAGAAGAAGGCGTTTCCTCTCATAAATTTTTAAAGACTAACTAAAGCATTTGTATTCAAACATACACCCTGTCAGAACAAACTATCTTGTTCTGACAGGGTGTATTTATTTATGAATTACATAATAAAATCTCAGATATATAGCAAATCTCTAAAAAAGTCAATTCATTGCTTAGTAATCTTTCAATCTGTCTCGTAGATTCTCTAAATTTGGTTTATAAAGAGTATATGTGAATACTTGTTGTATATACTGCTTTTTTTTGTGAGCTATATGTTTATACACAACAGGTACTGCCAGAAATGTCCATCAACCTATTTAAGATGATCAAGGATGAAAAATCGAGCGTTATTTGAAAAAGTTCAACAAGCCAGTGCGGGATTGAATCTGTTGGAAGATGCTACTATCAATGCCCTTTTAAAAGATTTGTCGGTAGAAGCTGTAAAGCATTCGGCAAGCTTGTTGGAAGCCAATCAGAAAGATTTGGACCGGATGGCGGAATCCGATCCAAAATACGATCGTTTAAAACTGACCACTGAGCGTATTGAAGGAATTGCCGGAGACATTCTCAATGTCAGTACCTTGCCCAGTCCTTTGGGAAAAATTTTGTTGGAAAAAGAACTGCCCAATGGTTTAAAATTGAAAAAGGTGTCAGTGCCTTTAGGAGTGATAGGGATCATTTATGAAGCCCGACCCAATGTGACCTTTGATGTTTTTGCCCTCTGCCTGAAGTCGGGGAATGCCTGTGTGCTGAAAGGAGGAAGTGATGCGGAGTTTTCAAACAAAGTCATTGTGCAACTCATCCAAGAAGTGATCCGGAAACATGGGGTAAATCCGGATATTTTACAACTCTTGCCTCCCGATCGAGAAGCGACTGCCGAATTGCTCAATGCAGTTGGGTATGTGGATATTTTGATTCCCAGAGGAAGTCAAGGCTTGATCAGTTTTGTTCGGGATAATGCCAAAGTACCCGTCATCGAAACGGGTGCGGGGATTGTGCATACCTATTTTGACAAGTCGGCCGACCTGGAAAAAGGAACTAAGATTATTGCCAATGCCAAAACCCGTAGAGTCAGTGTTTGCAATGCCTTGGATTGCCTGGTCATTCATCAAGACCGTTTGGATGATTTACCTCAAATTGCCGGTTTATTAGCGGAAAAGAAGGTAGAAATATTTGCAGATGCTTCAGCATTTGAAAGTCTTAAAGGCCATTATCCGGAAAATCTGCTACATCCGGCTACCGAAGAACACTTCGGAACGGAGTTTTTGGATTATAAAATGTCTGTAAAAACAGTGTCCGGTTTGGAAGAAGCCATGGCACATATTGGGAAATACAGTTCCAAACATAGCGAAGCCATCCTTGCGGAAGACGAAAAGGTGATTGAAAAATTTCTGAGGGGTGTAGATGCGGCTGCGGTATATGCCAATACCTCTACGGCTTACACCGATGGAGCACAGTTTGGTTTGGGGGCAGAAATAGGAATCAGCACACAAAAGCTGCATGCCCGTGGGCCGATGGCCTTGGAAGAATTGACCTCATACAAATGGGTGGTCCGGGGAGACGGTCAGGTCCGAGAATCATAGTTAAAATTTCGTTGAGATCAATAAACCTTCCAGATTTTAAAACCTGGAAGGTTTGCATGTCCTCTTAAAACCGGATCACTACTTTTCCGAAGTGTTTTCCTTGGTCCATATACTGAAAGGCTTGTTGGAATTCTGCAAGTGGAAACACCCGGTCGATCACCGGTTGAATCGAATTCAATTCTATGGCTTTGTTCATATCGATATAAGAAGCTTTGGAGCCTACCTGAACAGCTTTGATCGTAGCACCTTTGGAAATCATTAATTGGGCACTGACGTTTGCATCTACTCCTTCTAAAAGTCCTACTACTGAAATATTCCCTCCCAGCTTGATTGCCTGTAAGGTTTTATTGATGCCTGCCCATGACATTTCCAAGGCAAGATCTACTCCTTCTCCCCCGGTCAGTTCCGATACTTTCTCATGCCAGTTTTCATGCGTTCGGTAATTAAGGGTTGCATCAGCACCAAGTGTTTTGCATTTCTCAAGCTTTTCGTCAGAGCTGGACGTGATAATGACCTTTGCCCCCATTGCTTTGGCAAATTGTAAGGCGAAAATAGAAACCCCGCCTGTACCCTGTAACAATACGGTTTGTCCGGCTTTCAATTGGCCTGTTGTTACCAAAGCATTCCAGGCGGTAAGCCCTGCAATGGGTAGGGTAGCAGCCTCCTCCGGATGTAAGTTTTGAGGGATTTTTACAAAGGAGCTTTCCGGTAAGGCAATGTATTCGGAAAAAACTCCGGGAGCATCTACACCTAACCGCTTTCCGAAAGCGTCAGAAGGTTTTAAAGCTCCGTCTTGCCATGCTTGAATAAAATGAGTGGCTACCGTATCGCCTATTTGTAAATGTTGTACATCAGCCCCGACCTGTTCCACTACTCCTGCGGCATCCGAACCTAATACCCTGGGTACTGTTTCGTCATAGATGCCTTTTGCAACCATCAAATCCAGTTGGTTGATGGACACCGCCTTTACCTTGACCAGCACTTCGTGGGCCTTGATTTGAGGTTTGGCTTTTTCTTCCAGGCTTATATTTTCTAATCCAAAGTCTTTTTTAATTTCAATAGTTTTCATAGTATTTTGTGTTTTTAAATTCCCGGTCAAAAGTATCCGCCTGAATCATGGGCGTCAAGTATGTACTTTTTTGTGCCCTAGATACCAGAAGGTTACTATTGTTGATTATCAGGTAAATAAATTTTTAAGATGAGTAAAAAAAATAACAGTGTAGAGGTCATTTGTCCGTTGGATTATGCCTTCAGGCGTATTGGGGGGAAGTACAAAGGGCGGATTTTATGGTATCTGAAAAGCAATGAGGTGATGCGCTACGGGGAACTGAAAAGAGCTGTGACGGACATTACTACCAAGATGCTTACTCAAACACTGCGGGAACTGGAAGAAGATGCGCTGATTTCCAGAAAAGTCTACCATGAACTGCCACCCAAAGTCGAGTATTCGTTGACTGATGAAGGAGCAGAAATGTTGCCTTTTATTGATTATTTGCGCCATTGGGGGGCCAAACAAATGGAAAAACGGGAGATGGTAGATTTGAAGTGTTAGTGTTTTTTTGCAAAAGGATGTTGTATCTGAAACCATATATTGCTGATTCTCGAAATACACAATTCTCCAACTAGCTCTTGGATTGTTTCGGCAAGCTGTTAAAAGGAATAAGCCTTGCCAGTAGAGCGGTTTTATGTTTCATATACTACCACTTGATAAAAACTATATACCTTAATGTTCATAGAAAATATACCGGACCTTTTTATTTCGGATCATGAGAAGAATCGGGAGGTGTTTATTCACGATTTTAGAATGGCTCAGGATATAGTAAAAAGTAAAATCAATCTGAGGATGAGTATGTTTAGCTTTTTACAAGTTGGCAAGAAACAGGTCCATTTTGGCAGTACTTCAGTGACCGTGGACAAACGTCAATCCTTACTGATAAAAAAGGGTAATTGCCTTTGGACCGAACTGTTGGATACTGAAAATATTTATTATTGCAAACTGCTTTTCTTTTCAGAACAAATACTTAAAGAATTTCTGAAGAAACACATTTCAGGGCGGCCGGTTGATAAAAAAGAAACCCCGTTTTTTATTATTGAAAACGATTCGTATATCACCGCATTTTTAAACTCCTTATCCTCGATCAACGACCATCCTGCCCTGTTTTCAGACGAGTTTCTATCGGTGAAATTTGAAGAAATCTTGCTTTATCTCTGTAGCAAATACGGAAGCGGTTTTAAATCGTATTTATACTCATTAGTCGTAGAAGAAACCTCACCGTTCAAGGAAGTGATAGAACGCAATACCTATTCCAATCTAAAACTGGAAGAGATTGCCTTTTTATGCAATATGAGCTTGTCGACCTTCAAACGTCACTTTATCAATGAGTACAAAACCTCACCGGGGAAATGGCTCCAAGAAAAAAGATTAGAGAAAGCTAAAACACTCTTAGAACAAGGTCATCTAAAGGCATCGGACATTTATTTGGAAATGGGCTATCATAATTTGTCTAACTTTAGTACAGCCTTTAAAAACAAATTTGGCTTTAGCCCGAAGGAAGTCTAATCGTCCTCTTTGTAAAATTGACCTTTTTTCATAAGTAACTGACTTGTTTTGGTAACCTCGAAATACAACAGTCAGATTACATTTGCCTCAAGTTTAATTTGAAAAGATGTAATCATGGCGAATGTAATCAAACCCACTTTTAAAGAGAAATATGATAATTTCATCAATGGTGAATTTGTCCCTCCGGTTCAAGGACAATATTTTGATAATGTATCCCCTGTAGACGGTCAAGTCTTTACCAAAGCAGCCAGATCTACAGAGGAAGATGTCAATCTTGCGTTAGATGCGGCACACCAAGCCTTCCCAACGTGGAGCAAGACTTCTGCTACCGTACGGAGCAATATGTTGTTGCAAATTGCCCAGGTCATGGAAGACAACTTTGAATATTTGGCTACTTTGGAAACTATCGATAATGGCAAGCCCATTCGTGAAGCCAGAGCAGCAGATATTCCCTATTGTATTGATCACTTCAGGTATTTTGCCGGGGTGATTCGTGCCGATGAAGGGAGTATTTCCGAACATGACAAAGATACTGTAAGTATTGTGCTACACGAACCGATCGGGGTAGTGGGTGAAATTATTCCCTGGAATTTCCCCATGTTAATGTTAGCGTGGAAAATCGCTCCGGCATTAGCGGCAGGTTGTACGGCAGTGGTTAAACCGGCAGAACAAACCCCTACCAGTGTAATGTGCTTAATGGAGCTGATTGCGGATATTTTACCCAAAGGAGTTTTGAATATTGTTACAGGTTTTGGTAACGAAGCCGGACAAGCTTTGGCCACTTCTAACCGTGTTGCAAAACTATCGTTTACAGGCTCTACCGAAACCGGACGTAAGGTGTTGCATAACGCGGCAGAAAATGTGATTCCTGTTACGATGGAATTGGGTGGTAAATCGCCAAATATCTTCTTCCCATCCGTGGCGGACAAAGACGATGAATTTTTTGAAAAGGCCGTGGAAGGTGCGTTGATGTTTGCCTTGAACCAAGGTGAAATTTGCACGTCTCCGTCACGTATCCTCATACACGAAGATATTGCCGATGTTTTTATCGAAAGAATGCAAGAGCGTTTGAAAAAGGTGAAAACCGGTAATCCTTTGGATCCTGAAACAATGATTGGTTCACAGGTTTCTAAAGCCCAATTCGAGAAAATTCTCAACTATATTAATATTGGAAAAGAAGAAGGGGCTACTGTTTTAGCAGGTGGAGAGCCTGGGAATTACGAAGGAGAACTTTCCGAAGGGTACTATATCCAACCTACCGTGCTAAAGGGTGATAATAAAATGCGGGTTTTTCAAGAAGAAATCTTCGGACCGGTAGTTTCTTTGACCACTTTCAGCTCTACGGAAGAAGCCATTGCCATCGCCAACGATACTTCGTATGGTTTAGGAGCGGGGGTATGGAGCCGGGATGCACACGAATTATACCAGGTGCCGAGAGCGATAGAAGCCGGGAGAGTTTGGGTGAATCAATACCATACCTATCCTGCTCATGCACCGTTTGGCGGGGTAAAAGAATCCGGTTTTGGACGCGAGAACCACAAAATGGCCTTAGACCATTACCGGGTGGTAAAAAATATGCTGATCTCTTATGACAAAGCTCCCGTAGGCTTATTTTAACTCTATAGAGGCTCTGGACCATTTCGTGAATGGGGGCAATGACGATTCGTTGAGTCTGTGTCGGGGAGCAATCGTAAAAGGTGTTCCTCTTCATTGCTCAAAATAGTGAATGCTGCCCGGCAACCATGGATTGTTCGTCTTTTCAGCGAAACACTTTTAAGTTGCTTATTCACCCATTCACCAACCAGGAGCTTTGCTCATATAGAAGGCAAAACCTCAGTTGTTTCTGGGGTTTTGCCTTTTGGATTATACCTTGAAGAAAGAGAAGATAATTTCCCCAAGCGACATTTTACCTTTAATAATTCCCCTCTCTTATTTTAGGTAAATTCTGGGATTATACTAAGTTTGCAGGGCAAAAACGGCCTGAGTGAAAACTCGACCTGTTGAATTATACCAGATAATTCTATGACAACCAGGCTAAAAAACTTTCTTCGCTACAGCAAACCCGAACGTTTAATTGTTCTGGGATATTCCTTAATCATCCTTTTAGGATTTTTATTACTTTGCTTACCCATCTGTCATAAGCAACCTGTTGCAGCTTTAGACAATTTATTCATCGCAACGTCTGCCTTATCCACTACCGGACTGGCCACCGTCAGTGTCGCGGATAACTACAACTTTTTGGGCGAGTTGGTCATCTTACTGCTGATTCAGCTCGGAGGGATTGGTTATATGTCTATCGGTTCATTTATTATTTTAGGACGGAAAAAGCGCCTTTCGGAGACCGGTGTACGCTTGATTCAATTTGATTTTAGTCTGCCGGATAAGTATCCTGTGCTACATTTTGTCAAAGATGTGATCATTTTCAGTATTGTGATTGAAGTGCTAGGAGCCTTGGGTCTTTACTTTATTTTTTTGGAAAATGGAGTGGATAATGCTCTATGGAGCGCCATTTTTCACAGTATTTCGGCATTTTGTACGGCAGGCTTCAGCTTGTTCAATAATAGTTTTGAAGGGTATTACGATAACTTCTATCTCAATGCCGTGATTTCGGCTTTATCTTTTGCCGGGGCCGTGGGATTTATCGTCTTTTCCGATTATTATGAATACTTGCTCAAGCCAGGGAAAAAGATTACCTACACCAGTAAAATCATCTTACGGTTTACCCTGATCGTATTTGTTGTAGCGGGAATGATCCTATTGGTAAGTGATGAGGGTTTGCACGGCTATCCGACCGAAGACAAAATTTTACTGGCGTTTTTCCAAAGCATGACGGCCCTTACCACCGTAGGGTTTAACTCCTATCCCATCGGAAACCTGTTGCCTTCTTCTTTGTTTCTATTGACCATCGTGATGTTTTTCGGAGCCTCTCCTTCCGGTACGGGCGGAGGCTTGAAATCCACTACTATTACGGCATTGTATGCCCAGATGATGGCCACCCTCAAAGGCAAACGGGAAGTAACTTTTCTTCACCGGATTATCCCCAATCATAGAGTGCGGTTGGCAGCCAGTAATTTCTTCTTTTATTCCACCGTGTTGACTTTGGGAATCCTGGCTTTGCTATTGACGGAAAAACCGGATGCCTTTTCCCTGCTTTTCGAGGCTACCTCCGCGTTGGGTACGGTAGGAATCAGCACCGGGATTACCGGAGAATTATCCGTATTAGGCAAACTGATCATCGTGGCATTGATGTTTTTTGGCCGGATTGGTCCTTTGTCTCTGGGTGTAGCCATTATGGCAAACAAAGAAGAAGAAAAAGAAGAGATCGTGGAGGAGGACCTGGCCATTTAGAAAATACTCTATTCGCATATCTCTTGAAGATACGGATTAAAAAGAACCAGGGGATGCAAAAACTTCCCTGGTTCTTTTTTCTTCCAATACAAGTACATCCTGCAATTATTTCATTAAATAATCCTATTTTCTTGCGCTTGGTCCGAGAAGTTTCTATCTTGAATGCTCAAACGCAAACTTCTATAGTTACTCATCATAAACTAAACCACCATGCTTCAACTTGGATTTGTAAGTGCAATCCTGGCAGATAAAACCTTCGAAGATGTAGTCGATTTTGCTGCGGAAAACGGGTATTCTTGTGTAGAAATGATGTGTTGGCCAAAAGGAAATGCCGAAAGGCGTTATGCCGGAGTAACCCATATCGATGTACAGGAAATGAATGAAGACCAGGTCATTTACCTCAAGTCATACCTGGCCAAAAAGAAAGTCTCCATCTCTGCGCTGGGGTATTATCCTAACCCGCTGGACCCCGATGAAGAGCGGGCTCAACATTGTATTGATCATCTCAAGAAACTGATCCGTCTGGCCCCGAGGTTGGGTGTCGGTGTCGTGAATACCTTTATCGGTCGGGACCCCCAGAAAAACATTGAGGATAACCTGAGTAAATTTGCCGAAGTATGGCCCGAAATCATCAAGGAAGCGGAAGACCACGAGGTGAAAATAGGGATTGAAAACTGCCCGATGTTGTTTACCAATGACGAGTGGCCCGGAGGGAAAAACCTGGCGATTTCACCGGCTATCTGGCGGAAAATGTTTGATCTTATTCCCAGTAAAAACCTGGGTTTGAATTACGACCCTTCTCATCTGGTCTGGATGCAAATGGATGAAGTAGAGCCTCTTTTTGAGTTTAAAGACCGCATTTTTCATGTGCATTTGAAAGATGTAAAAGTATATCAGGAAAAGCTGGATGAATATGGAATTCTCTCTTATCCGCTGGATTTTCATTCTCCTAAAATCCCCGGTCTGGGTGATGTGCGTTGGAGGGATTTCTTTTCCGTTCTTACCAGTATTGGCTATAAAGGTCCGGTATGTGTAGAGGTGGAGGATAAAGCCTTTGAAGGCTCGGAGGAAGATATTCGGGCGGCTTTGTTGACCAGTCGCAACTATTTGCAACAGTTTTTAGCCTTATAAGAGGCAAGTAACTTAGCGTCTTGTTTGGCACCCTTCTCTCAAAATACAACCCAAGAGAGGGTGCTGTATTTCCATTACTCTATCTACTTTTTTAGCCTTTCAGCATCAAAAAGTTCATAACTTTTTATAGCTTTATGCAAAATGTGCTTCAGACTATAAGTATAGACTTTAGCAACAACACATATATTACTACCACTCATTTTATTGCATTGGGGGTTCCTTCCGGATGCATTTTATCATAAGGGCTTTTGTCCACTAGATTAAAAAAAACTAATTCCACCAACTACCCTTATTGGATCTCTTTTCCAAAGAGTGAACCGTATAGGCTTCTTCTTATGGGAAGGTTATGGCATTGTACGATGCCAAGGATTCGCTAAAACTCTAATTAATTAACATAAATAATGTACATGAAAATGAGAATACCCATTGAAGTTTTTAGATGGTTAAAAACTTTCTTGTCGCATCGCGTTCCACTGCGAATAGCCGGTGCCTCGTCAAAAAAATCCAATTGTTACCCACCTGTTTCGACTTTCAAAGCCCTGTTATGCATCGCATATATGTTGGGATTTGGCTCTGTACTGGCACAGGAGGCTGTTTCCTTAAAAGACCTTTCGGCTTTTAACCAGGCAGGTTCCAGTTGGCATATTGCAGGAAATGTAAAAGCCGGATTGTTCAAAGAAAGAGAGCTCCAGTCCGAACCGGGAGAAGGGGTGTTGGTAAACTTACCTGGTAAAAAACAACCCGGAAAAGATTTATTTACCCAATGGGAGCACGGTTCCATGGATTTGGAACTGGATTATATGATGGCTAAAAATTCCAATTCCGGTATTTATCTACAAGGCCGTTATGAGATTCAATTATTGGATAGTTGGGGTGTAAAACAACCCCGCTCCGGAGATAACGGGGGCATCTATGAACGCTGGGATGATAGCAAACCTCAAGGACAAAAGGGATACCAAGGCTATGCTCCCCGGCAGAATGCCAGCCGGGCTCCAGGCCTATGGCAGCACCTGAAAATCTCTTTTCAGGCACCTCGCTTTGATGCTTCCGGAAATAAAATTGAAAACGCCAGGATTTTGTATATACAACTGAATGGTGTGACAATTCATGAAGATGTAGAGTTGTTTGGCCCTACCCGGGGAGCCGTTTCCTCTAAAGAAGTAGCGCAGGCTCCCTTACGTATTCAGGGAGACCATGGTCCGGTGGCTTTTAAAAATATACGGGTAAGGCATTATAATACCTCCCGGCCACAAGTAGAAGGTCTTAGCTATTCCTTGTATAAAGGGAAGTTTGATAGTACCCCCGATTTTACTTCGCTACAGCCTGAGTCAAAAGGGAATATGACAGCGATCAGTACTCAGGTGAACCCTACGAGTAAAGAGTTTTTAGTAAGATATACGGGTACCCTGAATGTGAAAAAAGCCGGAGAATACCATTTTCGAATGGATGCTTCCGGAGGATGGAGTACTTTGAAAATCAAGGAAAATACCCTTAAAGGTTCCGGGAAAGTTATCTTACCTCTTGGGAAAGTAGCTTTTGAATTATTGTATTCCAAAAAAACCGATTGGGCCTCAGCCTCTTTAGGTGTTGCCGTGTCTGGTCCGGGGCTTCGGGAGGTTGTTCTATCACAAGATCCTATGAATCCGGGCAGGCAAGTGGATCCGATTTTAGTCCATGCCCGGGAAAATACTATTTTGCGCAGTTTTATGGATTTGCCGGGTAGCCCCAGAGTGGTGCATGCCGTATCGGTAGGCAGTCCGGAGCAGGTGCATTATACATATGACTTGGACAAAGGAATGCTTGTACAAGTTTGGCGGGGAGGTTTTCTGAATACCACGCCTATGTGGCATAGCCGGGGTGACGGTTCTTCGCGTCCTTTAGGCATGGTGCAGCATTTTGGCAAACCGGCCCTTACTTTAGGAAAGCTTTCCTCTACACAAAGCCAATGGGCAACGGATACTACCGGGACAAGCTATGTACCCAAAGGGTATATCTTGGATGCCCAAGGGCAACCCACTTTTACCTATCTGATTTATAATACCCGGGTTCGGGATGCTATACGTGTGTTGAACAATGGACAAGGTATACAACGGCAACTGATTGCGCAACATCCGGCTGACCAGCTTTATGCCCGTTTGGCAAGTGGGAGCAATATCGAAGAGGTAGAGAAGGGCTTGTATGTGATAGATAATAAATCGTATTATGTACAACTGGATGCTGCTGCCAAGAAACTGAAACCCATAATCCGTGACAATAACGGTCAGAAAGAACTGATTGTCCCCTTCCAAAATCAACTCAATTATCACATCTTGTTCTGATTATACTATGAAAATGATATACATAGAGCTATTTCAAAAAGCTTTTCGAATACTTATACTGACACTCGTGGTATGGGCTACTACCTTTGATTTTTCTAGGGCCCAAGAATCTCCTAAAGAAGAAGATTACTTTAAAATTCTGCGCATGCCTACCCCGGAGGGTATTATCCTGGAAGTAGGTGGTTTAGCCGTTTTGCCTAATGGGGATTTAGGGATTTCTACCCGTAGGGGAGATATTTATATTGTCGAAAATCCTACCGGACGTCAACCTTATTTCCGGAAATTTGCTTCGGGACTGCATGAGGTTTTAGGCTTGGCCTATAAAGACGGGGCATTGTATTGTGCCCAACGCGGTGAGTTGACCAAGTTGCAAGACACCAATATGGATGGAAAAGCCGATGTATTGGAGACGGTGTGTGCCTGGCCACTTTCAGGCCATTATCACGAATACAGTTACGGGCCAAAACTCGCTCCGGACGGGTCTTTTTTCGTTTCCGGGAATGTGGCGTTTGGCAGTGAAGAATGGTGGCGGGGAGAAAGCCGTGTGCCCTGGAGGGGTTGGGTGATGAAGATTGATGAAAAGGGACAAATCGAGCCGTGGGCAACGGGAATGCGTTCCCCTTGCGGATTGGGAATGATCGATGGCGAATTGTTTTATACTGATAACCAAGGTGACTGGTTTGGCTCGGGGGGAATTTGGCACGTGACCAAAGGAGCATTTACCGGGCACCCGGCTGGCCTTCGTTGGGCAAATCATCCTAATTCACCGGTTTCCTTGACCCCGGAAGAATTTTATACAAAGGCTGATAAAAGGCAAGTGAAAGATGAACACGGGCGCTATATCAAACCGGAGAATGTAGTAAATGAAGACTTTGTGACTTTATATGATTTGAAAAAAGAATTTCCGGAAATCAAATTACCGGCCGTTTGGTTGCCTCATGGGATCCAGGGTATTTCCAATTCGGAAATTGTAAAAATCCCGGAAGGGACTTTTGGCCCTTTTAGCGGACAAATTCTGGTAGGAGACCAGGGACAAAGCAAGATTATGCGGGTGTATATGGAAAAAGTAAAAGGTGAGTTTCAAGGGGCTTCCTGGGATTTTCGGAGCGGCTTTCAGTCGGGGGTGTTGCGAATGGCTTGGGCCGGAGACGGATCGCTGTTTGTTGGGGAAACCAACCGGGGCTGGGGATCGGCCGGAGAAGCGAACGAAGGTTTGCAGCGTTTGGTCTGGAATCAGCGGACACCTTTTGAAATGCGTACGGTCAAAGCCAAACCGGATGGCTTTGAAATTGAATTTACCAAACCGGTAGATAAAAGCCTGGCCGAAGATCTGGCCTCCTATTCAGCCCATAGTTTTATATACAAATACCATCCGGTGTATGGAAGTCCTCCGGTGAAAAATAAAGAACACAAGATAAAAGGAGTAAAAGTGGCAGAAGACGGTATGACAGTACGGATTATTGTGGATAGTCTACAGCAATATCATATTCATGCACTTAGTCTGGACGGAATCCGGGAAAAAGGCACTTCGTATTCCTTGGTGCATCCGACTGTGTATTATACATTGAATACTATTCCGGAAGGAAAAAAACTTTCCTTGGAGGAAGTCAGTACCAAAAACTCACTTGCAGTAAAAGCACCTGAACCGGTTAAAGAAGAGCAAAAGGTAAAAAAAGCTGTGATGAAGAAAAGTGCAACTGCGAAAAAGCCTGTTGTAAAACAAGTGGCCTATACCAAAACACCTACTTATCAGAGTGTAAAAGGTTTGTTGACAAAAAACACCTGTCTGGCTTGTCATACTACCGACAAGCGGCAAGTAGGGCCTTCCTTTAGAGCGATTGCCAAAAAGAACTACAGTGATGAAAAGATTGTGCAATTAATTTACAATCCTCAACCCCAAAACTGGCCGGACTATGCTACGGAAATGCCTCCGATGCCCCAAGTACCCAAAGAGGAAGCCTTGAAAATTGCCCGGTGGATTAATTCATTGGAAAAGTAGAAATACTGCAAATGATATAGCAAAACAGCCCTCCGGAGAGTTCAACTCTTCGGAGGGCTGTTTTGGATTTAGGCAGATTGCCCATCATCAACCGTTGTGTTGGCTTATCCGAAAAGACATTTACCTATATTTTAATACGATTCTTTCTCATTGGGAAAGTCTCCTTGTTTGACATCGTTGATATAGTTGACAACGGCATCGTTGATAATGCCGGACAGGTCGGTATACCTTCTGAGAAAACGGGGTTTGAAGTCTTTGGTAATGCCTAGCATATCGTGTGTGACGAGCACTTGCCCGTCTACATGATTACCGGCACCAATGCCGATGACCGGAATGTGTAGAGTTTCGGCCACTCTTTTGGCCAAGGCGGAAGGGATTTTTTCTAATACTACCGCAAAACAGCCGCATTCTTGTAATAATTTGGCATCTTCAATGAGTTTTTCGGCCTCGGCTTCTTCTTTGGCTCTGACGGTGTACGTACCAAATTTATAAATGGATTGAGGGGTCAAACCTAAATGGCCCATGACAGGAACTCCGGCACTCAGAATCCGCAAAACCGATTCTTTGATTTCACTGCCTCCTTCTATTTTCACCGCATGCGCTCCGGATTCTTTCATTATACGGATGGTAGAGCGCAGTGCTTCTGAAGAATTACCTTGATAACAGCCAAAGGGAAGGTCGACCACTACCAGTGCCCGGTCCACAGCCCTGACCACGGAGGTGGCATGATAAATCATTTGATCCAATGTGATAGGCAAAGTGGTTTCGTTACCGGCCATTACATTGGATGCAGAATCTCCTACCAGCAAGATGTCGATTCCGGTAGCATCCAGAATTTTCGCCATGGAATAGTCATAGGCTGTCAGCATGGAAATCTTCTCTTTCCGGACTTTCATCTCCTGCAATTGATGCGTGGTAATTTTCTTGATATTGGGGTTATGAACAGACATAATTAATGCGATTAAAGTAGGTGACCAAAGTTAAACTGGTATTATAGCAGCCTTTCTAATCTAAAGTATATGAATTCTACCTATAAGTGTATTGATGTACAGTTGTTTATAGATAGGTTTTTACTTTGATTACTGCATCAGAAATTAATTAGCGATTACTTGTTGGAGTGCTTACCACCTTAGCAAAAGCCTACTGCTAAGCTCTGAATTATTCGGAAAAAAGACAAAAAAGAGATACTGCTCTCCGTGTTTCTTATAATAGATTGAGAAAGAAGGATATAAAATGCCGAAAACCCCTTTATTTATCCCATAAAATAAAACTACAGGGATAAAAAAGCATTTTTCAAGGCTCTTGACTACATTTGTGCCATGCCGTTAGTATTTTCGGTACTACTCAAAACCATATCTTTGAAAGGGTATACCTTCAAAACAGCGTAAGAGGATAGAACTCTGCCATGCTGTTTTTCACATACCTACTACTCAGACATATGCTGTGTCTTTATATTACCAACCAAAATTTCAATACTAAACTAAACACTATACCCCCTATGAAAAAAGCGTATATTATCGGAACTTTTGATACCAAAGCAAATGAACTTCTTTTTGTGAAAAATTGCTTGCAAAAGGTTGGAGTAGAATGTACTACCGTGGATGTGAGTACCGTAGAACATGCCGGCAGTGCAGATGTAAACCTATTGGAGGTCACTGCCGAACGTCAGCATATTTTGGCCGCGGAGAGAGGGGAGGCCATCAGCACAATGGCTCGGGTATTGACCGACTTTTTACATACTTGTACGGACATTGCCGGTGTATTGGGCTTGGGTGGATCGGGAGGTACGGCTTTAATTACCACCGCTATGCAAGCTTTATCGATCGGACTGCCTAAAATTATGGTGTCTACCATGGCCTCGGGCGATGTGCGGGCCTATGTGGGAGTGAGTGACATCACCATGATGAATTCCATTACCGATATCAACGGAATCAATTCCATTTCTTATAAAGTACTGAGTAATGCCGCTCATGCTTTAGCCGGAATGCTTAATAACGAAGTTCCTGCTTTTGAAAGTCAAAAAGAGGCCTTGGGCATCACCATGTTTGGCGTTACGACTCCCTGCGTCAATCAGGTGGTGGAAATCATGAAGGAAGAATACGATTGTATGGTCTTTCATGCCACTGGGGTTGGAGGACAAAGTATGGAAAAATTGATTGATTCCGGGTTTATCAAACATGTGATCGATGCTACGACTACGGAAATTTGCGATCATCTGATGGGGGGCGTACTCAGTGCGGGAGAAGACAGGATGGGAGCGATTATTCGCAATAAATTGCCTTATGTAGGTTCGGTAGGGGCCTTGGACATGGTCAACTTTGGCGGTTGGAATACGGTGCCCGAAAAGTATAAGGATCGCAAATTATTTAAACATAATGACCAGGTAACCTTGATGCGTACTACTGTAGCGGAAAATATTCGCTTGGGAAAATGGATTGCGGACAAGCTGAACCAAATGACGGCTCCGGTACGCTTTCTATTACCGGAGAAGGGCGTTTCCGTCATCGATGTAGAAGGACAGCCTTTTTACGATCCGGAAGCGGATGCCGCTTTGTTCGAGACCTTGGAAAAAGAAGTGCAACAAGACGATTTCCGGAAGTTGATTCGCTTGCCTTATGCCTTGAACGATGCTGAGTTTTCAAAAGCTTTGGTAGAGGCTTTCCGGGAAATCAATCAATAACAAAGGTTAAGGGTTGAGAATAGAGCAAAACAAATCAGCGATTATACCCAAACATTAAAAACACTATAAAAATTAACAGAATGAAAAACTTCAGTAGAACAGAGTTATTAGCATATTTCCGGGAAATGATTCAAAAAGGCCAACCGATTATTGGAGGTGGGGCCGGTACGGGAATTTCAGCCAAGTGTGAAGAAGCAGGAGGTATCGACTTGATTGTCATTTACAATTCCGGCCGCTACCGTATGGCGGGAAGAGGTTCTTTGGCGGGATTGCTCGCTTATGGCAATGCCAACGAGATTGTAAAAGATATGGCCAAAGAGGTGATTCCCGTAGTGAAAAAAACACCTGTACTGGCAGGGGTGAACGGTACGGATCCTTTTGTGAACATGCGCTATTTTCTGAAGGAATTGCGTGAGTTGGGCTTTGCCGGGGTGCAAAACTTCCCGACGGTAGGTTTGATTGACGGAGTGTTTCGTCAAAACCTGGAAGAAACCGGGATGGGCTATGACAAAGAGGTGGACATGATTGCCCTGGCCCACGAAATGGACTTCCTGACAACGCCTTATGTCTTCTCCAAAGAAGATGCAATAAAGATGACCGAAGCCGGAGCAGATATTATTGTATGCCATATGGGTTTGACGACCTCCGGGGCAATCGGAGCACAGACGGCCAAAACCATGGAGGAATGTGTGGAACTGATTGACGAATGGTCGGAAGCAGCCAAGGCTATCCGGGAAGAAGTGATCATCCTGTGCCATGGCGGGCCAATCGCCATGCCGGAAGATGCCGCTTATATATTGAAGCATTGCAAACATGTACACGGTTTCTACGGAGCCAGCAGTATGGAGCGTCTTCCTACGGAAATTGCCATCAAAAAGCAGATTGAAGATTTCAAAGCTTTGTAAAAAATAAGATTAAAAAAGGAAGTTGTCCGAAAGGCCAAAAGAATATAACATGCCACAAAGGCTCTAAATCACAGGTTTTTGATTTATAATCAGTTACATATATGTAAATTTTAGTGTCTTTGTGGTTATATATCAACTTTTCGGACAACCTATGAACTTTTACCGGATCGTATCCATCTCTACCCGCCCGGAAGTACAATACACGGTATCTATTATACCTTCTGGATAAGTACAGAGCCATATGTCAGGGTTCTCTTTGGAACGTTCATAAAAAAACATTCCCATACGGTCATAAGTACAGTGATCAGCGATAATATGCCTTTTATCTTCTTGATTCTCTATATACTGAGAAGTACATGAAGTTTTTTCATAAAATGACATAACATATTCTTGGATGTCACCATCCAAAGCACAAAAATCTATTCTATTTTTCATGAAGTAGTTCAATTTAAGGCTGTCCCTTATTGCCTTATCCTCAGGAGGGTTTTCTACAAGAAATACTTCTTTATAGCCATAGGTACGTCCTGAAAAATAGGATTTTTCACTAAGTTTATCCAGATAGATAAACTTGGGAGTTTTCTTTGTACAGGAAGAGAACAACACAAGTCCTGTAAGCATAAATAATAACTGTATGGTTTTCATTTACCGGATCGTATCCATCTCTACCTGCCCGGAAGTACAATATACGGTATCTTTAAAGTCTCTTGGAAAGGTAGCATACCACATATTTGGATCTTCCTTAGAACGGTGGTAAAAAAACATTCCCATACCATCATAAGCACAGTGATCAGCGATAATATGCCTTTTATCTTCTTCATTATCTATATAATGAGAAGTACATGAAGTTTTTTCATAAAATGACATTGCATATTTATGGATATCACCATCCAAAGCACAAAAATCTATTCTATTTTTCATGAAGTAGTTCAATTTAAGGCTGTCCCTTATTGCCTTATCCTCAGGAGGGTTTTCCACAAGAAATACTTCTGAATAGCCATAAGTACGTCCTGAAAAATAAGATTTTTCACTGAGTTTATCCAGATAGATAAACTTGGGAGTTTTCTTTGTACAGGAAGAGAACAGCACAAGTCCTGTAAGCATAAATAATAACTGTATGGTTTTCATTTACCGGATCGTATCCAATTCTACCTGTTGTGAGACACAATATACGGTATCTATTATACCTTCTGGATAAGTACAGGTCCATATGTCAGGGTTCTCTTTGGAACGCTCATAATAAAACATTCCCATATAATAATCCTCACAATCTTCAGCGATAAGGTGCCTTTTATCTTCTTCATTATCCATATAGTAAGATGTACATGAAGTTTTTTCATAAAATGACATAACATATTCTTGGATGTCACCATCCAAAGCACAAAAATCTATTCTATTTTTCATGAAGTAGTTCAATTTAAGGCTGTCCCTTATTGCCTTATCCTCAGGAGGGTTTTCTACAAGAAACACTTCTGAATAGCCATAGGTATTTCCAGAAAATAAAGCCTTTTCACTAAGTTTATCCAGATAGATAAACTTGGGAGTTTTCTTTGTACAGGAAGAGAACAGCACAAGTCCTGTAAGCATAAATAATAACTGTATGGTTTTCATTTACCGGATCGTATCCATCTCTACCTGTTGTGAGACACAATATACGGTATCTATTATACCTTCTGGATAAGTACAGGTCCATATGTCAGGGTTCTCTTTGGAACGCTCATAATAAAACATTCCCATATAATAATCCTCACAATCTTCAGCGATAAGGTGCCTTTTATCTTCTTCATTATCCATATAGTAAGATGTACATGAGTTTTTTCTAAAAAAAGACATTGCATATTTATGGATATCACCATCCAAAGCACAAAAATCTATTCTATGTTTCATGAAGTAGTTCAATTTAAGGCTGTCCCTTATTGCCTTATCCTCAGGAGGGTTTTCCACAAGAAATACTTCTGAATAGCCATAGGTATTTCCAGAAAATAAAGTCTTTTCACTAAGTTTATCTATCTGGATAAACTTGGGAGTTTTCTTTGTACAGGAAGAAAACAGCACAAGTCCTGTAAGCATAAATAATAACTGTATGGTTTTCATAGTAAACTATATTTTTCCTGGATGTGTGTAAAACGGACTGGTAATTTGCTCAATTTTGGCATCTAACTCACTATCTTTTTCTTCTTTACGGTTTTGCTCTCTTTCAAACATTCCCTCTTTCAAGTTGCCCCGAAAGGTATTTTGAAATGACATTTTGGTGATAAAGGGTTTATAACCCCGTAGATGTTGTAGGGCAAACCATACTGCAAAAGTCTCTTTGGCATAGGGAATTGTATTGGGAAGAGCCTCAATATCGGTCATATCCAGTCCAAAATGATCCCATAAGGTAACCTGGTATTTTACCGTGTAGTCTTCTCCCCTGAAGTCTATATCTTCGATCATAACTTCTGTTGCCCAGATATCGTTGAGGGCGATGGTTTCTCCTCGTATAGTATCTGTAAGTGAGCCGAAAGTGGGCCGGGCAAAGCGAATATAATCCCCCTCTTCATTTTTCTTTACGGTGATTTTACCTTTTTTATCTCTATCCTGCCACTCGAAATCGGGAATATTATCAATAATCGGAAGAAGTTTCCCTTGGCTCTCTTTTAACTTTTCTGCTATATAGTCTTGCAAATGTTCGCAATATTTTTTTGTGGCAGAATGGTTGGCAATTTGATTGGTTAGAACTTCATCCTCGTATATTCCTCCTTCATTGGCCTGGAACTTGGCAATCATCCGTTTGATATTTCCTTCCATTGCTCCAATTGCAAAACAAGTTGTTGCATACTCTTCAAATAACTTAAATAGGTTTTTATCACTTGTATCACGTATGAATAAACTCCCTTCATGGTAGGCTTTGACATCTTTTCCGGAATCTATAATCCATGGCACTTCAGCCTGGTAAATCTCTTCTTGCGAATAAATTGCTTTGGGATAACTAGCCCTATCGTACTCATTGGATATATACAATGCTTTATTATTGAAGTGTTCATCTCTTCTTGCATTATATTCATTAAAGTGATCCGATCCTACTTGAGAGGGCCGGTATCCTATTGATGAATCATAAGGGTTTTCCCTGATGGTATCCATATTGGCAAAAACCCCGTGTTTTTCTATATCAAAGCCGTTGACTATATACTCTTTCCTATATTTTTTTACCTCATCAGGGGGGTATACACTTGTATGGTTAGAAGAAACAGCCCCTTTACCATAGGTCAAGTCATGGGCAATATCTTCTCCATCGCGATCCAAACCTGGCATTTTGTACCGGTCTATACAAAATGGGAAACTCACCAGTGGTACTTCAATGCTTATGTCTTTAGAAGCACTTTGACAAAATGCATAAATCCTGACTTTTTCTCCTTGTGAAGGGGTGTATTTGTAGCAAATGGTGTTGTCTTCTTTGTACAACTCAGAGGAAGGCAATTCTTCTCTTGTTCCTTTTTCATCCTGTTCAACACTCCACTTGATATGCCGGAATGGATCATGGACTGATTTTGAGAACTGGGTAGCTTTAAAGATATAGGACTTGCCTACAATCATCTCTTCCACCTGTCTTCCATCTTCTGTAAAAGGTCCCTCGATTTTCTCAACTAGTGGTTTGGGTATTTTTAATTTTGCTTCTTTCATTGTCTCAGGTTTACCTGGTACCCAAGCCCTTGCAATTATTTCTTCGGTATCATCTGTAATTTGTACTTTAAAGCCATTCGAATGGCTTTTTTCAACTTTTAAATTTCCCATGATTTTTGTTGTTGTGTTTAACGGTATGGTGTATAAGTAGCCCTTCCTCAAAAGGTTACTGTCCTGATGTTTTGCAAATAGAGTTTTTAAGAAGTCTAATCCTTATTAATCACCCGGGTAATATTTAGCCCGCTGATTTCTCCTAACACATAGGCCGTAAATAAGCCGAATACCATTCCCCAAAATGCCTCAATGATTTGAAGCCCCCTGAGAAGTTGAAGAAGGGCTCCTGTTCACTAAAAAGCAAGTAGCCCAGGTACAGGAGAACCGCAAATAAGAGCCTGTCGAAGTTTGGTATTTATCAAAATGAATGGCCTCTATGGCCATACGAAAGAATTGTATTTTTACCGCTTCAAAGGTATATTATATAAAATAAATTTCGATGTTATTATAATTATTTTTATACCTTTTTGGGTAAAAAATAAAAAAGATATCCCTCGAAAGGGGAAAGGTTTGATAGAAATGTAGGATAACGTTCTCTGTTTATTGTGTAACTCACAGAAATTAGACTCCGCAACTTGGATGCTCAAATCTGTTTTTGGGCGAATCATTGGTATTTCAAAAAAAATTATCATCCCAGCCAACCTTTTTGGCTTACCCCCTGGTATTCGTAATAAATGCTTTTAATCCTTCAGCGAGGGAATGCAACCTTATTCTTTCTCATGATTTGATTTAAAGATTTTGAAAAACGACCTTGAATGAAGTGATGGTGGAATGGCTCTGTATTCCGGATCATAAAAAAATAACAACCAACAAACTTTTTCCTAGTTACTTTATGTACTAAAAACAAACAAGTAAGAATACCTTGAGTCGGGATAAATCTGCAAATACCAAACTGTTAAAAGCCTGTATCAACAATGACAGGGGGGCTCAGAAAGAGTTGTATAAGCTCTATTATGGCTATGGTATGAGTATTTGCTTGAGATATGCCGATTCGAAAAACGAGGCCGCAGAAATACTAAATGACGGGTTTATGAAAATTTTTAAATACCTCAAGAGCTTTGATCTCAGCAAACCGTTCAAGCCTTGGTTCAGCCGGATCATGGTGAATGCTGCGGTGGACTATTTTCATAAAAGCAATAAGAAAATCGAGACGGAGGAATTGGACAAAGCCCGGGAAGTTGCTGACGATGCGAATATCATCGCAGGAATTTCTTATTCCGAAATCATTGAGATCATGCAGAAGTTACCACCTTCTTACCGTACAGTGTTCAATTTGCATGTAATAGAAGGTTATTCACACGAGGAAATTGCAGAACAATTAGGCGTATCGGTGGGTACTACCAAGTCGAATCTGTTTAAGGCCCGGAAATGCCTGAAGGAAATGTTGGAGAAAGTATTGGAGAAACCCTATGCCGGATAAGGAGAAAGACCATATCGACAATTTTATCAAAAAGGTACTGGAGGGCTATGACGTGCAGTACGAAGAGCCGCATTGGGAAGCCTTGGAAGCCCAGTTGGATCAGGAGCTTCCGGTGGAAAAAAAGCCTTATAACCAGTATTATGTGATCAGTAATATTATTACCGGGTTTGCCTTGTTGCTTTATTTGTTAAGACCGGGGTACTTTGAGATGACAGGGAAAGATCATTTGGACCGGAATCCATTCGTTTCAAATCCAAAAGAACTGTTCGTTGTACCTGATGAAATAGAAGACAAGGCAGAGCATCTTGAAGAAAAAGCTTCGGATAAACCTGAAGACAGAACTAACTCCAAACTACCGGAAACAAAAACAAGAGAGAACCAAGAGGTGGAGAAGTCCACGGTAGTAAACAGGGAGGGAGACAAGGTGCCGGATCAATCCAATAAGTTTGACAAGGAGAATTTAGTCGGTCAAGAAAAACCTGAGTGGTCTCCAACTTTGAAAGCCCCTTCTAAAGAAGGAGGTAGGGGGTTGGCCCCGGTTCAAGAGAAAAAAACAACATTTGTTTTCCCGGATAGCACAGAGTATTCCTCAAAAATATTACTTGCCAAAGAGGAAGAGAATCCAAAATACAGCATGTTTGTGCCAGAAAAATGTCCGGGCCTTGCCTGCAAAGAACATCCGGTGGCAATAGACTTTCCGAATGAAATTTACACGGAGACGGGAACGTCCATAGAAGAAAAGAGTCAGGACAAGCCAGAAAATTCACTCTCTATAGGGGTTTCGTTGGCTCCGGATTTTAACAGTGTGGGTTTGGACCAACAGAAAAAATACTCGGGTAAGTTAGGCATCAATGTTCAATACAGCGTACACAACCGCTGGATATTGAGTGCAGGCATCCTTTACAATCGCAAAAAATACCTGACCACCGGAGAGCGGTATGTGCCTCCCTATGGCTATTGGAAAAGCAAAACCAATGGCATTGTTCCGGAAAATGTAGACGGGCATTGTGGAGTAGTGGATATTCCGTTGAAGTTAGGATATAACTGGACTGCCAAAAGCAAGATTCACTTGATTACTTCCTTGGGAGTCAGTACATATATTTTGTTGGACGAATATTACGAATTTGAGTTTACTTCGCCTAATCCCGGAGCGGCCGGGGGGTGGGGGACAGAAGATAACTCAAAGGTAGTGGCTGGCCTGGCAAATGTATCGTTGGCTGCCGAATGGCCATTGAGCCAACGGTTTTCACTCCGGGTGGAACCGTACCTGATAGTACCGCTCAAAAAAGTCGGTTGGGGAAAAGTGGATTTATACAGTACAGGAACCTTGTTCAGTATACTTTATCGCTTAAAATAAGGGAACCAATTGACGGAAGGAACAGAGTAAAAGGGCCATTTCTGAATTTTTTATTTACGGAACCAATACTGCCTTATAAAAGGTGGTAAGGCATTCTATTATCTAAATTTTACTAAAAATGACTACAAAAAGACAATTGCTCAAGCTGTGTATGATTGCTTGGGGCATCACATTAAGCCTATCGATGAGTTCTTGTAAGGATGATGATGATACGGCACCTGAAGATCGGGCAAGTAGGGTTCAGTTGAAACCGGATGCCACACACGGAACCATCCTGACAGATGGGAATGGCGTAACACTGTATGTATTTAGCCCTGATGTAACAGGGGAAAGCGAATGCACGGGAGGCTGCCTCGACCGCTGGCCTATTTATTATGCTGTCGATATGAAAGTGGGAGAAGGTTTGGACGCTTCGGATTTTGCTACGGTGACCCATTCGAACGGTGAAAAGCAAACCACTTACAAAGGTTGGCCACTCTATTATTATGCCCCCGGTGGAGATGGCAAGAAAGAAAGTGCCGGGATGGTTACCGGTGAGGGAGTGGGGAATGTATGGTTTGTGGCTAAACCGGATTATAGTTTGATGATAGCCAAAGGGCAATTAGTCGGTAAGGACGAAAAAAACTATAAAAGCGACTATACGGAAGGAGAAGAACAGACTGTCTATTTTACGGATGGAATGGGACGTGCCCTTTACATTTTTATAAATGATACCAAAGACAAAAATAATTATACGAAAGAAGATTTTAGTAATGATGCAACCTGGCCTATTTTCCATGTAGCTGTTCATACGTTACCCTCGATCTTGAACCAAGCCGATTTTGGCGAAATTGATGTATTTGGCAAAAAACAATTGACTTTCAAGGGTTGGCCTTTGTACTACTTTGGAGGGGATGCACAGCGGGGTGAAACCAAAGGGGTTAGCGTACCGGTACCGGGTGTTTGGCCTGTGGTCAACGGTGATTTGGCCGAGGCGGAATAAACTGTAAAAAGGGTTTTCCTTGTTATGTTTAGTAAGTACTCTGTACCAAGACCTTCCAGGTTTTCGAAAACCTGGAAGGTCTGATCACCTCAAAAAAAAACACCTGATATCCTTCCTGAAAATCATTGACCCATAACGTAAAACAGGACTCCATGAATAAACTAAACTTACTTCTTCTCGTGTTTTTTGTCAGCTGTGAGTGGGAGCAGCTTCCTCCCCCGGTTGATTGCACTATATCGGACCTCCGGATTCAGTTGGAAGAACGTCAAATGGCAGATTGTGGAGTTGCCAACGGAGGACTTACCGTACAAGCCCAAGGGGGAGTCCCTCCTTATTCATATAGTACGCTTCGGGGCAAAACGTCCTCTATGGGACTGTTTACAGGACTTGCGGCAGGGGTATATACTGTAATGGTGGAAGATAGCAAAGGTTGTGAGGCGGCCATGGAAGTGGTGGTTGCCAATCAAAGTGGGGTCAATATTCAAACCATTGATAAGTCGGAAGCAAATTGCGGTGCATCCAATGGTAGTATAGAAGTTATGGCAGAGGGAGGAGAAGCACCGTATTCCTACCGTATAGGCAGTGAAAATTTTCAAGAAAATAACCGCTTTAACAACCTTCCCCCGGGCATTTTTGAAATTACCGTCAGAGACCAAAACGGTTGCGAAAGTGTTCAGGCGGTGCAATTGAATTCTTCTGTCAGCTATAGTAATACCATTGCCCCGATTATTCAAAACAATTGTGCCATATCGGGTTGCCACAACGGTACCCAAGCACCTGATTTAAGAAGTTTCAATACGGTCCGGGCCAATGCAACAAATATTAAACAACTGACCGGAAACAGAACCATGCCTTTAGAAGGGAGTTTGAGCCAAAACGAAATCGATCAAATAGCCTGCTGGGTAGATGACGGAGCCTTGAACAATTAACTATTTTCTTACACAAATCACTGAATAGAACTGATGAGCCGGAATACGATTTATGGTTTCCTTTTGCTGCTTGCGATGGTTTTGATAGGAGTGGGGCTGTATTTATACAACAAACCCAGGCCTTCCATGGAACAACAATCCGCTGCGTATACGGTAAAGGCAATGGACTGGATTGAGGAGTATACGGCTGATGAAAATGCTGCCAATCAGAAGTATTTAGGCAATGTCATTGAAGTAGAAGGAGAAATCCAAGAAGTACAAATGGAAAAAACACCGATGTTAATCTTGACAGGGAATGGGATGAATTCCGTCCAATGTGTTTTTCCGGAAGGGTATTCATTTGATCCGGAAGTGAAGCCTGAAGCCTCCATTACTGTCAAAGGAATGTGTAACGGAATGTTGCTGGATATCATTTTGACGGAATGTATGATTGTCTCTTCCGTACCGGAAGAAAAGTAAACCTAATTATTGGACACAACTACCTATGAAGACAAATATCCTCATGTTGCTTGTACTAGTCGTATCATGCATGCACTCTTTTGCCCAGTCGATGGAGAAGCAAACCATGATCGACAGAAACGGAACAACCTCTTTTTTTTCAGTTGCACCTTTGGAAAACATTGTGGCGGTGAACAATCAAGTATTGGCGGCCATCAATTTGCAGAAGGGAACAGTGGCCGTAAGTATGTTGATGAGGGGTTTCCGCTTTAAAAAAACCTTAATGGAAGAGCACTTTAATGAAAACTATGTAGAATCAGACAAATACCCCAAAGCCACTTTTCAAGGGACCATTAAAGATTTTACCCTTTTGCCCTTTGACCAAAACGGAAGCTTTGAAGCCGTAGTGGAAGGGGAAGTCTCTCTTCATGGGGTCACCCAACCTTTGAGTACAGAGGTACAATTTACCCTGACCGACAAGTTTGTACAGGCCAGCACCACTTTTGAGCTGGTTGTGGCGGACTTTGAAATCAAAATACCACAGTTGGTGGTAAATAATATTGCCAAAAAAGTAGAGGTACAGTCACGTTTTAATTTTTCAAAAAAGAAATAAGTCATGAAACAACTCATATGTCTCGTGGGAGCGGTCTTGTTGAGTGTGCCACTTTGGGGGCAAGATGATTTGCTGTCGGAACTGGAAGAAAAGCAGGAAGCTACGCCCACCTTAGTCACAGCCACCTTTAAAGGCATTCGTTTGATTAATGGGCATTCGGTGGAAACCCGGAAGAAAAAGAACCTTGATTTTTTGATTTCTCATCGTTTTGGAACACTGAACAGCGGAAGTTATCAACTCTTCGGTTTGGACGATGCTATGGTCCGGTTTGGTTTGGAATATGGCATTACCGACCGGCTTTTTATCGGAGTAGGAAGAAGTTCTTTCGAAAAAACTTACGATGCCTTCGTCAAATACCGGCTTTTATGGCAAAGTACCGGACCAAATCCGGTGCCTTTGTCCGTTACCTGGTTCAGTTCGGTGGCCGTACGTACCTTGAGAGAACCGGATGTGGATTTAACCTTTTCCAACAAGCTGGCAAACACCCATCAACTGTTGATAGCCCGGAAGTTTTCCAGCAATTTTTCGCTTCAGATAATGCCTACCTGGGTGCATTACAATCTGATTCGTTCAGAAGACCGGCACAACGATGTCTTTGCTTTGGGAATGGGAGGGAGGTATAAAGTAGCCAAACGGGTAGCCATCAGTGCCGAATACTATTGGCAATTGCAAACCCGCAATGAAGATACCTACGATGCCTTGGCGATAGGGGTGGATATCGAAACCGGAGGGCATGTGTTTCAGTTGCAGTTTACCAATGCCACGGCCATGATTCCCAAAGGCTTTATCGGTGAAACCCGCAACGATTTCTTTGGAGGAGATATCCACTTTGGCTTTAATATTTCCAGAACCTTTCAATTGGGTGGAAAAAAAGAAGAAAAGTGGTGAAAGGAATTATTTCCCTTCCCACTTGACGATGGTCACGTCTTCGTCCGCCAGTTCTTCTTGGATGATGCTGAAGATGATTTCCCAGTCCCCTCCGGCCAGCCCGGCTCCGATCAGAGGCATACCTATTTTCTTTCCTGAAAACTGCTGTTTTAGTGCCTGCATGCAACTTTTCACCGCCTCGTAGTCACAGTGCATTTTATCACGGCCATAACGGTATTGGGTATATGCGTTTACGACAATAGGATGCGTATTTTGGGTGAAAGTGAGTGTGCCTAGTTTATCACGGTCACCCTTGGTAGTTTGTTGGTCCACTTCAAAGGCTTCCGGAAAGGTTTGCCGGATTTGCCGGGCTATGCCGCTACCCATTGTGCAAAAACAATTGGCTCCATGTACTATTACATCAAAGTCCTGAGCTTGTAAGATCAGGTCGCCTGTTATTTCCCGGATCATATTATTATTTATAGTAATGAATAGTTTGTAAAAGAATTAATTAATGATCCGTAAAATTACTGAATCTCCTTCAATCCCTCGATCTTCAATCCTTCAATCCTTCCTTTAATTTTGGTACAATTTCACTTTCTCTTTGGCAGTACTGATGGTGACGGTTTTGCCGGAGTTAAACGCGATAAAATCTTCCAGAATACCATCGCTGAAAATGACCCCATCGTCCGGCATTTGGGATTCGATGACCAACTGACTTTCAGTAGTTACCGAGCCGGCCACGAGGTTTGCCCCGGTATAGGGACTTTTGAACGGTTCGCGTACGATAAAGCACAAACGGTCCTCGTCCCAGTTCATGGCATAGGAGCAAGGGGATTGATCCAAGCCCAGAAAAGAAAACAAACCGTTCAATTCGTTAAATACCGAACTCAACCAGCCGGTAGCACCTGCCCCGGTGGAAACAATCAATCCACTGGACGACTGCACTTCTGTTTGCCCTCGAAAGCTCAATTTATACCGGGCCGAAGTATGGTTGGATTTGCCAATGTAAAAGTCGTTAAAGGCCAGTAATTTCTGACCGTCATTCAGTTGTGCCTCGGCTAAGGTAATTTGTTTGAACGAGGCCTGGGCTTTCAAGGCTTTTTGAATACCTGTTTGAAAGGTTTCTATGGTGAAAGGGAGCAATACCCCGTTGTTGCGTTGAGGATCAGGGTTGATCGCCAGTACCGGGTTGCTTCCCGCATATTTTGCCGTATTGGCCACCAGTCCGTCTTGCCCGATGACCACTACCAGGTCGGCCGGGGCAAAGAGAAAAGAAGGCAAATAGGTTTTGTCCAACACGGTAGTTTTCAGGGTTTGGGTAAGGGACTTTTGTACGGTGAGTAGGCTTTCGTAAAAAGTGTTGTGTTCAGCTTCATAGGCAGCAAAATCCCCTCCGTTGTGCTCAATGTAAAATTTGGCCTGGGCCTTGGAATTGAAGCGTTCGACCAATTGTTCCAGGCGGGTTTTACTTTTTACTAAGATGATGCGGTCAAAGTCCATAGCGAATCATTTATGAGTTAAAAAGGCCTAAACCTTCCAGGTTTTCAAAACCTGGAAGGTTTACTACAAGTCATCAACCTCGTTTTTTCACCAAGGTATTCAACAAATCCGGGCTGATGTGCAGGTTTTCGATTTTGCCGGCATTTTCGGCCAGCTCCCGAAAAGCCATGGCAATGTTGGAACCCGGGTCACCGGAGCCGTTCAGGGCCATCAGCATTTTCCAGTCAAGGTCGCGGTATGGCTTGAGCATGGTCTCGATGGAATAGCCTTTGGCATCGGCATTTTTCTTCTCATTGCTTACCTGCATGTCAATTAGTCCCTGCCGTTTGTTCTCTACCGAAATGTCCGCTTCGATCCGCATTTCCCGGATTTTTCGCTGGTTTTCCGCTTCAGCCACTTGCCGCTCCATCTGCTTTTGCGCAATTTCCTTTTTCTTTTCTTCCACGGCAATTTCCGTATTCAACTCACTTTGCTGGATCATACGTTCCTGTTCTACAGCAAAGTTTCTACGTTCGTAGATCGCCTCGTCCGCTTTCTTTTGCAGTTCCTCCCGCGCTTTGGTCTCCATGGCCCGGCTCATTTCCGGGGTGGCTTTTACTGCCAGTACGTTCACACTCAAAGGGGTAATTCCAAGGGAGCCGATGGTGGAAGAGTTTTGCAGGTATTCGGAAATGACTTTTCCCAAAGCATCAAAACTTGTTACAGCCTCCATCAGTTGCAATTTGCGAATAAAAGCAGCTGTAGCCGTTTGGGCTTCGTTGATGATCCGTTCGTTGAGTTTTTCGTAATCATCCGTTTTGTATACACCTTTCCCATCTACCGTAAAGTCCAGGACTTCGGCCAGTTGTTTCGGGTTTTCGATTTTATAAGTAATCTGACCTTGTACGGATATTTCCTGAAAGTCGGCGGTGGTTTCCGTGTAAATAAAATTGACATCATTGCTTCCCATCGGAATAGCAGCAATGGAGGTATTGGGAGCGAAATAGAAGAAGGACAAACCCCGTCCTTCTTTTGCGACTTCTCCGTTTTTATATCGGATGACATAGGTCATCGCATCGAATTGAATGTATTTTAAACCAAACATTTTTTCTGTGATTTAGCTTCGCAAAGGCGTGATGTATTGCACCCTTGCGAGGTTGTTATGATTAATTAAACTGGCGATTCCCTAAACCAGAACTTTGCTGCAATAAGGCACTGTTGCCTGCTCGCGGACTTCTTCGAAAGACCACTCTTTGATGAGTTTTCCATTTTCAAAGACGGTGACCATCTGGTCTTCCAGTTCGGGATAGTCGCCTTCGTTAACAGTGTGGTATTCCCCTTCTATTTTTACCAGTTTCAATCGTCCGCCTTTAGACTTTTTGAAACTTCCGGTGATATTTCCCTGAGCGTCCATTTCGGTAGGGCTTTTTTGTACGGTCACTTCTTTTCCATTCACTTTGGCGTAGCTACATTTTAGAGCAAACTTTTGCGTGTCGCGATCCAGCTTTTGCAACAAAGCACCTCCCATACCCAACACCAGGTTTTCCGCACTGATTTGATGTTGTTTTAAGGCTTCGTACATTTCTAGGATGGCATCGTAATTCACCCCATCGCCCTGGATTACCCGCACTTGCGGAGGCAGTACTTTGTAGCCTTTCTCGTTGACGGTATAGCCGAATTTGTCAAACAGGATTTCAAAGATTTTCAACAAGGTCATCACGGGGTCTCCACTGTCAGGACGGATCACCAAAGTACCTTCGCGGTCGAGGATTTCCGTTTTGAGTTCTTCACCCCAGTAGTTTTCGCAGGCATTGAAAATATTGTAACTGTCGGAAACACAAGCGACAATGCCCGTAGGGAATGTTTCTAATACATGTTTGAAAATATCCAGTTCTCCCTCTTTGCCTAAGAGCGTGCAGATACTGTGTTCCGTGGCCGGAATGCTCATTCCCTGCATTTTTTGAGCTTTGTAGTATCGCTTGGCAAACACGGAGGCTGCGATGTTATCGCTTCCGGCAAAGTTGACCAAATGGGCGCTTCCTCCGAGGCCGGCACTTTCCACACTACTGACGCCCCTGAAACCAAAGTCGTTCAATACAAACTCGATTCCTGCTTCCGCTCCTTCGGTAGCCGTCTCTTCAAAATAACGGGTCACCACTCTTTTCACTTCCCGGCTGACGGTTGCTACCGTGCTGGGGTACCAAACCTGCATCAACAAAGTTTCCAGGAAGTTGGTCAGCCAGAAGCATTCGGGATCGGTGTTTTCGATGGTCATCAGTACGTTACTGACTGGCACGGTTGCTCCTTCGGGTACGGCTTTGATACGCACAGGCAATTTGCCCTTATGCCGGTCGAGTATATATTGGAATTTACGTTTATCAAACACATCATCTCTACCGAAAACCTGTATCATCAAGTCCTCGGCCTCATCCAGGTCTTCTTGAGTAAAAGCTATACCTTCCAGGTATTCTTTCAAAAAATATTGTAAGCCATAAAAAACGGTACTGTCAAATTTTCCTCCGCGACTTTCCAAATAACTGTATACCTGAGAAGTACCAGGGTAGTATAATTTATGGTGAGAATATTTATAGGCATCGGCTAAAAGGACTAAATTTTCGCGTTTCATTGTGGTTGAGGTTTTGAGGTTAAGAAGTATAAGTGAGGTAGATACTTGGGATTGGAGGCGAGTGAAGAACCTAATTCCTATGCCTCCAAGAGTTCTGGTTGTTGGTATTTTCTTTCTAGAAATTCCATCATCGGGATATGCTCTTCGCTGATGGCACCTTGTTCGATCATTTGAGAAATGCCTTTCACCGGAAACCAGGCCAAGTCCATAATATCGTCTTGCGCTTTAGGAGTCCCATATTGAAAGTCACAACTGAAAAGCGTGGTAATGATTTTATCGGATTCGCTCCGGTAGCGCCAGTCGTCAATTTTGACAGAAGTTTCGTAGTGCATTGGGCCGGTTTCGAGCATCCCGGCTTCTTCCATAAGTTCGCGCTTGGCGGCTATCTCAAAGCTATCGTCTTCCGGGTCTGAAAATCCCCCGATCAATCTCCATTGATGATTGATGGCTTTTTTGCCTAATAAGATTTCCGTTTTGTGATTCCGGAAAACCGCCACATCCACTGTGGCATATACTTTTTTATATTGATTGTGATAGGCATAGAGTATACCCGCCCGGAAATCATTGGAGTCAAATACTTTGTCTGCGTATTTTTTTCGGAGTTCCGTAGCATTATACTCTCCGTGTTCGGGCAATTCTACGGTAGTAAATCTTCCATTGTAATAGGGGATAAAGCTATCTCGGCTACCGTACAAGGCAAATTGCTCGGAAGGAAAAGCACTACTTAAAAGCTTGTCCAGATTTTCCGACCAGGTTTTATCATTGGGATGGTCACTCAGAGGCAATACAATTACTTCATTGCACTCCTTTTTGATCATTTTTTCCCGGGTATGAAAATCATAGGGGTTCTTACAGCTTCCTGCCACCGGACTTACACCCAATACGATGATCAATTTGTTGTGTTTTTCCTGTACTTGCTTGATCAAGTCCTTATGTCCTTCGTGTAAATAAGGGGTTTGAAATCTGGCGATGATCACTCCTGTTTTCATATCGGTAAAATTTATTTGCGTTTCAATGACACAAATATAAATATGTGTTTTAATTACGCAAAATAATTTGTGTAAAAATTACGTAAATATTTTCGAGTAAATTTTAATTATTTGAAAATCAGTTGTTTGATTAAAATATTTTTTTTGAAAAAAATACAGTTGTCAGAAGGGAAGGATAAGTTTGCTCTTTTGGGAGTAAAGCATCTAGCTCACGATGGAAACTATAAATGGCAAGGGTGTTTGTGATAGGTGTTTTTGTATCGTCAAATTAGATAAGGGTGGAGAGAAGTGAGGCAGCAGGGATATGAATGTCTTTAAATTTCAAAATTAATCCCCTCTTTCTTTAATTGAAAGTATTTTTCTTCATTGAATTTAAACAGGTTACCGGGGCGGCCTGCACCGGAAAGAATCTGCTTTTCGGAAGTTTCTTCCAAAAAACCGAATTTGAGGATTTTCTTTTTGAAATTTCTACGGTCAACCGGGCGGTCTAATACCGTAGAATAGAGTTTCTCCAGTTCGGAAAAAGGAAACTTTTCATCCAACAATTCAAAACCAATAGGTTCGTAAACGATCTTTCCTTTCAGCCGCTGGATGGCTACGTTCAGAATTTGTTGGTGATCAAAGGCCAGCCCCGGAAGTTTTTTTACATTAAACCAAGCCACATCGCTGGCATCGGTACTGGCATGTACTTCAAAAGCATCAGGGCGCACCAAGCCATAGTAGGTAATGGAAATCACCCGGTTGCGCGGGTCACGGGCCGGTTGACCAAAGCTATACAATTGTTCCAGGTAGTTGATCGAAACGCCGGTTTCCTCTTGCAACTCTCTTTCTACCGCTGTTTCCAACGATTCCTCGTTTTTTACCAGTCCGCCCGGTAAGGCCCAGGAACCTTTGAACGGTTCGATCTTCCGTTTGATCAGTAATACAGACAAACCTTCTTTGGAGGTGTACCCAAAGACTACGGCATCTACAGCTACTTTTATGTTTTGAGCGGTTGGCATAGGGCAAAGATAGGTACAGATGTAAGTATTACACAAATCGGAAGAAGTAAGGAAAGCAACACCTCACAGGGGTATTGTATACGGCCTCTTCATTTTGCGATAGGGCCTTCTTTAATTGTGTTTGGAAGAGTGTATAAATGTGCCCTTATACAGTCCAGGCCAAGAGGTTTTTAACACTGTCTTTCCCATACAAAATCATAGAAAACAATAAACCCAAGCATTCCTTGGAACACTTGGGTTTTATGTATCAAAAATAGTATACTTCCTAAGTCTTATTATTCTGCAGTAGGAACCACATGAACATAAGATCTCTTCTTATATCCTTTTCTGAATTCAACAGTGCCATCGATCAAGGCAAACAAAGTGTGATCTTTACCGATCCCTACATTGTTTCCTGCGTGATGTTGTGTACCTCTTTGTCTTACGATGATGTTGCCGGCTACGGCCTCTTGGCCACCATAGATCTTTACACCTAATCGTTTACTTTCCGATTCACGACCGTTTCTCGAACTACCAGCTCCTTTCTTATGTGCCATAATTTTTAGTAGTTTATGAAATTCCTTCGATTAAAACCTTAGTAAATTGTTGTCTGTGACCGTTGGACTTCTTGTATCCTTTTCTTCTTTTCTTCTTGAATACAATTACCTTGTCGCCTTTCACATGCTCAAGTACCTTTGCTTTCACACTAGCACCTGCCACGAGAGGACTACCTACTTGTACATCCCCGGCATTTTCTACCAACAAAACTTTGTCAAACTCAACATTATCCCCTGCATCTTTGTCAAGACGGTGGGTATAAATGTATTTATCCTTCTCTACTTTGAATTGTTGACCTGCGATTTCTACTATTGCGTACATTGTCTTATTCTATTTTAGAAATGGCTGCAAAAATATTATTTAAAAGGAATATTCACAACAACTTACGAGAAATTTCCATATTTTTTTCACAAGTAAAAATTCAGAAAGGAAAATAGGCAGTTTTTTGCCGGTTGTTGCGAATGAACCGACTAAGTTATGGAAGAAGAAAGGAAATCAAAAAAATATACCTGCTCTTTTTTGAGGTTGGCCGGAAGAAACCCGAAAGATGTTTTGTAAAACAACTTACTGAGGGCTATTAAAGATGCTCTTGTGGTTGAATTTATGCTTTGGGAGGGAGTTGCTACACGGAAGATTTTTTTAAAGTATAAATATTTCATAATCAACCTGTAAGAGGCAGAGTTGATTTTCATCACTTTCTATTCTCTTTTTATTTTGTGATATTTGTTTGGCCTAAGACAAGGTAAAAAAACAATCAAATCATCATTCATTTTTATTATTAGACTGTAAGCATTAGCCTTATCATCTATATATTCACTTTGTAAAGCTATCATAATGGGAGCAAACACAATGGAAGAACCGATATTAAAGGAGAATAAGGATCGTTTTGTCCTCTTCCCAATTGAGCATCATGATATTTGGGATTTCTATAAAAAAGCAGAAGCCAGCTTTTGGACTGCGGAAGAAATTGACCTGTCGGCTGACTTGAAAGACTGGGAAAAGTTGACAGATGGCGAGCGGCATTTCGTCTCACACGTACTGGCCTTTTTTGCTGCCAGTGATGGAATCGTGAACGAAAACCTGGCCGAAAACTTTGTATCGGAAGTGCAGTATACCGAAGCGAAGTTCTTTTATGGTTTCCAGATTGCGATTGAGAATATCCACTCAGAGACCTATTCGCTGTTGATCGATACCTATATAAAAGACTCAAAGGAAAAAGACTATTTGTTTCATGCCATCGAAACGATGGATTGTGTGAAGAAAAAAGCCGACTGGGCTTTGCGTTGGATCGATGAAGGGTCTTTTGCCGAGCGTTTGGTGGCATTTGCTGCAGTGGAAGGGATTTTCTTCTCCGGAAGTTTCTGTTCGATTTTCTGGTTGAAAAAGAGAGGTTTGATGCCCGGTTTGAGCTTTTCAAACGAGTTGATCTCCAGAGACGAAGGTTTGCACTGTGATTTTGCCTGCCTGCTTTATACACAACATGTTGTGAACAAGCTGCCGGAAGAAACCATCGTGAAAATCATCAAAGATGCCGTAGCGATTGAAAAAGAGTTTGTCGTGGATGCCTTGCCGGTAAAATTGATCGGAATGAATTCAGACCTGATGTGCCAATACATTGAATTTGTGGCGGACCGTCTGTTGGTCTCTTTAGGATGCGCTAAGATTTATAATTCTACCAATCCTTTTGACTTTATGGAAATGATCTCCTTGCAAGGAAAAACCAATTTCTTTGAAAAGCGAGTGTCTGATTATCAAAAGGCTGGGGTGATGAATAAGGAAAAAGAAAAGCCCAAGTTTACGTTGGACGAAGACTTTTAGACGTTAAGCGTTCGTAGCACTGATAATTTGTGGTACAGATCATGAGAGTAGTTAGAAATACATATCCCGGAAGGCTTTTTTTGCGTAAATTCGAGTTCTCCGGATGGTATAATGCTATGATGCCGTGTGATCAGGCTTCGAACTGAAATCAAATTATTCTGCCCGGGCATTTGTTTCGAGATTAGAAACAAATGCTTTTTTATTTGCCAAATAATGCAGAATATTGAGTGTTGTTTCCTGTCTTTGGCAAAAAAGATAAGGTAGGCAAATATTTTACTGTCTCCAGCCATGACAACCAAATATATAGCTGGAATCCGTTCGGTAAACCAAGTAGAAGAATGGAGAAATCAATAAAAGAAGCAGAAAAGAAAAAAAAGGATAACAAGCTACAATTAATCAAAAAGGATCCCTTTGGGAACATCCTTATTTTGAAGCGCTTGTTGATCAGCTTTTTGGCCACGGTTACTTATGGCCGGCTGAATATTGTCAATAAACTTAAAATAGAAGGGACGGAATATCTCAAGGACTTGCCGCGGAGCAATGTGATGTTTATTTCCAATCATCAGACATATTACGCGGACGTTATTGCGTTATACCATATTTTCTGTAGTGTGAAATGGCGCTTCCGCAACTCTATTAATTTGCCCGTATACATGTTAATCCCCCGGGTGAATACCTATTATGTAGCTGCGGAAGAAACCATGAAAGAGAGTGGTTTGTTACCTAAAATTTTCTCCTATGCCGGAGCGGTTACCGTAAGGCGCTCATGGCGTTCCAGAGGGGAAAACGTTCAACGTGGGGCAGACACCTCCGCTCCTAGAAAAATCAAAAAAGCCTTGGAGCACGGTTGGGTGGTCAATTTCCCACAAGGTACGACTAGTCCCTTTGCTCCGGTGCGTAAAGGAACGGCCCATTTGATTAAAGAATTTCAACCTTTGGTAGTCCCTGTGGTAATTGATGGTTTTCGTAGGGCTTTTGACAAGAAAGGGCTGTTTTTTAAGAAAAGAGGAACAATTCTTAGTGTAAAATTCAAAGCACCGATGGTTTTTAGCGGGGATGAATCGGTGGATGAGATTATGTCGAAAATCCGGGGAGCGATCGAGCAAGACCCGGCTACAAAGCAATCGGAGGCGTAGGAATGCTTGTTGGTTCTTTTTGCTACGGTTTACCGGATGGCGTATCGTACAATCAGAAGCAAGGGCAAACCTTTGATGCCGGCAGCAACATTTGGGTGAAAAGATCAGCAAAGAGGAGGCGGGTATCTTTGGCCGCGAAGAAATTTTCCAAAATCAAAAAAATAAAAATACCCTAAAAAGCCCGCTAAGTGGGCTTTCATTCCTTTTATCTTCCCGCTAGTATTTTTTAACAAAAAATCTTCTTCTTTTTTTCCAGAATTGTCCCATCTTTGCAGCCAATTTCCCAGGAAAAATAAGGGCGCTTGCCCCATATAAATTCCTTCAAATAGATTTCTTAGTCAGGAGCCCGGAAACTTTTCCAAAGGCTTAGATTTTTGATTGATTTTCTTTAGTTTTAAAAAACATGTTCATACAGGGCCACTCGCCTATTGTACTATTCTAATTAACATTTTAACTAAGTGTATAGCTATTAACCAACGCTTACTTTTTACCGGTGAGTGCTCACTATTATATTGTCAGTTATCTAAAAAAGGTCTAAAAAAATATGCTAGTAGTCAAACGCGATGGGCGCAGAGAAAGCGTAAAATTCGATAAAATTACAGCCCGGATTGAAAACTTGTGTAAAGGGCTCAATCGTAAGTATATCGATCCGGTTGATATTGCCAAAAAAGTGATCGAAGGTTTATACGATGGAGTTACTACCGTAGAGTTGGATCACTTGGCCGCTGAAACAGCTGCCTCACTGACCACCCGGCACCCGGACTATGCCATTCTCGCTGCGCGAATCGCCATCTCTAATTTACATAAGGTGACCAGTAAGTCTTTTTCAAATACGATGAAAAGACTGTATGGCTTTATCGACCCTATTACCGATGAGCATTCTCCGATGATTTCCAAAGAAGCGTATGAGGTAATCCGGAAAAATGCCGCAAGGTTGGATGAAGCTGTAGATTATGAACGCGACTATGATTTCGATTACTTCGGTTTCAAAACCTTGGAGCGTTCGTACTTGTTACGTATCGATGGCAAAATTGTGGAAAGGCCACAACATATGTTTATGCGGGTCGCGATTGGTATCCACATGCACGATATAGATGCGGTGTTGGAAACTTATAATTTGCTTTCCGAAAAGTGGTTTACCCATGCAACACCTACTTTGTTTAACTCGGGTACTCCCAAGCCTCAGATGTCTTCTTGCTTCCTGTTGTCAATGAAAGAGGACAGTATTTCCGGAATTTACGATTCGTTGAAGCAATGTGCGTTGATTTCTCAATCGGCCGGAGGAATTGGTCTGAGCATTCACAATGTACGGGCTACCGGTTCTTATATCAAAGGAACCAACGGTACTTCCAACGGAATTATCCCGATGTTGAGAGTCTTTAACGATACGGCCCGCTATGTAGATCAAGGAGGGGGTAAACGTAAAGGGGCTTTTGCCATCTACCTGGAGCCATGGCATGCAGATGTGTTTGAGTTTTTGGATTTAAGAAAAAACCATGGAAAGGAAGAAATGCGAGCCAGAGACTTGTTCTACGCTCTGTGGACTCCGGACTTGTTTATGAAGCGTGTTGAAGCGAACGAAGAATGGTCACTTTTCTGTCCGAATGAAGCTCCGGGCTTAGCAGACACTTATGGAGAGGAGTTCGAAAAACTCTATGAAAAATATGAGCGGGAAGGCCGGGCGCGCAAAGTAGTGAAAGCGCAAGAGCTTTGGTTTGCTGTTCTCGAGGCACAAACCGAAACCGGTACACCTTATATGTTGTATAAGGATGCCGCCAATAAGAAATCCAATCAGAAGAATTTAGGAACAATCAGATCCAGTAACTTATGTACGGAGATCATTGAGTATACTTCACCGGATGAAGTGGCCGTGTGTAACCTGGCTTCACTCTCTCTTCCTAAATTTGTTATTGATGGCAAATTCGATCATCAAAAACTTTATGAGGTAACGTATGTGGTTACCAAAAACCTGAATAAAATCATTGACCGCAATTACTATCCGGTGCAAGAAGCCAGAAACTCTAACCTCCGTCACCGTCCGATCGGATTGGGAGTGCAAGGGTTGGCTGATGCTTTTATGTTGTTGCGTATGCCATTTGATTCGGAAGAAGCCAAGGCGCTTAACAGCGAGATCTTTGAAACGATGTACTTCGCATCTATGACAGCTTCCAAAGACTTGGCAACAGTGGAAGGTGCTTATGAGACGTTTAAAGGATCTCCGGTTTCCAAAGGTATCTTCCAGTTTGATATGTGGGGGGTAGAGCCCAGCTCCGGACGTTGGGATTGGCATTCTTTAAAAGCAGAAGTGAAGAAGCACGGAGTGCGCAACTCTCTGTTGTTAGCCCCTATGCCTACGGCTTCTACATCTCAGATTCTGGGAAACACAGAGTGCTTTGAGCCTTATACTTCCAATATCTATACGCGTAGGGTATTGTCAGGGGAGTTTATTGTTGTGAACAAGCATTTGTTGAGAGAACTGGTGGAATTAGGTTTGTGGTCGGATGACATGAAGAATGAGTTGATTGCGGCGAATGGTTCTGTTCAAGGCATGGATATTCCACAGAATTTGAAAGACCTGTATAAGACAGCCTGGGAAATTAGCCAAAAGGCAATTATTGAAATGGCTGCTGATCGGGGAGCATATATATGTCAAAGCCAGAGTTTGAATATCTTTATGAAAGATGCCAACTTCGGTAAATTGACTTCCATGCACTTCTATGCTTGGAGAAAAGGCTTGAAGACAGGTATGTACTACTTGAGAACAAAGGCTGCGGCTGATGCAATTAAGTTTACGGTTGATACCCAAAAGCTCAATAACCCTGTGAAGGAAGAGGTTCAAGAGCAAAATATGAGCGATATGCAATGCTCATTGGATGATCCGGACGGTTGCGTTGCCTGTTCCGGTTAATCCTTCTCTTACGTATTATAGTATGAAAGGCTTTGTACTGCTTTTGCAGTACAAAGCCTTTTTTCTTGAACTAAGTCTTGGCGCAAACCTGAAGGCGGGAAATGCTTTGCCTGTGCATTATATAGAATGAATAGCTAGGGGCTTGGTGGTTCGTCTGAAGGCTTCCTACACTTGCTTATAAGGTATGACGGTGTATAGGGTGAGTCTAAGGTGGCCAGGAAGCTTTGTATTATACTTTAAATAGTAAGAGGAGTGAGGTCTTGCTATATAACATAGGGATAAGTATGAAAGCCTGTATTATCCGGTTAGGAAAGGTATTATAATATGAGAACAAGTTTTGTTTGGTCTGTACGGTCTTTAATCCGGTCGATGTAAAGGATCATTTGATACAGGCATTATGGAATATATACGGTTTTGGTTTTATCATCTACAGTATAGAAGAGGTGTAGTAAGGAAGAGATTTAGGAAAGAAGGGATGTTTTTTTAAGGTTTTACATTTTTCTTTAAGAAAAATCATGCGCTTTCATTTGTGGAAAGCCGGATAAAATGCTTGTGAAACTTCCTTTTTTCAAGAACTTCATAACTTTTTTAAAAAATGTTTGCTTCGCATTTCACTGACTTTTCTCTTGTGTTGAAATCCGATTCAAAAAAAGTTTTGTATATAAAGTTTTTGTATTCAGTATGTTAGGTAATGGGTTAAAAAAAAGATGGGATAGGGGTTTGGAAAGTTGGTTGGGATTGCTACTTTTGCAACCGCT
>NZ_JBDKWZ010000017.1:0-164048 GCF_039710355.1 Rapidithrix thailandica | reverse complement strand
CTGCTCATCCCTGGAAAAAATCACCAGTCGTCTTACTTCTGGCCACCGTTCCAAAATGGTCTTTGTCAATGCTTTGCCCAAAGAACCAGTTCCCCCAGTAATTAATATCGATTTGCCGTTTAACACGCTTTTTAAGATTTATCAAATAAATTATTTACACCCGCGAAATTATACACTCCTCACTACAATTAGGGTATGAAAGTAAGATAATTCCATACACTCTCCTTTTAAGAAAAGTACTTCTTGAAGAATTTCAATAATTAAGATTCTCTATAAGTAGTCCCTTAACTGAAGAAAGGCGTTGGAAAGCCCGATTAATTTTTTGCGTATTTGGTCAGGCCGAAGAAACTCCAATAAGCCATGGAGCGCAGGCCTCCCATCACTCCCAGGCGGGCAGTCTGTACGTAAAAATCCCATTGTACTTGGACTAACCTCCATTTGTTGTGGGATAAGGAGCCTTTCCGGATCCGGTAAAGAACTAACTGCTCAGGTAATCCGTAGGCGTATTTTATATCTTGCATCATCCGTAACCATAAGCCGTAATCTTGCCTTTTGCGTATTTCTGGCATATACACTTTGCCGATGCGCTGTGTGTCATATATTGCCGTGGAACAACCGATATAATCGGTCTTTAGCATGTCCTGATAGGTAACTTTGGAAGGAGGGCAGTAGTGCTTACAAAGGGAACTTCCGTTTTCAGCAATCAAATTGTAAGCCGTGTGGACAAGTTCGGCTTGGGTATCACGCATAAAGCGAAGTTGTTTTTCCAGCTTGGCCGGAAGCCAAATATCGTCACTGTCTATAAAGGCTATGTACCGGCCCTTTGCTTCTTTGATCCCGGCATTACGGGCCACTCCTGCTCCATAGTTCTTTCCCAATGACACTACACGTATCCGCTCATCCTGTTTACTATAATGATGGGCAATGGCAGCACTTTGATCTTCAGAACCATCGTCAATAATGATCATCTCCCAATGAGCATAGGTTTGCCTGATAACTGACTCAACGGTGGCTGATAAATACGGTGAGGTATTGTATACAGGCGTTATAATTGAGACTAGTTCAGGATATATGTGATTACAACTTTCTTCCATACTAACACCAAATGTGTTCTAAGCTAAACAAACTTTCAAACCAATCAGCCACAACTAAAACCTGCCCTTTATAACTTTTCTAATAAACCGTTTTCAACTAATTTCATTAATCCATCCTCTAAAAATAGAGCTTGGGTCTGTATTTCCAAAGAAAACCTCCCGGAATAATACCTTCCGGCTATTCCTCCAAAAAAAGTGCTAAGCTAGTCACACAGGTGCTTTTTTTGTGCTTTTTACGCTTTTATAAAGCTATTCTATGAACTTTTTGGTAAACCTTATCCTGACTAAGACTCCCTTACAATCTGATAAATATTCCGTGTTTTTTGCTCCCAATAAATAGTCTTCCGGCTAAACTTACTCAGCGAGTCTTCATTATAGTTTTTAATGGTAATTAACTCCAAACCGTGGTAAAAATCTATATAAAAATCATCACTCAAACGTTCCGATATAATTTCAAACTTTTCTTTTTCAGTATTTGCACAGATGGAAAAGGAAATCGCACTGCTCTTCATCAAATTGATCTTCACATTGTTAGCCGCAAGAAGATTAAATACTTGACTCAAATTACTTTGGTTGACACTTGAGTAATCTTTCTGTTCGAAACGAATGATACTTTGGTTCGGCTTAAAAATTATCGCAGGAATTGTATCATATTCTTCTACCTCTCCAATACAAGTTCCGGCTTCTTCCGGATGGATGAAAGATTTTACGTACAAAGGTATTTTTTTAATTGCTAAGGGCTTGATAGTTTTCGGGTGAATCACCGTAGCTCCATAGTAAGTCATTTCTGCGGCTTCTTTGTAAGGCAATTGAGAAAACAGACAGGTATTGTGAATCCGCCTGGGGTCGGCATTCAAAATGCCAGGCACATCTTTCCAAATGGTGACCGACTCGGCATCCAGGCAATAAGCAAAAATAGCGGCACTAAAATCGGAACCTTCCCGGCCTAGTGTAGCTGTCTTCTCGCTGACGGTTCCTCCCAAAAAGCCCTGTGTCACCAAAATCTGACCTTTCATCAGATCCGGCAAATCGCTTTTCATCAACTTTTCTGACCAAGCCCAATCCACAATTCCCTCCTTCCAATTATCATCGGTCTGAATATATTTACGTGCATCCAGCCATTGGTTATTCACCCCTTCTTGTGCCAGGTATGCCGAAAAAATATAAGAAGAAAGGAGCTCTCCGTAACAAACCGTTTGATCATACAGCCTAGCAAAATTTTTATCTCCTTTTCTAAATTCAGCTTCCAAATCCGAAAACAGCTTCTCAACTCTGTAAAACACCCGGTCGTATCTATTTTCAAAAAGATTATTGCAAATGCTAAGGTGGTATTTTTTGAGATGATAAATCATATCCGGATAATCCTCCTCTGTTTTATATGCATTAAATATGCTTTCAAGGTTATCCGTGGTCTTCCCCATGGCCGAAAGAACGACAATCAAGCGCTCTTTCGGACCATAGTTTTGTATGATCCGGGCAATATTTTTTATTGATGCAACATTTTGCAAAGAAGCCCCTCCAAATTTGAATACTTTCATGACTGTTAATAGATCCAATATTTTTTTCGGGGAGCAAATTTACATAACTCAACGTAAAAGACTTAATGGAACTTCATATGATTATAGTACTTCACTCCACTTAGCGTATACAATCAATTGGGGAAACTGCAATTTAGCTAATGAAGTGAATTAAACTTTTTCTTTTTCCTAAAACATGTTTCAAAAACGCTTCCTCTGTCTTACTTTTTTCAACAATAGCTTTGGCTATTCTCTTCAAAAAGTGCCTTGATGAGCCGGTTTTGATTCCATCTTCGGTTAAAAACGATACATGTAAACCACTTCAATAAAAAAATAGCCAATAGCCACTTAGTCGAAAAGTAAATAACGATTCACCAGAACAAAATCATTTTCATTTCCTAAGGGCCTAACGCACCAAGTGCTCTTCCACTATTTCGGCAAGAGTACTACTCTCAAATTCTTTACGCTTTCTTGCTTATAAAACTTTTAAATCCTCTTTGTTTTTTGTAATATAGAATACGAAGCAGGGGTACGGAAACAGAAGGTAACAAATCAAATCACTCAAAAAGTAATTTCTATAAAAAATAATAGCTCCTTTCCATCCAAAACCTTAAGCCCATATTTATGGACAGCACCCAACAACAAGCCGCTCCTTTGGAAGAAACCCAACATTTGCTTCTCCGTTATCAGAACATCCGGTTTCAAACGGAAGCATTGTGCGCACCACTACAAACGGAAGACTATGTAGTACAACCTATTGTAGATGTAAGCCCTCCCAAATGGCACTTGGGGCACAGCACTTGGTTTTTTGAAAACTTTATTCTGGCCAAGCACCTTATGGGCTATGAGCTTTACAATCCCAGATACAATTACTTGTTCAACAGTTACTATGAAAGTCAAGGCGAACGGGTATTCCGGGCACACCGGGGAAATATGACCCGGCCCTCCGTAGAGGAAGTCATGAAATTTCGAAAACATGTAGACCAGGCAATGGTAGCTTATTTGGCATCCCATCCCATCCCTGAAAAAGTACGGAATTTCATAGAGCTAGGCTTACAACACGAACAACAGCATCAAGAACTTTTGTTGACAGACTTAAAATATATTTTAGGACACAACCCCCTCTTTCCTACATATACCAACACGCAATGCCCCTCCTCCTCCTCTCTTCCCGAATTAAACTTTACCGAAATAAATGAGGGCTTATACACAGTCGGTTTTCAAGCCGAAGGCTTTTGTTATGACAATGAAACCAAAGCCCATCAAGTTTACCTACACCCCTATCAAATAGCCAACCGGTTGGCCACTAACCGGGAATACTTGGATTTTATGCAAGACAACGGATATGAACACTTCGAATTCTGGTTGTCCGAAGGTTGGGATTGGGTCCAACAGTTGGCAATCAAAGCCCCTCTGTATTGGCATCAAATCAAGGGAAAATGGCATCAATTTACCTTAAGCGGACTACAAGAGATCAAATTGGACGATCCTGTCACACATATTAATTATTTTGAAGCGGATGCCTTCGCCCGTTGGAAAAAAATGCGCTTGCCCACCGAGTTTGAATGGGAGGTAGCTTGCAAACAGTTACAAGCCACCATTCCCGAACAAGCTAACTTTCAAAAATCTGGCTTTTTCCACCCCAGCCCGGCCAATCATCACACACAACTCTTTGGTGACTGTTGGGAATGGACGCAAAGTGCATACCTCCCCTACCCCGGTTATACCCAAGCCCAAGGAGCGCTTGGCGAATACAACGGAAAATTTATGGTAAACCAAATGGTACTAAGAGGGGGCTCTTGTGCCACTCCCAAAACACATATCCGCCCTACATACCGCAACTTTTTCCATACGGATAAACGTTGGCAATTTACAGGAATACGACTGGCAAAATCACTATTTTGAAAACTACTGTAACCACCTGTAAGCAAAAATAATCCGATTGCAGCCCTTACATACATTTTGTTGACCAAAGCACTCTTATTATAAAATCATTACGCTCTACCACCATGTCAAATCAATTTGCAGAAGATATCCTTAAAGGCTTGACCTCCCAGCCTAAATATTTAGACTCCAAATACTTTTACAACAAACAGGGGGATCAACTATTTCAGAAAATCATGCAGCTGCCAGCGTATTACCTCACCGATAGTGAATTTGAAATCTTCTCTTTTCAAAAAGACAAAATCTTGCAATATTTTCAATCGGGTACGGAACAATTTAACCTCATTGAATTTGGTGCGGGAGACGGCTTCAAAACAAAAGTTTTGCTCAGCTATTTCCTTGAACAAAAGAGCTCTTTTCACTATTCGCCCATTGACATCTCTCAAAATGCACTGGATAACCTGACGAGCGATTTGTTAAAGCAATTTCCGGAGCTTCGTATTACCGGTATTCGCAACGACTACTTCCATGCCTTGGAAAAGCTCAATCAGCACCAACAGGAACGCAATGTGATTTTATTTTTGGGTTCTAATATTGGAAATTTTAAAAAGGACGGAGCTTCTGATTTTTTGAAAGCGTTAAGAAAATACCTGAAGGAAGGAGATATATTGCTCATTGGGTTTGATTTAAAAAAGAACCCGGATACGATTCTACAGGCTTACAACGATTCCTCCGGGGTAACCAAAGCATTCAATTTAAATTTACTCCAAAGAATCAATGATGAATTAGATGCTAATTTTGACTTGACTACATTCAAACACTATCCAACCTACAATCCCGACACGGGAGAAACCCGGAGCTACCTGATCAGTACTCAGAAACAAAATATCGAATTATTGGATACCACAATTGAATTCGAAGCATGGGAACCTATTTATATGGAACTTTCCAAAAAATTCGATCAGGCAGAAATTTATGATTTGGCCCAACAGTCCGGTTTTCAAGTCATCGAAAACCTTTTCGATTGTAAACATTACTTCACAGACTCTCTATGGCAGGCGGTATAAAACCCGGTTTTCACTCAAAATCCTTTCAGGACAAAGACATACTTCAATACAAAAGGGAGTGCTTTTCAGCTCCTCCCTTTTGTATATCAGGTTTTTTGTTTTTTCTTTTTTGCAGCCGGAAAGAGAATATTATTCAAAATCAAACGGTATCCCGGGGAGTTAGGGTGTAAGTTTAAATCCGTAGGTTCTTCCCCAACAAAATGCCGGTAATCTTCAGGATCGTGACCTCCATAAAATGTCCAGGTTCCTTTACCAAAGGTACCATGAATATAACGGGCCTCATTTGCCTCTTTGGTCTCTCCCATGATCACCACATCCGATTTAATCAAAGGCTTTTTATATGCGGTGGTTTGCCCCATAAACCCTTTGATAATATGATGATGATTCTGCGTCAGCATAGTGGGTACCGGGTCCCATTTGGCCGAAAACTGAAAGAGCTTAAAAAAATCATTCGATTCGTTCAAACCTCTTTCGTGATCACGGTTATCGATATTGGAGTATTCATATTCATAAGGATTCATAATCAAACGGAAGTCACGAAACGCAAAGGTTTTGGTATAATCCAGATGACTTTGAGCATTCTTATCCGGAGGATCTCCGTCATACATATAATCTACAATATCCACCCCCTCGGCCGAAAGCGCAATATCATATGTATCAGTCGCGGAGCACATGGCAAACAAAAAACCTCCTCCGGAACAAAAATCACGGATTTTTTTAACCACCCCCAATTTCAATTGCGAAACTTTTTGAAACCCATGCCTTCTGGCCGATTTTTCAAACTCTCTCTGTTGCTCAATGTACCAACGCTCTCTGCCATAGGTACCATAAAATTTCCCATACTGCCCGGTAAAATCCTCGTGGTGTAAGTGCAACCAATCGTATTCCGGCAGCTTATCCATCATCACTTCATCATCAAACACTACATCGTATGGAATTTCGGCATAAGTCAACACCAGTGTTACCGCATCATCCCAAGGCTGCTTCGACTTGGGCGAGTACACGGCAATTTTGGGTGGAACTTCCAACTTCATCACATCCATATTCGCCTCCGGGCTGGCAATCAATTCTTTAATTTGCAAAGCCTGCGCATCCGAGATCACTTCATAGCTCACCCCCCTCACAATCAATTCATTTTCAAAACTTTGCAAGTATTTAAACATAAATCCCCCTCCCCGATAGTTCAATAGCCATTCGGCTTCCACATCGTTGTTCAACACCCAATACGTCATTCCATAAGCTTTCAAGTGATTCGTCTGGGTTTCGTCCATAGGAACCAACAGGTAAGCAGCCTTTACAGACAAGCTTAGAAATACAGATAAAAATACAACCAGCAAGTACCTCATATTAACCGCTCATTTAATTTTAATTATAAATCTACTCAAATCTCTTTACTTTTCAGTTGGGAAGAAAAAATTCGAAGGGATTTTCATGGTAGAAAGTGCTCAATATATATGTAATGAATTAACTAAGCAAAAGAAGTATTGGTTTACATTTTTTTGACAATGGAGATTAGGAATTAATTCGCCTTTCGCCACAGCAAAATTCAAACAACGGTATTCATTTCGTGCGTTGAAGGCTGAAACTTTATCGTTCACTTAACCTGTGAAAGAAACAATCGAATAGAAAATACCCGAAGGTAATTCATAGGCTATGTAAGCCCTAAAAGAACCTATATTCAATTCGTTATGCAGTTTAAAGAAAATATCAACGAAGGGCTAAAAGCCATCAAAGACAACCTACTACGTTCCGTACTGACGGCCTCTATTGTAGCCTTGGGGATTATGGCTTTAGTAGGCATTCTCACGGCCATTGATGCAATTCAATATACCATCTCTTCCGGTTTGGCCGGTTTAGGGGGGAATAGTTTTGAAATCACTTCGATCTCCCGCTCCCGGACCAGAGGAGGGGTTAAAATTCAAAGCAAAGGACCGATAGAATTTAAAGAAGCGGCTGATTTTAAACAAAAATTCCGCCATGCGTCCAATGTAAGTATCAATACTACAGTGACAGGCGGTGTGGAAGTCAAACGTTTTTCCAAAAAATCCAATCCCAATTCCACTGTCATGGGAGTGGACGAATACTTTATCACCAATAAAGGATATGACCTGGAAAAAGGCAGAAACTTTTCCAGTATCGAATTATTGCATGGCGACAATGTGGCTATAATCGGTCAAAACCTTGTGGAACAGATTTTCAAAGACGGTGAGCCCCCCCTGAATAAGGAAATCGGTTTTTTGGGTAAGAAGTACAGAGTGGTGGGCATTTTGGAAAAGACAGGTGGACTAGGAGGTGGGGCCGCTGACCGCAGTATTTTGATCCCCTTGGAAAACGCCAACAAATACCGGGCAAACCGCGACTTGTCTTACACCATTGTTGTATACCAAAAAGACCCCACCAGAATTGAATACTCCATGGGAGAGGCAACCGGCCTGATGCGCCTGATCCGGAAAGATGAACTGGGCAAACCGGAATCCTTTGAAATCAACCGTAGTGAATCCATTGCTACTTCCTTAAATGATACATCTGTAATCTTAAAATTAGGCGGTGCTACCATTGGAATGGTCACCTTGTTGGGCGCTGCTATCGGGCTGATGAACATTATGATGGTATCTGTTACGGAAAGGACCCGGGAAATTGGCGTAAGAAAAGCACTAGGTGCCACTCCAAAAAGAATCCGGGAACAATTTCTCTTTGAAGCCATTATCATCTGTCTTTTAGGTGGTGCCTTGGGTATTATCTTGGGCATGAGCATTGGCAACCTGGTAGCCAAACTATTGGCTCAAGGTGAATTCATCGTGCCTTGGGTATGGATCTTTGTAGGAATTGTAGTTTGTGTATTGGTAGGTATCTCTGCGGGTTACTACCCTGCACGAAAGGCATCCAAACTTGACCCTATCGAATCCTTACGGTATGAATAAGTCGTCACTTGTCAGGAGAAAAGAACAGTCTAAAATAACGATTGTTGTTCCGGATAATCCACTGCTTGAAACAATTCAGCTCCTTCGTTGGCCACCGTATTGACCAACTTTCCTACCGTATAAGTTTGCAAAGAAATAGGGGGCCTTGCTTCTAACCATTCAGGTATTTCTTTGGGTGAAAGGTCATTACTCAGATAGGGCTTTTCATCTTCGGGAGCAAGGATTACCGGCATGCGCTCATGGATATAAGATAAGCCCGGATTGGCTTCCTGAGTCAGGATCGCAAATGTATACACGACACTACCGGTAGCAGCTTGCCATTGCTCCCAAATACCCGCCATTGCAAACAAGTTCTCCCCAGGCAAAATAATTCTATGTGGGATTTTCTGTTTGCCTGAAATACGCCATTCGTAATACCCATCGGCAATCACCAAACACCGTTGTGTTGCAAACGCATTTTTGTAAGCTCTTTTCTCCAAAACCGTTTCCAAACGGGCATTGATCATCTTATATCCCATCCGTTCATCTTTGGCCCATGGAGGCACAAATCCCCAACGAAATACCTGTCCTCGTTGAGGGGCATTTCCCGTAACGACAGGTAATAATTGGCTTGGAGCGGCATTCCATCTAGGCTGTAATTTTTCCGGGTTAAATTGAATGCCAAACCGGCTTTCGATGTCCTCTTGCTTTTTACTTACTGAAAATCTGCCACACATGATACATTAATTTTTATGATGAGACAAAACGGAAAAATAGTTAACTATAAAACACATATGACATATCACTTTTTCAAAATGGATTTTCCTCTGCTAGTTTACAAATTATTCATACTAAAACCCACTAAGGCTCGGTAAGATTTCTAGCTTTGCAAAACAAAGTAATCCTGATACATTATGAATGAGAAGCGCAACCCTTGGAAAAAATTAACAACCGAAACAGTCTATGACAACCCCTGGATCAACGTACGGGAAGACCAAGTCATTACTCCGGCAGGAAAAGAGGGCATTTACGGAGTGGTTAGCTTTAAAAACTATGCTTTAGGAATCATTCCGGTCGACCAAGACGGCAACACTTGGCTGGTCGGACAATACCGCTACACGCTAGATGCATATTCGTGGGAAATCCCCATGGGGGGTGGATTGATGGAAAATGGAATATTGGAATCGGCTCAACGGGAGTTGCAGGAAGAGACAGGCTTAATAGCTTCTCACTGGACAGAAATTATGAAAATCCATACTTCCAACTCTGTTACGGATGAAGTAGGCTTTGTTTACCTGGCTCAAGGCCTTACCCAAGGCCTTACTGACTTTGATGAAACAGAAGTGCTCCAAATCCAAAAGCTTCCCTTTAATAAAGCAATTCAGATGGTAATGAATGGACAAATCACCGATGCCATCAGCGTAGCCGGCCTTTTAAAAGCGAATTTATTACTCCAAAAATAAACACTTAGGAGCTTTCCATTCTACTTACGGATAACAAAGCACTGCTCAACAAACGATTTATTCTCCCTGTAAAGCCCTCATTATCTGGCATTCAAGCTATGAGGGCCTTTCATTTTCACTCATTGGCGAGGATTATCAATACCTGATATTGATTTTATTAAAATTTATTCTCTTCCAATTATACAATACCAACATGGTTAATCCTGAAATAAACAGTGGTTAACCTACACAAACCACAAATCCTTACAATTTGATTATCAATAATTTCCGTTAAAATTTTCTCCCAATAAGATTAGAATTGTTTACTTTTGTAAAGCAACTCAAAAATTACTCAAGCGATTCATACCACCAGGCTGTCACTGACAAAGCTCATACAACACAACCATGAAGGAGTGAGGGGGATTCCTATGAAAAATAGGAGTTAAAAAATTGTGAATTAGCATTAATTCTTACAAGGCTTATTACATACGATTTTATAATTCGAAGAATATTTATAAAAAAAAACCATGAAAATCATACGCTTAAGAAGATGCCTTCTATGAAGTTGTTAAAGGCATACGACTATCCATAAACAATTGTATTTTGAATAAAAAGGAATGCCAACAAGCAAGTATGGAGAGTGTTATGAAAGGAAATCCACAGAGTAAATTGTATTATTTATAGGTAGAGCTAAAGGCTGTAAAATGGAGACGTTTCCTTTTGCCCTGTACATTTCCACCTGACTTCACCAATCCCAACAAATAGAAATAGCGATTTATTTAGTTTTTATATGATTATTCTAGAAATAGAAAATACAAAATCCGCCCAATACCTTTCTTCAGGAGGTAAATATTAAATTGAAATTTTGGGCAAATTTTAAGTTAACTATTTAAAAACCTTTGAGATTTAGACAAAATGAGAATCGATGAGTTTGATGCTTTAAATTTGAAAGAGAAAGCAAAATTAGTATTTTCAAGGTTCCAATATCTGGAATCTGTTCAGAAGGAAGAATATTTGAAAATACTGTATGCAGGGAAAAAAGGAAAACTGATGGTGGAGGTAATCTTGCATAGGTTGACTAATGATGTGGAAAAGATCACTCGCATCACACACAACGGCCAACTCATGCCTTTTGTCGACAAAGTAGATATTGAAAGTTTAGAATGTAAATAATTGATTTGTTCACTTATAGATAAACCAAATGACTCCTGAAGACTTTAACCAATTATCACTAACAGAAAAGGGAGAAATTGTTTTCAACCACTGTGAGTTCATCGCTTCAAGAGAGCATTACCATTATACATTGAACCTCTATGCAGGCTTTGACTATTTGATAGAGGTCTGGTATAATGACTTAAGTATAGGTATTGAAAAGATTCAGATGATTTCCAATATCAATCAGATATATTCTTATTTCGAAGATGTATCTTTAAAAGAGATTGAGAACCTTATTTGATTTGTGTAAATTACATTTAGCCGATTAACTTATGATCCACTTCTTATTCATTTGGAAGTGGATTTTTTTTGTTTGGCATTCCGGTAAGCCTCATGAGGATATATTGAAGTGAATTAAACTTTTTCTTTTTGCTAAAAAATGTTTCAAGAACGCCTCCTCTGTCTTACTTTTTGCAATAATAGCTCTGGCGATTCTCTTCAAAAAGTGCCTTGATGAGCCGGTTTTGATTCCATCTTCGGTCAAAAACTATACGTAGAAACCACTTCAATAAAAAAGCCCGGGGAGACCGGGCTTTTATTTGAATAAACGGGCAGTTTATTTTAATTCCAGATATTTTAAAAACTCATCTTTTACTGCCTTATCTTTAAACTTCCCTCCATAATGTGAGGTAACGGTTGCACTGGTTATATCTTCTATTCCTCGCATCGACACACAGAGGTGCTGAGCATTGATTACTACCGCTACATCTTCGGTTCCCAGTGTCGTTTTAAGATCGTTGGCAATTTGCACTGTCAACCTCTCTTGTACCTGAGGCCGCTTGGCATAATATTGCACAATACGGTTAATCTTGGATAAGCCAATCACTTTCCCATTGGAAATATAAGCGACATGTGCTTTCCCTACGATGGGGACAAAATGATGCTCACAGTTGGAATAAAAACTAATATCCTTTTCCACCAGCATTTCATCGTATTTATACTTGTTGTCAAACAAGCGGATGTCCGGCCGGTTTTTAGGATTTAACCCACTAAAAATCTCGTTAACGTACATTTTAGCTACTCGGTAAGGTGTACCCCTTAGCGAATCGTCCGTAAGGTCCAAACCGAGGATTTCCATAATTTCACGAAAGCGCTCTTCAATCAGAGCCACTTTTGTGTCATCGTTGAGTTCGAATGCATCTTGTCGCATGGGTGTATCATGGGAAGTCCCTACATGCTCATTGCCAATTTGATCGATGATACCGATCTCCTCTCCATTGCGCATTGTAGTTTCCGTTACGTTTTGCGATGAACCATTTTCGTCAAGATGCAGGGTATTCCACGAAGTTTCGTTCTGTTTCATAAAGCGTGATTTTTAAATCGTATTTTGCATCAAGTTTTTCACGAAGGATATCGTGAATCACTACGGCAATATGTTCCGCAGTGGGGTTGAGCTCTTTAAATTCAGTTGTATCAAGGTTTAAGTTTTTATGATCAAATTTTTTGATCACATTTTCATGGATTAGGTCTCTCAGGGTTTTTAAATCTATCACATACCCCGTTTCAGAATCGACTTCACCGGTTACTTTTACAATTAATTCATAGTTGTGCCCGTGGTAGTTAGGATTATTGCATTTCCCAAATACCGCTGTATTTTGTTCTTCCGACCAAGAAGGGTTATGTAACCTATGAGCCGCATTGAAGTGCTCTTTTCTATATACCGACAATCTCATTATCGTACCTGTTGCTTGTTCTGTTAATGACTAATGTTAAAAATATAGCTTTTTATTCACAAAGGAAGGGCTCACGGATAAGGGTATCTGTTTTCTGTTTTTACCTTTTTATCTCAATCCCATCCCACAACTATCTGCAAAGGTATATAGTTCCGCTCACCTTGTCCTTAGCATAAACAGAAATATTCACCAAACTGTTTAAGTATATACATATAACATTAAACAATTAGAGTTAATTTCTCTGAAAAAGAAGGAATTAACATCTTCCAATCCGGAAATTCCCATATAAAGCCCTCGATATCTACCATTGTTCATCTGCCCCAGGCAGTTGTCAAATGCAAAAGGAAGGCATTTATGGAATCCACACAAAACACCCTTCCCAAGGCATACGTCCCTTGGCTTTCGCCTTACCTGAAAAAGGTTCTTTATGAATCGCAGGCAGGAATCTCTATTGCTACAAAATAAAATTTTGGATAATTCGGCTTTTTATCTCATTAATACCCATTTTTTCAAAAAACACTTCTTATTTTTGTATATACCAGAAGTTGTATTAAAAACATAGGCTTATAACAACGCTTTTCAGCCGGTTACAAGATTGTATGTTATAACACTCTCTCTGATCAATTTTTCATTGTAAACCGGTGTAAACCACCATCTGGCAAGTACCTTTCATCATCAGATAGTACGGCTAGACAGTGTGAAAATTTTCACGATATAAACAGACCCGTTTCAAGCTACTTCATGAAGGGCTGGTGGAATATATACAGCCTTTAAAAGGGGCGAAAAGTTAACCTCCCTCGTGAAGTATTGAACTCGTTTCCTTTGTCAAAGAAGAGGATATTTTATAATTTAAAACAAGTACCCAGCACTAACTAAAACCGAGCAAAACTTAATGAAACAGCTACGTACATTTCTATTGGCAGTTTGGATAGCGTTCTTAATGGTATCCTGCTCCGACTCTGAAAACCTTGAAATCACTTATAAGAATTTTGAGGAAGAAGTGGCCCTGCAACAAAACCTTTCCATGATTTTTAATCAGGACTTGGTAGCACAGGAGCAATTGAACTTCTGGGTGGATGAACCTTTGATTGAATTTAGCCCGGAGGTTGCCGGTAAGTTCAAATGGATTTCAAAAAATGAATTGGTCTTTTCACCGGAAGCAGGCTTTAGGCCCAACACACACTATAAAGCCAAGCTTTCCGCACAAGTTGCTACGGAAAAGAAACTGGGGGAAAGTACTCAGTTTGCCTTCCACACGCCTTTCCTCAACCTGGTAAATACCGATGTTTTTTGGTCTGCCAGCCATCAAGGCTCTCCGGTAGTCAAAATGATGTTGAACTTCAACTATCCGGTCACACCGGAGCAAGTAGGGCAGTTGGCATCTCTGACGGTAAACGGAAAGGAAGCAAACTTTCAAGTACAATCCACCTCTCCTACCAGTTCCGTACAGTTGACCTTACAGGAAGAAACAGCAACCCAACTGGACAAACAAGCGGTACAAATCAAAATCGCTAAAGGGCTTAAACCTGCCGAAGGAGAATACGAAGCGGAAGAATTGCTCTTTGAAACGAATATTCCCGCTAAGGATAAATTCCGGATCACACAAGCGCTGGCCGAATACGATGGCGATGAGATGGTCATTCATGTTTACACCAACCAAAGTGTAGGCAGCGATCAAATTAAAAAGTATGTCAAAGTTTCTCCTCAAATAAACTTTAAAGTAGAAAAGCTGGACTTTGGTTTTATCCTGAAAGGAGACTATGATATCGGTCAAAATTACAAATTACTCATTGACAAAAATCTGAAAGGTATTTTCCAAACAGGCATGAACCATAACTTTGAACAAGTTATCCTGTTTGGAGATGTGGAGCCCAGCATTAGTTTCACCTCCCAAAAAGCGATTTACCTGACAAAAAAAGGTAACAAAAACATCGGTATGCAGATAGTAAATGTGCCGAAAGTTACCGTTACGGTTCGCAAAATATACAAGAACAATATTCAGGAGTACCTCCGGGAATCGGGGAGTTTGTACTCCTATGTATCCGATTATGACTATTATTATGTAAATGATGAGAACTATTCGGATGTCGTTTTCGAAACAACCCTGCAATCCAAAGATTTGCAAAAGTCGGGAAATTTAAGTCTGGTAAACTTAGGTTTTCAGGACGCCAACCCGTTAAAAGGTATTTACAAATTAACGGTAGCATCCAGTGAAGACCGCTATTTAAAAGCCACCAAGGTCATCGCAGTATCGGATATCGGCTTGATAGCCAAAGCAAGTGACAATGAAGTGTTGGTATTTGCCAACTCATTGAAAACAGGCGAACCGCTCAACGGTGTGGCTGTCAGCTTGATTAGTACCAACAATCAGGAAATCTATACGGTCAATACAGACCACCGGGGGATTGCCGTGTTCCCGGATGTAAAAAAGAAAGCCCCGGGATTTAACGTCAATATGGTGACGGCACAGTTAGGAGATGATTTCAACTATATGCACTTCCGGCAAACTCATGTGGAAACCTCCCGTTACGAAGTGGGCGGAATGCGTAATAATGAAACAGGCTTACAAGCTTTCATCTATGGGGACCGTAATTTGTACCGCCCCGGTGAAACCATCCACTTGAAAACCATTATCCGGAAGAACAATTGGGAAGCGGTAAAAAAGATCCCGATCAAAGTAAAACTGCTAATGCCCAATGGAAAGGAGTTCTTTTCTCAACAAGTGGATTTGAACGAACAAGGCACTTACGAAACCTCGATCAAACTTCCTGATAACAGTGTTACGGGCACCTACCAATTGGAAGTATTGACGGCCAATGATGTAATGCTCAGTACGCGTGCCATCAGTGTGGAAGAATTTATGCCCGACCGGATCAAAGTAAATGTAAACACCAATGGGGAAGATTTTGAAATGGGAGAAATAATCAAGTTGGATGCTCAGGCCTTGAACTTGTTCGGTCCTCCCGCACAAAACCGGAACTATGAAGTGGAAATGCTCTTATCCCGGAAGTATTTCTCTCCCAAAGGCTTAAAAGATTATGACTTTTCTATAGAAGGGCTAAAAAACAATTATTTCGATGATGAACTTCGGGATGGCAATACCGATGAAGAAGGGAAATTCAGTGAATCTTTTGAAATAGCAGATGACTACAAGAACCACGGCTTATTAGAAGGAAAAATCTATACTACCGTTTTTGACGAAACGGGGCGCCCTGTTCACCGTCTGTCCAAAGTTACGGTTGCTACTCAAAAAACATTCTATGGAATCAAGTACTTTGACAGCTATGTCAAAGCCAATCAAACCATACATATTCCGTTGGTGGCCGTCAACAAGGAAGGCAAAGTATACCAAACAGCCAAAGCCCATGTCCAAATCATCAAGAACGAATGGCAAAGTGTGTTAGAGAAAGACAGCTACGGACGCTACCGGTATGTATCCCAAAAGAGGGAAAACCTGTTGGAAGACCAAGTCATTACCCTCAATGGTAAAAACACCAACTTTCCCTTTGTTCCCAGCCAATCGGGAAGCTATGAGGTACGGGTAAGAGCACAAGGTTCTGACAGCTATGTTTCCCAGCACTTTTATGCTTACTCCTGGGGCAGCACCACCCACTCTTCTTTCGAGGTGGACAAAGAGGGCCAAATCCTCATAGAGTTTGACAAAGAACAATACGAAGTTGGAGAAACCGCCAACATATTATTCAAAGCTCCTTTCTCTGGCAAAATGTTAGTAACCGTTGAAAAAGACAAGGTATTTGACTATTTCTTTGTTGAAGCTGATAAAAAATCTGCCTCTTATACTTTGCCGATCCGCAAGGAGTATTTGCCGAATGTATACGTGACGGCCACATTGATCAAGCCGGTAACCGACAATGCTATTCCTTTAACAGTGGCTCATGGTGTGGCTCCGTTTAAGGTAAATGATCCCGAAACCAAAATTAATTTGGAAATTCAGGCTCCGGAAAAATCCCGATCCAAACGCAAACAAGAAATTGTAATCAAATCGGATTTAGAACAATCAGATATTGAGGTTACTGTAGCAGTGGTAGACGAAGGAATATTACAAATCAAAAACTATTCGTCACCAGATCCTCACAAGTATTTCTTCCAAAAAAGAGCCTTGCAGGTAGAGTCTTATGACTTATACCCTAAATTATTCCCGGAACTGGCCCCTTCTCCCAACAGCTTTGGAGCAGGGGGATATGATATGGGCAAAAGGGTGAACCCTCTTACTAACAAAAGAGTAAAACTGGTGAGCTTCTGGAGTGGTACCTTAAAAACCGATAGTGACGGTGAAGTAAAATACACCGTAGATATTCCTCAGTTTTCGGGTGACTTGCGCGTCATGGCTGTAGCCGTGAAAGATGGAGCCTTTGGCAGTGCCGATGCTCATATCAAAGTAGCGGACCCCGTGGTGATCAGCAGCGCTTTACCTCGCTTTATGAGTCCTACGGACAAGGTGATTATGCCGGTGACTTTATCCAATACTACGGATAAGTCTATCAGTGCCGGTGTAAACCTAAACACTGAAGGAGAAGTAAACATTGCCGGAAATAACAATCAAAACGTGAGTATTCCCGCCAACAGTGAAAAAACCGTAGTATTTAACCTGGAAGCAAAGCAAGCCATTGGCCAGGCAAAAGTAAGCGTACAAGTAAAAGCGCTCAACGAAACCTTCTCCGAAGAAGTGGAAATGACCGTTCGCCCTTCTACTTCCGTACTCAAAACCAGCGGATCGGGAATGGTAAAAGCCGGTCAGTCGGCAAAACTGGACTTCAAAAAAGACTTCTTGTCTTCTTCCATTGACGCTAAATTGTATGTGAGTAAATTGCCTTTGGTACAATTTGCCGACAACATGAATTACCTGGTTCGCTACCCCTATGGCTGTGCCGAGCAAACCATCTCAACGGCTTTCCCTCAAATCTACTTTGCCGATTTAAGCAAAGCCTTAGGCAATTTGAGTGGCGCTACGCTTAATCCTAATCAAAATGTAGTGGAAGCTATCCGGAAGTTATATACCATGCAATTGTACAACGGTGGGTTAGCTTACTGGCAAGGAGGATATAAGGACAGTTGGTGGGCCACTGTATATGCAGCGCATTTCTTAATGGAGGCACAAAAAGCCGGGTTTGATGTGGATCAACAGTTTCTGGATAGGTTGTATAGTTATCTGAAAAAGAAAGTCAAACAAAAAAATCAGATCGAATATGTCTATTGGGATGCCAATCAGCAATTACGCACCAAAAAGATTGCGCCCAAAGAGATTTTCTATTCTTTGTATGTCTTAGGAATGGCCGGACAAAAGGATGTTTCTACAATGAATTATTATAAGAAACGCCCTGAAGACCTCTCACTTGACTCTAAATATATGCTAGCTTGTACCTATTTGGTTGCCGGAGACCATGGCAACTTCCGCAAGTTATTACCTCCTCAATTTGCCGGAGAAAAATCCAAACCGGCATTTGGCGGAAGCTTCCATTCTTATATTCGCGACAGGGCCTTGGTATTAAATGTACTCTTGGAAAACGATCCTAAGAATGCCCAAATCGGTACATTAACCAAAACGCTCACCGAGCAAATGAAACAGAGCCGCTACTTATCCACTCAAGAGCAAGCCTTTGCAATGTTGGCTTTAGGAAAGCTGGCCAAACAAAAAGCCGGTTCAAAAGCTACGGCAAAACTGATAGCCAACGGCAGCCAACTTGCCTCTTTTGATGGCAAAGACGTGATTCTAAAAGACAAAATTGCCGGAAAGTCCGTCCAGTTACAAGCTTCCGGAGGCGAAGTTTACTATTTTTGGGAAATGGAAGGATTGAACGAGAGCGGTGAGTATGTAGAAGAGGACAATCATTTGAAAGTCAGACGGGAATATTTTGACAGAGAGGGCAACCGCCTCAGTGGAAATGTATTTGAACAAAACGACCTGGTAATTGTCAGACTTTCATTGACGGCAGATGTTCCAAATGTTGAAAATGTGGTCATTACCGATATGTTACCGGCAGGCTTTGAAGTAGAGAACCCTCGCATCGGCAGCATTTCCGGAGCCCAATGGGCCAAAGATGCTTCTTCAGCCGAGCATTTTGATTTCCGTGACGACCGGGTACATGTATTCACCTCAGCTTCCACCACGGCCAAGCATTTCTACTACTCCGTACGGGCTGTCTCCAAAGGGGAGTTTGTAGTAGGGCCTGTAAGTGCCGATGCCATGTACAACGGTGAATACCACTCTTATCATGGAGCAGGAAAGATCCGGGTAGAATAATGACAAAAAAGAATTTAAAATACAACCATCAAACATTCACTTCCTATCTTAAAACCAAGAAAAAAGGCGACCTGCAGGTTGCCTTTTTTCTTGGTTTCCTCAATTCCGATCCCCCTGACTCCAAAAAGAAGTCATAACATTCCTGAACAATTGAGGATTAATTAAAAACAGTTCGGAAATAATGCCTCATCATTCCGTAACTTTGTGAACAGTATGCTTTTTAGGATAACTGCTTAATGAAATAAATTCCTTAGGGCTTTCTTTGGAGAAAAGTCCGTAAATAGAGAAATTGCGAAATTGTTCTTTACAACTTGTTAACATCTATTTTCAAAATGATTTACTCTTACAACTAAAATTAAAGTAGACCTTAGTTTGAAAATTTGATAAAATCTGTCATAAGCATTTGTTTAACAGTAATTTTGCGTATCCAAAACCGGGATAGTGGCAGCATAAGCCACTCTGCTTCCAAGGCACGAAGGGAAAAAGTAAATCTGAAAATAGCGATTTTGTAAAGGCAACCATTTGTAAGCAAGGATCATTATTTGATAAAAAAGCAGATATCTCTAATTTTGCGAGTTGAAAAAATGCAGGGTTACTGCGGTATCTACTTTAAACCATAGCATGAAGGAGAACATTGATAAGGCGAATTTGCCTCAGCACATCGCCATAATTATGGACGGAAACGGCCGATGGGCAAAACAAAAAGGTTCGATGAGGATTTTTGGGCACAAAAGTGCCGTACAATCCGTCAGAGAAGTGACCGAAGGCGCAGCCGAGCTAGGTATTAACTACTTAACACTCTATGCCTTTTCTACGGAAAACTGGAACCGCCCGGCTTTGGAAGTGGAAGCGTTGATGCAGTTGTTGGTAAGTACGATTAAAAGTGAAACCAAAACACTCCTGAAAAATAACGTTCGGCTCTCTACGATAGGGGATTTCAATGCCTTACCGAAGAAATGTCAAAAAGAATTGAAGGAGGCCATGGACCTCACCCGGGAGAATACCGGGCTGAACCTGGTGTTAGCATTGAGCTATAGTGGTAAATGGGAATTGCTCCAGGCCGTCAATGCCATTGTACAGGAAGCAAAAAACAACAAAGACATTCCGGAAAATATTGACGAAGATTTCTTTCGAAACTATTTGGAAACCCGGAACATTCCCGACCCGGAATTACTGATCCGGACCAGTGGTGAAATGCGCATCAGCAACTTCCTTTTATGGCAAATCGCTTACTCTGAATTGTTCTTCACAGATGTACTATGGCCGGACTTTCGTAAACAACACCTTTACGAGGCCCTACTTTCATATCAAAAAAGAGAACGAAGATTTGGTAAAACCAGCGAACAGTTGAATGAATCGGTTGGTAATTGATAATTATTGAAATATGTTCATGGATAAATTTTTCTTGTCAGGCACTGCTAACAAACTTATCGTAACCAGTCTATTACTCCTCTCCTTTCTGGCAGTAATACCTGACCAAGCACAGGCACAACTGGGCTTTCAACTCAATTCCGGAAGTTCACAAGATATCGATTATGGAAATCCCAAAGAATATAAAATTGCGGATATCAATGTCGTGGGTTCTCAATTTAACGACAAAAACTCCCTGATTTCCATTTCGGGTTTGAAAGTGGGCGACAAAATACGCATCCCCGGAGATGACATTTCTATGGCCGTCCGGAAACTTTGGAAACTCGGTATTGTGGGCGATGTCAAAATCACCGTGACGAAAACCGAAGGAAATGAGGTCTATTTGCAAATTGAATTGACAGAACGCCCTCGTCTTTCCCGCTATTTCTTCAATGGTGTACCCAAAGGACAACGGGAAACCTTAAGCGAAAAAGTCAATTTGATCCGGGGAAGAATCGTCACAGATGCTTTGGTTAAAAATGCCCGGAATGCCATTATCAACCATTACTCAAGCAAAGGATTTAAAAATTGCCAGGTCGAAATCACCCAGGAAAAGGATTCGCTTTTGGCGAATGGAGTGATTCTTCATGTCAACATCGACAAGAAGAAAAAAGTGAAAATTCATGAAATTCAGTTTGAAGGGGTGACACAAGTGAAAGAGAAGAAACTGAGAAAAAAAATGAAGAAAACCAAAGAGAAACACTTTACCCATCTCTTTACCCCTTCTAAGTTTATTGACGAAGAATACCGCAACGATAAAAAGAACATCATCGAGTACTACCGGTCTATGGGTTTCCGGAATGCAACCATCGTTGCTGATTCGGTATATGATCACAATGGCAAAATGGTCAATGTGAAGATCAAAGTCGATGAAGGAAAGAAATTTTACTACCGCAACATTACCTGGACCGGCAATTACAAATTCAATGATGAGATGCTCTCCAGAGTACTGGGTGTAAACCGGGGAGATGTGTACAACCCTCAGGAATTATCCAAGCGACTCAACTTTAACCCTAGCGGAGCGGATGTTTCCTCTCTCTATATGGATGACGGATACTTGTTTTTCAATGTGCAACCTATTGAAGTATTGGTAGAAGACGATTCGATTGATATTGAAATGCGGATGTACGAAGGAGAACAAGCTACCATCAATAAAATCATTGTCAATGGAAATACCAAAACCAGTGATCATGTGATTTACCGGGAGCTTCGCACCATTCCCGGGCAAAAATTTAGCCGGACAAACTTGATCCGGACGCAACGGGAACTGGCAGCTTTAGGCTATTTTGACCCTGAAACCATTGAAATCAACCCTGTTCCTAACTTTGCGGACGGAACGGTAGACATCGAATACAATGTCACGGAAAGACCCAGTGACCAAATCGAACTTTCCGGTGGTTGGGGAGGTCAGTTTGGCTTTGTGGGTACTTTGGGATTGGTGTTTAACAACTTCTCCCTTCGCAAGATCACCGACCTCAAAGCCTGGAGACCCTTGCCGGCCGGTGACGGACAGCGCTTATCCTTGCGCCTTCAAGCCAATGGTAGACGTTTCCAAACTTATTCGTTCTCCTTTACCGAACCTTGGTTAGGAGGAAAACGTCCGAATGCCTTTACCGTAAGTTTAAGCCGCTCTATCCAGCGCTTGATTGACTATAGAACAAATCGTACTAACGGAAGCTTAAAAGTAACCGGAATTACATTGGGCTTGGGAAGACGCTTGAAATGGCCGGATGACTTCTTTACCATGAACAATTCGGTTAGTTTCCTGATGTACAATTTGGATAACTTTAGAACAACAGGATTTGGGGGGTATGACAACGGTAGATCGTATAACATCACCTTTAACACCACCATTGCACGAAACAGCATTGATAGCCCGACTTTCCCTAGAAGAGGTTCACAATTGTCGTTATCAGTGAGTTTGACGCCTCCTTACTCTAAGTTCGGTGGAAAAGAATTTGGTGAACCTACTGAGGAAACTAAGTTCAAATGGGTAGAATATCACAAATGGATGTTTGATAACTCTTGGTTTTTACCTATTTTGGACAAGTTGGTGTTAAATGCTCGCATGCACTACGGTTTTATCGGGAAGTACACGCCTTCCAGAGAGATCGGTCCTTTTGAGCGCTTTATCTTAGGGGGTGACGGCTTATCGCAAAACAGCTTTCTGTTAGGTACGGAGATTGTCGGATTACGGGGTTATGAAAACAACTCCATCCTTCCGTTTGAGTCAAACGGTACGGGGGGTGTAGCTTACGGGAAATATGTCTTGGAATTGCGCTATGGTGTTTCCTTGAACCCGGCAGCGACAATCTTCGTATTGAGCTTCCTGGAAGCAGGGAACAACTGGGGCTCTATTGATGAGTTCAACCCTTTTGTAGTGAAACGTTCTGCTGGAGTAGGTGCCAGAGTGTTTATGCCAGCCTTCGGTATGCTGGGTGTTGATTGGGGATACGGATTTGACAATATTCCTGGAAATCCGTCTGCCAATGGAGCCCAGTTCCACTTTACCATTGGTCAGCAAATTCGATAATCACTACTTAACATGAAACCTACTGTTGTTACCTTATTTTTGTTCTTCTGCCTTTCAGCTGTTTCCTTCGGGCAACGATTCGGCTACATTGATACGCAGGTAATTTTAGAAAAAATGCCCGAATATCAAGAAGCTGAAAAGGAACTCGATCGCTTGGCCATGAACTGGCAAAACGAGATCGACCAAATGAAAAAACAGCTGGACAGCCTGAAAGAAAACTACCAGGCTGAAGAGATTTTATTGACTCCCGAACTGAAGAAGGAGTACTTGGCAGAAATCAAATTGAAGGAAGACGAACTCAGAGAGTTTCAAAGCAATACCTTTGGCTATGAGGGACTTCTGTTTTTGAAAAGGCAAGAATTGATGAAACCGATTCAAGACAAATTGTTCAAAGCCGCAGAGAAAGTAGCCAAACAAAAAAAGTTATCTATCGTATTCGACAAAGCGGGAGATTTAGTAATGCTTTACACTGATCCCCGCCATAATTATACAGATTATGTGTTGGAGGAGCTAGGCTTGGGCGACCCTGCCGACACTCCGCGTTAAGAAATGTTTATGTATTAATTAAAGCTAATTTCTTAGAAAAGAAATACTTTATTATTTATGTTTGTAAGGATTAACAATAATAGTAGACTGATGAAACAGAAATTCTTATTTACCCTGCTTACTTGCATGATCGCGGTGACGGGGGTATTTGCGCAGGGACAGAAGTTCGGTTATGTAAATGCAGACAGTGTTTTACAAGCACACCCAAAATTCGAAAACCAGAAAAAAGTTCTTGAAACTTACGGAAAACAACTACAAACGACTCTTCAAGACAAAGAAAAGGAATTGCAAGCCAAAATAGCGGATTATCAACAAAATGCAGCTGGATGGATTCCTGATGTATTGCAAGAGAAAGAAAAGGAAATCCAACGTTTGCAACAAGAATATCAGCAATTTAATGTAAGTGCAAACCAAAAATTGGGAATGAAAGAACAGGAGTTACTTTCTCCTCTTTCTGCGGATATCGAAAAAGCTATCCAGAGTGTGGCAAAAGAAAAAGGGTTTGACTTTATCTTAAGACAAGAATTATTCTTATTTTCTAATCCGGTATATGACATCACCGGTGATGTGATCACCAAGGTAAAACAAGCCGCTTCAGCTTCAAACAACTAAGAGCTGCGATCTTTTAAAAAGATCAAAAAAGCCTCTTCAAATTGATGAAGAGGCTTTTTTATTCAACAAATATTACCAACGATTCATCAAAGTGAAGGTATAACTTTACCCAACTCTATTACTTTCTTCTATGAAAAATTTAATTCAACCTCAAGCTTTAAAAAAAGGAGACAAAATTGCTGTCATTGCTCCTGCAGGAAAGGTAGATAAAACAAGAGTTGAAAAAGCACTTTCTGTTTTCTCGGATTGGGATTTGAATGTAGTTACCGGGAAATATTTATACGAAGAAAATCATTCCTTTGCCGGCTCAGACGCCCAACGGTTGGAAGACTTTCAAAATATGCTCAACAACTCACAAATACGGGCCATCGTCTGTGCCAGAGGAGGCTATGGCATTACACGGATTCTAGACCAAGTTGATTTTACACAATTTGTCAAAAAGCCTAAATGGATTGTGGGATATAGCGATATCACAGCCTTGCACGGAACCCTTCAGCAGCTGGGTATACAGAGTATTCATGGACCTATGCCCATTGGTTTTGATCCCAAAAATGCGGCGGATTCATTAGAAAGTTTACGAAAAATACTCTTCGGGGAAAAGTACAGTATAGAGGCTGACAGTAGTACATACAATCGCTATGGCGTAAGTAAAGGACAAGTTATCGGAGGCAACCTTTCATTGTTACTCAACGTGATGAGTACCCGCTCCGAACCGGACTATAAGGACAAAATTCTATTTATTGAAGATATTGACGAATACCTCTATCAAATTGACCGTCTGATGGTCCAGTTAAAAAGAAGCGGGAAACTTGCCGGGCTTGCCGGGTTAGTTGTCGGGCACTTTTCCGCCATCAAAGCCAATGAAAGCAATCCCTTCGGGCACAGCTATCAGGATATTATACTGGAGCATACAAAAGAATACTCCTACCCTATTGCATTTAACATTCCCATAGGACACGAACCGGATAACCTGGCAGTTCCTTGCGGAGCCCGGGCGACTTTGTTAGTCGATGAGGAAGAAACGCGAATCAACTTTGATAAAACAAACTCAAAAGCGGTATAAAGTATTGAAACACTTTATACCGCTTTTTCTCTCTTATCAAAATGACGGAAAACAATCAGTTTTTGTAAACCTTCTCTCCTGCCAATATTTTAATGTTCAAGTGGTTCTCCTGAGGCGGGATGGGACAATCGTAAATTTCATTATAGGCACAATAAGGGTTGTACGCATAATTGAAATCAATGACAATTTTATCATCTCTTTCCTCAAGGTCTAAATAGCGGCCGGCCCCATAGGTTTCCCTCCCGGAAGTTTCGTCCGTAAACGGCAAAAACAGCATATTTTCTGCTTGAGGAGTAGTACTCCGGATAGGTTTGAGTAGTAACAACTCGTGTTCCTTATCCCCCAAAGTAAAGCGCGCCTTTCCATATTTTAGAAAACTGCGCTCAAGATCTTGAGAGGTGGTAACCGTCAAGGTCTCCGGGATTTTATAAGGAACCACTTCGGCCTCTACCTTATAAGCAATATTTGCCTTGTAATACTGTAGCCCTCCAAACTTTTCTTTTTGTTGCTTATCCAAAGGTGACTCCGAATCATGTTTTAAGGAGCGGTCTTTTTTCTCACGATACTCAATCACTTCTTCCTCATAACTCTGATTGTATTCTACCCCTTCAAAGGAGTAATAAATGATCATGGACACCACGACAATTACCACAAAAAAGAAAATGTAATTTGTGCTTTTCCCTTTCATTTTTTCTTTGATAAATAATAGGACAATTTTTCTTTCTTCCTCCCCACGACTCTCCCTACCAGGGCTTGAATATAATTAAAAGAAGTCACACATAAAAAAGACAAGGAAAAAGTGCCATACAGGGAGCTTTTGGGTTCTGCCTGTAGTATTTTTCTTCGTAGAAGAATCATTATGTAGACATAAAGAATCCGCTTCTCTCTCAAAAAAGCCCTTCATCGGCAAAACTAAAGTAGCCATGGTTGGAAAATATCAAATGGTCCAACACGGGGATGTCCAATATCTTTCCCCCTTCCCGCATCTTGTGCGTCAATTGAATATCTGCCTGGCTAGGTTTTAGCCTACCTGAGGGATGGTTATGCACCAAAATAATATTGCTGGACATTTCGTCTACAGCTTTTTTGAAAATGACCTTGGGATCGGCCACCGTACCGGAAACCCCTCCTTTACTGACAGACTCCTTTTTGATCACATAATTGGCTCTGTTTAATAGTATTACCCAAAATTCTTCGTGAGGCAAATCCAATAAATGAGGCTTCATCAGTTCATACACATCCTCCGAGCAGGTAATCTGTTGTAAATCTTCTTTGGCCTCTGACTTCCTCCGGTTGCCCAGCTCCAAAGCACTGATAATCGTAATCGCCTTGGCCTCGCCAATACCCTTGATTTTTTTGTAATCTTTTATCCCAAAACGGGCCAAACGGTTCAGGCTGTTATCCGCTTGATTTAACAGAAGTTTGGCCACATCCACTGCACTCAACCGCTGAGTACCCGAGCCTAATAAAATGCCAATTAACTCCGCTTCAGACAGGGTACTTTTTCCTTTCAGCATCAACTTTTCGCGGGGACGGTCTTCTTCAGCCCAGGATTTAATGCTTAATTCTGACATAAATGCAAATCATTATTCCTTAAACAGGGATATAACTTCAGGAAGTTGGCGATTGTTTGAGGGGTCCGGTAGAATCCGAAGTACATTATTTTTTTGAAGCCGCAAATCATTATGTAACTTTCCCGAAAAGTGACCATGGCAGAAAATAAAGCTATCTGGAAAGATCAAACCGGGGAATTGGTAGAGATTGGATCACAACCCCAAAGAATTATTTCGCTGGTACCCTCAATCACAGAGCTATTAATAGAGCTGGGGCTGGAACAACAGCTCGTTGGCATTACTAAATTTTGTATCCACCCCAAAGAGCAATTACATAACAAGGTAAAAATCGGAGGAACCAAAAACTTTCACTTCGATAAAATCCATCCGTTACAACCGGACCTCATCATCGGCAACAAAGAAGAAAATTACAAAGAAGGCATTTTAGAACTACGGAAACAGTACCCCGTATGGTTAAGTGAAGTAAGTGATGTACCCAGTGCCTTGGACATGATTCTCTCTATCGGAAAAATTACCCGAACAACATCCAAAGCCAAGAGCTTAACAACAGAGATCCAGACCAACTTTAAAGCATTGGAAGTACTCCCTAAGAAAAAAGAAGGAGTCTTGTATTTTATCTGGCAAACCCCCTTTATGATTGCAGGCAACGACACCTATATCCATCATATATTGGCCTGTGCCGGTATGGAAAATTTAATACGGCAACCGCGCTATCCGGTGATCAACATTGAAGAAATCAAACAACTTCAACCGTCCAAAATATTGCTTTCCTCCGAACCTTATCCCTTTCGCGAAAAGCATGTAAAGGAATTTCAAAGGCTTTTCCCTGATAGTCAAATCATACTGGTTGACGGTACTTATTTTTCCTGGTTTGGCAGTCGTTTAAAAGCAAGCCCAGAGTATTTGCAAGAGCTTATCAAGGCTTGATCCGTTCAATTCTTCCAAGAAGAAACTCAGGTGATAAAAAGAGGATAAAAGTATTGAAAAATTGTATGTTTTTGTTCTTTGATCCCGCATTTTGAAGTACCTTTACCTGGAATTACAAGAACTGATAGCATAGACAATTAGCCAAATTATTTCGTTCATAAATCAGTTTACAATTTATTGCTAATCAGTTGACTACCATCATAATAAGCGCATCCCCTTTCATTGAAATCTCAAGCTGAATACAGCGTATAAATGCTTTGAGTGCCCGTCAATATGATGGCTTTCTTCATACGCTCTCAACAGAAGGCTTGTCCATTCAATGTTTCAAGCGGTCTAATGTAGAATTGAACTTAACAGGAACTTTTTGCGCTAAGGTAATAACAAAGAATAGTTAATGAATTCAAACAAACGGAGGAGTCCATGATGAACCAGGAATTAAAGTGCGGAGCCAAGAAGTTTCCCTTTCATAGCAAGTTAAGCTTTGCCCCAATATTCAATGATTGGAAAACCAGCCGAGACCAAACCAGCCCTTTCGAGGATCAGTTATTTAAACATTTTGAAAACTATATAGCGGAATATCCCTACTTGTTAGAGCCAATGGATACTTGTGATGTATTGAAAGACCATCACCATTTTGTGCAGTTGATTATGAAGTCCATCTTTCCGGTAGGACTCCGGGAAGAGGAGATTGCCGCAGCCTTTGTTCCCTTTGGCCTTGAATCCATATATTTCACTCCTCGATTCCAACAAATGGTAGGAGATAGGCCCAACAATTTGTTGGAATATGCCCAGGTTTCTCACGAGCAGGTCACCCGAACTAAGGTGTTACAAGCCTATTCTATGATTTTAGAGAAGTTTTACAATGTATCTACTTCTTTTAAAAAGGCAACTTTATTTAACATACCGGACGAAAATAACTTAATCAAAACATACCGTTTGGAAATCATTCCAAACTTTATCGATATCAAGCTCATCGGTAAACTCAAGCCCTTGACCCAAAAAGAAATTAACCATTTGATCAATAATTTTTTCGATTTGGACTTATGGTTAGAAGCAATTCCTCCTTGTTCTTTTGAATTTCAGGGCTTCATGGTCATGCGCCTGATTGATGTAACCGAACAGGAAATGCTTTCTGAGATTAAGAACTTTTTGTTGGAAAAGGACAGCATTGGTAAAGAAGACAAATTTGAGCATTTGCAAAAAAGTTTGCGCTCACTGGTAGGCTCGCCGCAATTACATTTAAGTGTGGCCATGTATCAGAAAAGCCTGAATAATTTTATCAACCTCCGCGACAACAAGGTAATGATGTACTGTAACATCAACCTGGATTGTCAGGAGTATTATGGAAATTACTTTGACGAGGTGCGGGAAAGCGGAACCCCTTTGATCTTAGATAATCTTGAAAATTTGGAAAACCCTCCACAATTTGTCCAAGACCTTCTCCAACGGGATGTAAAGAGTATCTTGATCGCCCCCTTGTTGTACGATAACGAGTTTGTAGGACTACTGGAGTTAAGCTCTTCCCTTCCTTCGGATATCAATGCTATTACCTTAAATAAAATTTCCGGAATTCTGTCCTTATTCTCTGTAGCCGTGAGGCGCAGTGCGGACGAATACGAAAGCAAGGTACAACAAGTCATCAAAGAACGTTTTACGGCCGTACACCCTTCGGTAGAATGGAAATTTATAGAGGAAGCCATCTCCATTTTGCAAGCTTCCGAAGCAGGGAAAAAACAGGAAGTAAAGCAACTGGTGTTTGACGATGTGTATCCGCTGTATGCAGCTACGGATATCCGGGGTTCTTCCGAAGAGCGAAACAGGGCCATTCAAAACGACTTGATGAAACAATTGGACCTGGCAAAAACCGCTATGCAAAAAGCCTATGAGGCCTACCCTTTTCCATTTTTTGATGAGTTGAATTTCAGGATTGAGAAAAATATGGAAAAAATCGAGAAGGGCCTGTATTCCGGTGATGAAGTAGGAACGATTGACTTTTTGCATAGTGAAATAGAATCTTGTATGCTTCATATCGAAGAACATAGCAAAGAAGAAGAGGTATTGAGGGCTATTCAGGCCTACTGGGATAAAATGGATGCTAGCCTGGGCATCTTTTACCAACAGCGTAAAGATTTTGAAGACAGCCTTACCAAGATCAATGAAATGGTTTCCAATTACATTGAACAAGAAGAAAAAAAGGCTCAAGAAATGTTTCCGCATTATTTCGAAAAATACAAAACAGATGGCGTGGAATACAATATGTATGTAGGGGCATCTATTTCCAAAGATCAACCTTTTAACGAAGCCTTTTTAAAGAATTTCCGGATCTGGCAGTTAATCATTACCAGTGAAATTGCCAGAATGACTGAAAAACTCAAACCCTCCTTAAGAGTACCTTTGGATACTACACATTTGATATTGGTACACAGTAACCCTCTGGCCATTCGTTTCCGGGCGGATGAGAAAAAATTTGATGTGGACGGAGCCTATAATATCCGGTATGAGATCATGAAAAAGCGGATTGACAAAGCCAATATCAAAGATACCCAGGAACGCTTGACCCAACCCGGAAAAATCGCGATTGTCTATGTACAACCCAAAGAGGCAACCGAGTACTTGGAGTACATCGAATATTTACAAAACCGGGGCTATCTGACCTCTGAAGTGGAACATTTTGAGTTAGAAGCCTTGCAAGGTGTTCAGGGATTGAAAGCACTCAGGGTTACTGTCAACCATGATATGCCTCGCACAAAAAGTCAAAAAGGACCCTTGAATAAAGAAGAAAATAAACAAAGCAAAAAACTACTACCCACTTCCAGAGAAATGGACCTTAGCTATTAAGGTCATACAAGAAGAATAGTAAAGATTTAAGTATATGAAATTTAATGCTCCCTGGATCTGCCTGGGTATTTTGTTAACTTGGATGAGTGCATGCAACGTAGACAAAAAGAAAACAATTCCTGAAGAAGCTATTGAGTTTACGACAACCGATCAATCCCGTATGTTTTTCAATAATGTACGGACCTTGGACTATGATCAGGAAGAAGATGATCAGACAGACAGGGTCTTTTACCGGATTGAAGAGCGAAATACGGATACTTTGCCCCCGGTATTGAATTTATGTATTGTCAATGATCCTTTTCATTACCGTGCATATATCATGCTGGAGCCCAATGCTTATTTTTCTCAACCTTATCATTTTGAAGTAGTGTGGAAAGACAGCCTCCTGAACACTTCCGGAAGTATTTCTTTTCAGGAAGGAAATATTATCGAACAATATTTGTTTATCACTAAGCTGTACAATAAGCTATTGGCCCAATGTCAATTTTATATAAAAGAAGAGAACATGGAAATCCCCCTGTTAAATACTGCCCAAGAACGGGAAGCCTTTAGAAAGACAATGATAGATTACTATCGGTTGATTAATGTATTATAAAATGTTCTAAGTAAAAACGGGTGGATTAAATTCCACCCGTTTTTACTTACTATAAATGTATTTGTCTACGAAGTAAATTAAACTTTTTCTTGTTCTTAAAAAACGTTTAAACCACTGCTACGACTAACTTACTTTCGCAAGTATCAATTCCGATAAAATAAAGGCCCCTTCTTTTAAGTAAGTATCCGGAATTTCATCTTCATTCATGATATCCTTTATCTCAGGGGCAATCGTTGCATTTTCCTCTAGTAAATCTTCCGAATCCCATTCATCCAACTCATCGATCTCTTTTTTACGCACTTCCTCATTCAAAGAAATCACCGTAGTTTCACGCAACTTGTTAAGCTCTTCAATATTTTGTTCCAACAATTTCAACTCCGCATCCGACTTTTTCCGCACCTGAAAAGCCTTTTCGATATGTTGCATCAGCGAATCATTGATAAAGTTAGAGCTATGGAATTGAATCGGTTGAATTTCGTCCCAAGGCAAGGCCGTAGGCTGCGAACTCTCTCCGAACTCCTCGGCACTGTAAGCGGAAGGTAATTCAACATCCGGTGTAACCCCGATATGTTGGGTACTGCTACCGGTGACCCGGTAATACTTAGCTAAGGTCAATTTCAACTGCCCCAAGGGTTCGTCCGTATTCAAAAAGCGGTTCAGACCAATTACTTGTTGAACGGTTCCTTTGCCAAATGTTTGTTCACCGATAATTAAGCCCCGCTTATAATCCTGAATTGCCCCGGCAAATATTTCCGAAGCCGAAGCACTAAAGCGGTTCACCAAGACTACTAACGGACCATCAAAGTCTACTTCAGGGTTATCGTCTTCTCCATGTTCCACGGTTCCGTCTGACCTCCGGATTTGCACCACCGGACCTTCATTGATAAACAAACCTGTTAATTGAATCGCTTCTTCCAAAGACCCACCTCCGTTAAATCTCAAATCTACGATCAGCCCGTCTACCTTTTCCTCTTTCAATTCACCCAGAAGCTTTTTAACATCCCGGTGAGTACTTTGAAATTCTTCTTCTCCGTTTTTCACCGCTTCAAAATCCAGGTAAAAGGCAGGAATCGTAATTACTCCAAATTTGAATGATTTCTCTTTGTTATCGAACTTAATGACTTTTTTCTGTGCAGACTGCTCTTCCAGATTGATTTTATCCCGCATCAACACCACTTCCTTAGGCTTTGCATGAATCCCGGCTTCGGCAGATACTACTTTCAATTTTACAACGGTCCCTTTAGGTCCGCGGATCAACTGTACGGCATCGTCTACTCGCCAACCTACCAAATCCGTATAGATGCTGTCCCCTTCCTGCGCTACGGCTACGATTTTGTCATCCACATTCAGGGAATTGGTTTTAAAAGCCGGCCCTCCCGGTATAATATCCTTTACGACAATATAATCGTTTTCCACCCCTAATTGTGCCCCGATACCTTCTAAAGAACGGCTCATATCAATGCGGAACTCTGCGGCCCGTTTTGGCGAAAAATAATTTGTATGGGGGTCATATGCCTCAGAGAATGAATTCATAAAAAGCTGAAACACATCATCACTGTTATATTGACTTATGGCTTTTCGGTATTGTTCATATCTTTTGGTAAGCTTTTGTACAATGGTATCCCAATCATCTCCACTCAATTTGAGATTCAATGCCTGACTTTTCAAATTTTTACGCCAGATTTCATCCAGTTCTCTTTCCGAAGCCGCCCAAGCAACACTTTCCCGGTTGACATCAAAAAATTCATCTTTGGTAAAGTCAAAGGACTTGCCTTGGTGCAAGCGTTTTTGAATTTTATCCACTCTATTATAAAAGCGATGACGGAATACTTCAAAAATAGCAAAGGGCGCCCCCAAATTTCCGTTTTTAAGATCATCGTCCAAATGAAAGCGGTAATCTTCCAAAACTTCCAAATCCGATGCCATGAAATATTGCCGGCTGTTATCCAAGGTATTGATAAAGCGCTCGAAGACGATGGAAGAGAGCGAATCATTAAAAGGAGGTTTGTTATAGTGGTACTGCCCTAAGATTGCCGTCACTAACATGGCTTCTTTATAATGATTGGCTTTAGGTTGTAAAATCTCGCTAGTATCCGATAGGCTTCCTGAATTCGGAACTTGTGATGTGGCCAACAGGGAGCTTATCGACAAGAAAAATACAAGAACAAAAGTTTTTAGTGCTCTTTTCATTACGTACATCTTCGATTTTAAATGACTAATTTTTATGTTCCCTATTTTTCAAGTCCTGCCTGAAAAACAGGTGATATGATGGTTATAGTTTTTTCAAATTTAAAAAAACACCGGACTTCTCACGACTTACCCTCCTTTCTGTTACTAAAAAAGGCTTTTACACAACTTCCCGCAAAAGCCGGCTCATTCAAGAGCAATCAGGCTACTTCGTCAAGTCAGACTCCGGAAACTATGAAGCTAGTAAAAACCAATTAAAGTTAGTGTTTTCTTTTTATAAATAATGTTAAAAACACATATCACTGCTTCAACCACTCTTCAGGATTTAGTTTCAATTGCTTTTTCCAAATTTGAAACTGCAACTCGGGAATCCCATCCGAATTATTGGCGACTACCCCTAACTGCGTTTGGGGGGTTACTTCTTGTCCCACTTTTACATCCGCTCGTTTCAACTTGGCATACACGGTAATGTAATCCCCGTGTTGTACCATCACCACATATCGCAAATTAGGCACCTTGGTAACCGCAGTCACTTTGCCATAAAATACAGCTTTGACCGACTGAGAGGTATTAGTACGTATATCAATCCCCAGGTTATCGATCAAAACATTTTCCAGCACCGGATGAGGTTGCTTGCCGAATTTGGAGGAAATAAAGCCTTCTTCTACAGGCCAGCTCATTTGGGATTTCAGGTTTTCAAAAGAAAGTTCTTTAGCTACGGCCGGTGCAGGTTCTTTCACTTTCACATTATCTTCCGCTACGCTCAAAGGCTTTTTTGTTTGTTTTTCCACAAAATCACTCATCATTTTCCGGGACACTTCCTCCTCTTTCAATTGAGCTTTGAGCGTACTGGTTTTGGACTTTAGTTGGTTGACGGCCACCTGTTGCCTTCTTCGCAATTGTTTTAGTTTTTCCAGTTCTTTCTCTTCACTTTCCAACAATAATTTTTGCTCCGTTTGTTGTAATGCCAATTGCCCTTTCTTACTCTCCAACTGATCTTTTAACTGGTCAATCGCAGCTATTTGCTCTTTCCGTGCCGATTGGTATTGATCCATATAGTTAATCCGGGCAATCAATTGATTAATGGTTTGGCTGGAAAACAAGAAAGACAGCTTTTGGAGGTCGTTATTCGTTTTAGACGACATATACACCATAGCTGCATACTCCTCTTTTAATTGGGTGATATCCCCCTCCAAGGCCATAATGACAGAAGAGGTAAAGTGTATATCTTCTTCCAGGCTGACCACAAACTGTTGGGTACTCTCTACTAACTTGTGGTACTGGTCTATTTGCCGGTTAATAGCCCGAAGCCGGCTAAGGTTATAGGATTGGTCTTTTTCGGTAGCTTTTAAAATACGGGAAGTCGCTTCAACTTTTTGGAGTTGTTGTTGCCGTTTTGCTTTGATTTGTTCCGTAGATTGTTGGGAAAAGGCAAGTAGCGGCAGGCTAAGTAGTAAGAAGCTAAAAAAGAATTTCCCCATAATAAGCCAGGTCAGTTTACTTCAGTAGTACAAAAGTAATAATGAATTTGATAAAAAAACATCCAGGGAAGTGTTGTTTTTATCTGAATTACGGGAGAATAACCGTGTAAAAACCCCATTTGGTTTTTAGAAGTGAATTAAACTTTTTCTTTTTCCTAGAAAATGTTTCAAAAAGGCCTCCTCTGTGTTCCTTTTTTCAACAATAGCACTGGCTATTCTTTTCAAAAAGTGCCTTGGTGAGCCGGTTTTGCTTTCATCTTCGGTCAAAAACTATACGTTGAAACCACTTCTTAATAAAAAGGTATTACAAAAAAATAAAACAGGTTTGAGGACATTAGGTAAAACCATTTTTCAGAAGGGCTTCTCCTCAAACCTGTTTCGGCACTTACAAAGTCATATCAAAGGAGGAAACGTCCACCCCTATCAAATACCACTTTTCCTCAATATTTGCGAACTGCATTCCTATTCTTGCCTCGGTAATCACCACATTCTCTGTAATCAATGCATCCATCTTTTGGGCTTGCTTTATTTCTTCAGCTGTTGGCTCCAGCATGGCTTCTTCCCTTAAAGAAGCGTATTTCTCTGAAAAAACCCGGGCCTTTTGAGTAGAATAAAAACAACCGTTTTCGGCAAACTCTCCTGTCACAAAATCAAATTCCGGAAGTTCCCCTTCCGCAATCTTACAATCCAGTCCTTCCAGAGAAGCGGACAGCCTGGGCGCCCATTCCAAAAGCTCTTTGGCGGATTTCAAATGTTGAATATTGGCAGACATTCCAGGTTTGTAGCTCAAATACACGCCATGATCCGAGTGAATCAACTGTTTGAGCGTTGGCAATACCACACTTTTTTCTTTTTGTACAAAGTGGTGTGTGAAAAAAGCCGGAAAGGAAGTAAATTTCGTATCTGCAGTTACAGCAGGTTCAACTGGTTGATGTGTAGGGGTTGTCGTTTGAGAAGCTGCCTCATTTTCCTGTGTGCTTTTTGTTTCCGAACAACTCATCCATACACAGCCGGCTACACATAGGGCCGCTATAGTACTAAAAGTTTTTTTCATGGAAGATTCTAGTATAATTTAACGCTTATCATTACTGTTCAATGTTTGAGCCAGATATTGCGTGTTTTAAATCTAAAGCCAGGCTTTACTCTTCTCCGGTGTATTTTTTATACAAATCGGGGCGCTTCTCTTTGGTTCTGTCCAAAGCTTGTTGAAAACGCCAATCTTCAATTTTGGCATCATTTCCGGAAAGCAAAATATCGGGCACTTTCATCCCTTTGAAATCCGCCGGGCGTGAATATACCGGAGGTGCCACCAGGCCGTCCTGAAAAGAATCGGTCAGTGCCGAAGTTTCGTCCGACAATACTCCGGGAATCAGGCGGATTACAGCATCGGCAATCACCGCAGCCGCCAATTCCCCACCGGATAAGACATAATTGCCAATACTGATTTCTCTGGTGACAAAGTGTTGGCGGATCCTCTCATCCACCCCTTTATAATGCCCACACAAGATAATGATATTTTTTTTCAATGACAGTTGATTGGCCGTTTTTTGCTCAAAACTATCCCCATCCGGAGTCATATAAATGACTTCATCGTACTCTCTTTCGCTTTGCAAGCGCATCAGGCATTTATACACCGGCTCAATCATCAATACCATTCCGGCCCCTACCCCATACGCATAATCATCGATTTGCCCATGTTTGTTAATGGCGTATTGCCTTAAATCATGTACCACTACCTCTACCAAACCTTTATCCTGGGCCCTCTGCAAGATAGAGTGGCTAAACGGGCTTTCCAACAACTTCGGGACACTGGTTATTATATCAATTCTCATTGTTCAAACAACATATATACGCTAATAAATCAGGCAAAAATAAGGCATAAAAACCGGAAAACCGGAATATACTTGTGACTCTATTGATTCCGGTACGGTGAATATTCTATACATTTGCACCGGCAAAGAAGAGACTAGTTTTGCTGTTTTTCAATAGGTTTATGAGTTTTTCTACATCAGACAAGCCTTAATGGGGCTTTTCAGAAAGGGCCTGGCTTCAACATATCAGGTACTCCACAGTTTCCTATATGAAAACGTATTAAATGATTTTGTGCAAAGGTACAAAGCAGCATAATCAATGGAGGTATGAAAGAATATAAGCTATTGCTTTACTTATTGGCAGCGGTCAATTTCACACATATTATGGATTTCATGATCATCATGCCCCTGGCGGATATTTTCATGAGCCAATTCCAAATAGATACCACCGCCTTTAGCTTATTGGTGACTTCTTATAAATTCAGTGCCGGGGTAGTGGGATTGATAGGAGTTACCTTTATCGATCGGTTTGACCGGAAAAAACTCTTATTAAGCATTTACATTGGCTTTAGCATCGGAACTTTTTTTTGTGGTCTGTCTAATTCATACTCTACGTTATTAATTGCAAGAATCATTACCGGAGGTTTCGGCGGCTTGATTGGAGCTCTGGTTCTATCAATAGTAGGTGATGCAATCCCCTTGTCGCAAAGAGCTTCGGCTATGGGAGTCGTAATGTCTTCTTTTGGATTGGCTTCCGTTGCCGGTATACCCTTTGGCTTATACCTCACCGATTTGATCAATTGGAGAATGCCTTTTTTTGTCCTAGCTACGGGCAGTGTTATCGTGGGTCTATTCATGTTCAAAGTCATGCCTTCAATGAAGGAACATGTCACTTCAAAGCAAGTCTCAACGATCCGGAAATTCAAAAATATTTTTTCCAATAAAAACCAAGTCATTGCATTGCTGTTAGGTGTCATATTGATCTCCGGTCAATATACCATTATTCCGTTTCTGGCCCCTTATATGCTCAAAAACGTAGGTTTTTTACAAGAACAACTCAAATACATTTATTTGGCTGGTGGACTTTGTTCCTTTTTTATATCTCCCTGGATCGGCCGAATGGCCGACCGTTTCGGAAGGCTCAAAGTATTTGCCGCCACCGCTTCGTTGGTGACCATTCCCATCTATTTACTCACCCACCTACCTGAAACCTCCTTGTTACATGCCCTGATCATCACTTCTCTGTTCTTTATCCTGGCAAGTGGGCGTATCGTGACCGTACAAACAATGATTACCGCGGTAGTCACCCCCGAATCCCGGGGCAGCTTTATGAGTATGCGGACTGCCATACAGCAATTAGGTTCCGGTCTTGCTGCCTTTGTGTCCGGTATAATAATTACCGTAAATGCTTCCGGACAACTCACCCATTACGATACGGTAGGATACATCGCCATAGCCAGTTCCTTTTTAGCCATTCTGTTGGCAAGAGCACTTAAAGTTGTCCCTGAAAAGGAAGAAGTCGTTTATACGGAGAGCGAGATCTAACTCTGCAGAAAATCATGCCGACTCACTATAGTGATAATTCACTAGTGTAAATTAGTAGATTCAGGTATCGGTTTTGGTGAATTTATTTGAGTATACCTCATGCCTTTCCCCCTACCTTTGTAATAAGAACAAGAAATAATTCTCTTAGCAACCTAATTCATAGAGTGAGTAGAGTCAACTGGATTAACAATGGTTAAAATAAGCCAAATTATTATCCTACAACTAGCCTAAAATACCTTATTCCAAACAGTACCCCTAGTATAAGATGCCTCTTTGCGGACGATAGTGCCTGTCCGTCAAAGGGGCATTTTTTCTGTTCCTTCTTATTCTTCAAATCCAATCTTTTTTGTAAATTTCAGCGAAAATTCGCTATAACTCGAAGCAGACCTTCAGTAAGCTATGCATGAGCCACTTACTGACACATAAATTCCGGTCTCCCTTCAAAAAATCCCAAAAACATCGGGAACTATACAAACACATAATAAAACATAACCAACCAATAACAGACATAAGATTATGACTTTTGATTTTACTGAAGAACAATTAGCGGTAAGGGATGCAGCCCGGGAATTTGCCCAAAAAGAACTTTTACCGGGTGTTATTGAGCGTGATGAACAACAAAAGTTTCCTCATGAGCAAGTGAAAAAAATGGGAGAGTTGGGCTTTCTGGGAATGATGGTAGACCCCAAATACGGAGGAGGGGGAATGGATACAGTCTCCTACGTATTGGCCATGGAAGAAATTTCGAAAATAGATGCCTCGGCTTCCGTAGTCATGTCCGTCAATAACTCCTTGGTATGTTGGGGGTTGGAAAAATACGGTACAGAAGAGCAAAAAGAGAAATACCTGACCAAACTGGCTACCGGAGAAATCATTGGGGCTTTTTGCCTTTCCGAACCCGAGGCCGGTAGCGATGCTACCTCTCAACATACCACTGCGGAAGATAAAGGGGACTATTACCTTTTGAATGGTAATAAAAACTGGATCACCAATGGTGGTACTGCCGGGGTGTATTTGGTAATAGCCCAAACAGACCGGGAAAAAGGCCACAAAGGCATTAACTGCCTGATCGTAGAAAAAGGAATGAAAGGGTTTGTTGTAGGCAAAAAAGAAGACAAACTGGGTATCCGGGGTTCCGATACACATTCTTTAGGCTTTACAGACGTAAAAGTACCGAAAGAAAACCGCATTGGCCCGGATGGGTTCGGGTTTAAGTTTGCCATGGAAACCCTGAACGGAGGCCGGATCGGTATTGCCTCACAAGCCTTGGGAATTGCTTCGGGCGCTTACGAATTGGCCTTGAAATATTCTCAAGAACGCAAATCTTTCGGCAAACCCATCTGCGAACATCAAGCCATTGCCTTTAAACTGGCTGATATGGCGACTCAGGTGGAAGCTGCCCGGATGCTTTGCCTAAAAGCTGCCTACTTAAAAGATCAGAAAAAAGATTTTTCCAAATACAGCGCCATGGCAAAACTTTACGCCTCTCAAGCAGCCATGGATATCTCCGTTGAAGCCGTACAAGTCCACGGTGGTTATGGCTATGTAAAAGAATACCATGTGGAGCGTTTGATGCGGGATGCAAAAATCACCCAAATCTATGAAGGCACCTCCGAAATTCAGAAAATTGTTATCTCAAGGAGTGTATTGAAAGAATCGTAGTTCCTACTCTATTTGAAATTTCAACTCTTCAAGGTTTTTCAAAATCTATTTGTATAGACACTTCAGCAAAAACCTTGAAGAGTTTTATAAAGAACCAAACTCTTTAAACACATGCTTGAAACCTTGAATTGAGAAGCTCGAAGACAAAATCGTTGTAGTCGCGAATTGCTGATCGGACGTTTTTTAACATTGACATATTCCTCCCTCCTTCTATCCTTCACTCCTCCATTCCTTCAACATTCTAAAACATAAACCCCAAACGGAGATACGCTAAAAAGCGGTCTTCTTCTTCCGAATGCGTCAAATCCAAAGAGATGATTGCCTTGTTGAACGGAGAGATCCATACTCCGCCTCCTATGCCTTGATGCCATTTTTCAGAAGTGCCATCCGCCACCGAAGGGTCCTTCCCCTGATCGTCTTCGTACCATACTCTTCCCACGTCATACAAACCACTAAGTCCCAACTGGGCAGGAAAGAGAAAAGTACGGACGTTGAGTAATGTAAAGCGAACTTCATTATTGCTATAAAACGATTTGTCTCCGGCAAAGCGCATTCTACGAAATCCTCGTAAATTTTTTGCTCCTCCCAAGGTATTGGCCTGAAAAAACTGATAATCCCCCCAGTTAACGGCTCCCCCCGCTCGCAAGGCAAACGTCAGGCGTTTGGCCCGGCCCGGACTCCAATAAAAACGCCAATCGGTAATCAATTTCGTATAGTTGATATCCCGGATTTGACTTTCACCAAAGCCCCATATTCTACCCAATGTGGTATTCATATACAAACCACTGGTAGGAAACACCTCCGAATTGCGAAGATCGAGTTGGTAATAACCGAAAAAGCCTTGAAAGCGTTGATCTTCTTCAATTACGGTAGCGTCTTTCAAGCCACTTTCTTCACTAAAAATAAAACGGCTTTTATCCGTATCATCCTCTATTTCTATATTTTGAAAATAATAACTCAAGCCATATTCGTGCTGTCCATCGGTCGATTTTCTACGCAAAGCCGGAAACAATTTGACCTGTTTGTACCGCAAGCGATAATAGTTTTTCCCCCGTTCGTTCACATGATTTTCGGTTTCGTTACCCAAACCATAAAAGAAATCCACAAAATTCGGATAGCGTACATCGGCAATTATCTTTGCATCCCATTTGCCCAGAATATGCCTAAACTCTCCTTGATAATGTACTGAAAAAGACAGGTTTTTAGGGGCTACACTTCCCAAAACCCTGTGATGAGCTTTGAAAGGCTCTTTCCGGAAACCATATGTTTTCATTTGCACTCCTCCTCCTAGTACAATTCCGTCATCCGGACTGATACCCATGGTCAACAAAGGTCCCACATAATTGATTTTATAAGCTTTGCGATCATATTGGTTGATTTGAGGATCGCTTGCTGTTTTGTTTTGCGTTTCTTTATTCGGTTTAATTTCAATTCCTCCCGGTTGATCATATACTTTGGTTTTCTTTCTCCAACCCTTCACCGAAGAAACATCATTGACTTCATCCTTATCTTCCCCTCCTATCACCCGTACCCTGATTCCCTTTTTCACATCCCCTTTAATCTCAAAAAAATCTTCGCCCTCCATGCCGTACAAACGTATTTCTTTGGTTTCGCTTCGCAGAAAGGTGCGTTCGTAAATCAAATGCTTTTTTTCCCGGCTATCTTTCTTCATCTTAAACACCCGCACCCGCGTTTCTTCTTCGTTCAATCGTTCTACCTGAAAGTATTCATGCTTTTTCGAACCGACAATATCCACTTCTTTGGCCAGATATAAATACCATTCCCGTGCATACTGTTCAAAATTGTCTCTCCGACTTTTTAATTTGGCAATGATTTCCTCTCCCGAATATTGATAAATTTCTTGAGGCAAATCCCGTATGGCTTCTTCAATCAGTTCATCCTTCATCGAAGATTGCAAAGAATCCACAGCCGCCTGCCAGGCAGGCCATTCGGGTTGGTTCAAAAAAGAGCGGTCAAAATGTACATTATAATAATTCAGGCCCACCGGGTCGCGGATTTCGTGATGGAACCCCTGAAAATTGCGCAAGCCCCATTTACGTGTACCCAACTTCATCAAAAAACCATCCGACCAGAAAAATGCCTGATCGCGGTCCCGGGGAATGGGCTGATATACTTTTATATTTCTTAAGGAATCTTTAAAAGAAGCCCAACGCCATTGATCATCGTGCCGGTCCCAGTCACCTATCCAACTATCAAACAAACGGGACTTCAATACCATGGATTGGTCGATCAAGTCATCATTGTCCTTCCGGATTTTTTTGAGCACTTTCGCTGTACTGATGATTTTTTTCGAGTTGCCGAAAAAAGTGGCTTTTTCCCAATTGTCATCGGGCCTCTCTTCAAACAGATACAAACCTTCGGAAAAATCACTGGCGTAACGCCCTAACCAGGAAGAACGGGGCACATAAAAAATCGTTGGATTGGTATGGTAAATTCCATATGCTTCGGATAAACGGGGAATCGTCAATGCCGCAAAAGGATGGGAACTGGTGATTTGCTCTTCCACAATATCTTCCGCAATGGTTTTTCGCAAAAATGAGGGCAAAACCTTTTCCGGGAATTTCTCGACAGAGCGCAACACATATTCTTTGGCATCCGGAGCACGGAGGCGTAGGGACTTTGTTTGGTTTCCCCCTCCTCTTTTGACAACTTTTAATCCTCCTAGCATCGTATGCGGATCGAAACAGGGAACTTCCTTTAATTTTTCACTCCATTCACTCCGGTAGTTTTCACCTAAAAACCAGGTATTAAACTCATTGGAAGCAAATTTCTGAGAGGCTGCCACCGAAACCATCTCTCCCGGTTTTTTCCGGAAAGCCGTTGTATCCTCTTGGGATTCGGCAGTATGCCCAGTATGAGTAAATAATTTTTCCCGGTAGGCTACTTTTCCCTGGGGCTCATCTTCTCCAGCCACCCAAAACTCCAACCAAACGTCTCCGTTGGTATAAAAATTTACCTTGGCAAAACCCTTGTGGCGGTAGGTAAAATGGGCCTGTTTGTTTTTACCTACATAAGAAGCCTTACACCCTGCCCCACTGATCACATAATGCAGTTTGTTTTTGGGAATGTATTGCAAACTGTGTTCATGACCTGCTGCATAAATTAAATTCGGATGTAATTGAAATACTTCTTCTAACTTTTCTACCAAGGCTTGATAAAGTGGATGTGGAACATCCTGGATATTGCCCACCACCGTACGAGCCATTACATAAATAGACCCTAAACCGGGTAAGGGTACAAACAATCCTTTTTTAATGCTAGTCAACGGAAACAAATGGTATTTCAAAGGTGCATGCCCTCCATGCAACCCATTGCTGTACAAGGGATGATGTCCGGCGACCACAATCTGTTTGTCATAATTTTCCAAAATGACATCTTTGAGCAACAGCAAAAACTCCTCTTCGTTTTTTACGTCACAGTCGGATTCGATTCCCGGTTTGTCAAACGGGTGCAACCACCACTGGGTGTCTATCAGAATCAGTATCAGTTCATCGTTTACCGGAATTACTTTTGGACCGGGGCAAGCATCTTCCGGCAGCATTAAAGCATTGTCCAAACCATACTCAGTAATAAAAGCTTCTTGATTGAGGCGATTCTCCAAGCCGTATGCTTTCCCTTGCGCCCAATCGTGATTGCCCGGGATGAAATACCCCTTTCCCTTAAAATCCCGAAGTAATTCCAATTGGGTTGTCAGATTTTGTTCGTCCTGTTTTCGCAAAGGATGTTCTTTACTATGCAAGCCTTTGGGATAGATATTATCGCCCAAGAAAATAATATCTGCAGCCACCTGAGTTGTTTGCAATTGTTGCCGGAGCAAATCCAGCCCCGGCTCTACTTTACTTTCTGACAAAGGAGTTCCCGCATCGCCTACTAAAAACAAACTATATGTGATTTGTTCCTGAGAGGAAGGTTTGGCATCCTTCCAATGACTGACTTCCGGATGGTAAAACGGTTTTTTTTGTGCTATACCGGTCAAGGGGATACAGAGTAAAAAGCAAAGTATCAGGTACAAGTGTTTCATGGATTGTGTTTGAGTCTTTATTGATGTTAGAATTCATATAATTGTACAAATTTGCACTGTCACACTCTTCATGGACTTTGAGGAAGTTTGTTTGCGCCTCAGTGGTAACCGTGAAGAGATTGCTTCAGTATTTTCTCACAATGTACAACAGCAGGGACTGAAATAAATCCTAAAATCTTCTACAAGTTTCTATTTACTCAACAAAGTTAAATTCGTTTTGTATAATCCAAAGGATAGTATTTGCAGATCTTACATTTTGTAAAGAAAAATTCATAAACGCTATCCATTAGGATTTTACCCGGAGAAAGTAGTATATTAAAACCATACCCCTAAAATTCTGGTATTACTACATTTTTGAAATATAAAAAATGAATACACCACTCTTATTACAGCCTATTGAGTTTAATACGGACACCATCAAAAAGTTGGATGTAATGCTTCCTTCATCCCATTGTTATATTTACTATGTGGAAGCCAATAGTTTGATTTTAAACAAACAAAAGGTTGTCAAGTCCTCTATTTTCACCCATCCGGTACTCAACTATGCCTTTCATTGCAAAGCCACTCCCCAATCCGATGTCTGGGGTTTTCAAATGCCCATCAATGCCTTATACAGAGTGGGGATTCCTCCTAATAATACATTGATTAATTTAAGGGATTTGTTTCAAGAGGAAATCGACCATAATTGTCCGGAAGCCTACCATGGAAGAAAACCGGATCACCGCCCTGGGAAAAAGCGACCGGGAAAACCTGGCATCCAACACTTCGGAGCAAAACCGGAAGAAAAACAGAAGGGTACGGTTTATCTTGAAGTAAAAAGCTTCTATAGAACAGAGACTGCTCTTCGGCAACAATACTCACTATTTCCCAACACCTTAAAGCAAAAACTATTTTCTTACTTAAGAATGTGAGATAACACTAACACATCACAAACTTCACTTATCTAAGAAGTTTCTAACAGTTGGCTATTCCCAAAAAGAAAAGACCGATATACCTCTTCTTTTCTATTTACAAATTCATTACAATAATGCCTATTCTGAACAGGTATATATAAAACCCCTCCCCGGATCAACCGGAAAGGGGCAACTTGATTGGTTTGAACCAGTCCTAAGATTACTGACCGTAATGAGGCAGTTGTTTTAAGTTTTCATTGGCTTCTATTTCTCTTTCGGGAATTGGCAAGATCAATTCCGGAGCATCATAAGCCAAGCTCCCGATATTTTCTTTCCATCTTTTCATATCATGCAAGGTAAAACCCTCCCAAGCCAGTTCCAGATGCCTTTCCTTATGGATCATTTCCCGGGTTAGGGGTCCGGCCAAAGGGTCCAATCCGGCCCGTTCCCGGATCACATTAATATCTTCCAGGGGAGAAGCTCCGATATTCGTTCCTGCTTCAAAATTCGCTTCGGCCCGTGTCAGGTACATTTCCGCCAAACGGATGATGGATATATTTCTACTTCCGTCACCATATTTGGAAGTTTGAATCCCTCCGTCATTTTGCCCTCCGACACCGATATAAAACATTTGATCTACATTGGCAATCACTGCCTCATCTGCCAGGTTATCAACGACACCTCCCCGCAAATCCCCATCCTCATACAGGTCAATATGCGATTGACTGATGCGCATATCCCCTCTTCCATGTCCGTTAAGCCGGGCATAATGAGTGGTTAGGCCTGCATTATTTTCACCGGAGGTACTTACCGAATTCAACTGCAAAGCAAAAACATCTTCCGTTGAATTGGACTCGTTGTTAAATGCTTTTAGGGGCGAATCCATTAGTTTATAAATATTTTTCCCATCTACATTAAAGCCGATCACCCTATTGGCCTCTTCAGCCGCTTTTTGAAACTCACCCTGTTGCAAATACACCCGTGAAAGAATGGCACTAACGGCATAAGAAGATATAAATACATCATTTTTATCAAAGCCTTCTAATAATTGTTTGGCTTTCAATAAGTCTTCCACCACTTGCCCGTACACTTCATGAACCGTATTTCGCGGTACAAACTCAATGTCCTCCACTTTTTCCGTTGGCGTAAGTACCAATGGCACCCCATATTCGCTATCCGATGCTTGGTACGGAGTTCCCCAAAAACGCACTAAATCAAAGTATATCAAACCTCTCAATGCCAGAGCCTGTCCTTCCAAAGAAGCTTTACTTTCGGGACTCTTAGCCAAGTCCAAATATTTGAGCACAATATTGAGTGAATTCATCACATCATAGGCACGTATCCAGCTGTCCCTTACCCGGCTATTGTTAACCAAAACGGCTTTATTGATGAGTTCTTTCTGTTGGTCAAAAGACCCCACCCAAGTCACTTCCCCGGTGGAAGCTAATAATTCACTGAAAAAGTTAAAATCGCCTCCGTACAACTCACCGGCCTCATTTGTCCCAAAGGTCCCTTTTAGCCCTGTATACGCACTGATCAACACCAATTGCAAGTTTCCTTCATCCACCAATACTTCCTCGGTTTTAATCAACTGCCTGGGCTTAATATCCAATTGACTATCACAAGCTGTGAGTAGCAACATGGTTCCGGCTACTACCAGGCTCATTATATGCACCTTATATATTTTTATCATGTTTGTTCTAATTTTAAAATTGAGACATATTTCTTCCGGAAATTATAAGCCAATATTTACTCCAAAGCTCCAGGTTTTGGGTTGTGGAGCCGTGTAAAAGTCATACCCCTGGATCAAATTGGTATTGGTCTGGGAGCGATTGGTACCGGTATAATTGACTTCCGGATCCCAACCGGTATAATCGGTAATGGTCCATAAGTTGAGCCCGGACACATATACCCGCAGACTTCTTAAAAACAATTTATCAGTAATTGTTTTCGGGAAATTATAGCCCAAGGTAATAGTCTTCAAACGGATATACGAACCGTCTTCTACATAGCGACTGGAGGTTTGATCTCCTATCCCTCCTACCAATTCGGCCCGGGGTACATCGGTAATATCTCCGGGTTTTTGCCACCTTCTCATCTGGTCTTTGGTTTGGTTGTCCAAAAAGCTGGAGGCATTACTGGAAGAATACGTTTTGGAACCCACATAAATATCATTGCCTTGGACAAACTGGAAGAATACATTCAAATCAAATCCGTTCCAGGAAAAGTTATTGGTAAAACCGCCCACAAAGTCAGGATTGGGATCGCCCACCACCATATTCGGAGCCAGGTTGTAATCCGCAGTCGTTCCACCTTCCCCGTCAGCGTATAAAGCATCCCCGTTGTCAGGGTTGACTCCGGCATATTTCCGGGTAACGAAAACCCCAAGTGGCTCTCCTTCCCGCACTCGGAAAGGATTTCCGATGATATCTGTTCCTAACAGTTTCACGACTTCATTTTCATTCCGGGCAATGTTGAAGCTCATGTCCCAGGAGAAAGGCTTTTGTTGCAAGATGGCTACATTTAAAAGTAACTCGATCCCTTTATTTTCCATTTCTCCCACATTTTCGAAAATGGAAGTGTATCCTGAAGTAGCAGGTAGTGTTCTGCTTAATAAGAGGTCCGTAGTATTTTTGATATAATAATCAATTTCCCCGGTAATGCGGTCATTCCAAAGGCCAAAATCCAAACCAAAATTCATTTGGGTAGTTTCTTCCCATTTAAGATCGGGACTAGGGAGTGTCCAGGGTCTCAAGCCCGGTTTTCCGGCATAATTCACCCCTTTATATGTGGAAAGGTGTGCAAAATTTGAGGTAGGGGCATTTCCGGTTAATCCGTAACTGGCCCGGAGTTTCAAAAAGCTAAGGACTCCAAGGTTGTCCAGAAAGGACTCTTCGGAAAGGATCCAGCCGGCAGATACTGCCGGGAAAAAACCGTAACGGTTGTCTTTGCCGAATTTGGAAGATCCGTCTATCCGGGCACTGACATTCAATAAATAACGATTATTGAATTTATAATTTGCCCTGGCAAAATAGGACAAAAAGGAAAAGTCTTCCTCCGATGCAATAAATGTAACGGTTTCTACGGCACTGGCAATCGTATTTAATTCATCATGCGGAAATCCTTTGGCCTGCAAACTGGTGAGTTGAGTGGAAGAACGTTGAAAGCTCATCCCCAAGGTCACATCCAAATTGTGGAGCTTATTGAAACTTTTGGAATAGGTCAAGAAATTATTGGTATTGAAGTTTATTACCCGCACTTTCCGGCTTTCCCCCAAGCCAGAGGGGCGGCCATCTATCGAGGTAATCCCCGAGTAGTTTTCTTCCTGTTGGTCCAATAAATCTACACCTAAGTCTGTACGGAAACGCAGCCCTGGCAGGATGGTTAATTCTCCATAAATATTTCCCAACATTCTATAGTTCTCGGTTCCACTTTCCGAGTTTGCAAATTCCACCAAGCCATTGTCATAAATAGTGTTCCGGTTCGGTTCTCCGGTTTCCGGATCATAAGCCGGAGTCACCGGGGCTTGGGCTACCAATTGTAAAGGGGTGGAAAATGCGTTGTCGTTTGACACCCGTTCCAGTTCGGTGCGGGAGAGACTCAATCCACCGCCTACTTTCAAACGGTCAAAAGCCTGGTGATCCAGATTCAAACGGCCACTGAAGCGTTCAAAACCCGTTCCCAATAAAATTCCTTCCTGGTCGAAATAATTACCACCGATATAAAATTGTGTTTTTTCATTTCCACCGGTCATGGAAAAGTTAGCTTGATGACTCACTGCATCCTGAAAAGCAATATCTTCCCAATTTTCATCGGTCTCGGTATTCGATACAAAGCCCGGTACCAAGCCGGTAGTTTCCTCCAAAAAGATACCCGCATCTTGCTTGTCTTGTTCGGTGGCAGTAACAGGATCAATGCCCAGATAACGTAAGGTAGCTTCCGTATAGAGTTCGCGGTATTCTGCAGCATTTAGAAAGCCAATTTTATTGGTCGGTTTGCTAAAACCCGTTTGATAACTCAAATCGATTTTTGTTTTCCCGGCTTTCCCCCTTTTGGTGGTGATGATGACCACCCCATTGGCTGCCCGCGAACCGTAAATAGCAGCCGCAGAAGCATCTTTCAATACTTCAATGGATTCCACATCATTGAAATTAATATCGGCTAAAGGGTTGGTCGGTTGGTTATTGGTGATCCCTTGATTTTCCGAAGTCACCGGAATTCCGTCCACCACATACAAAGGTTGGTTGGAAGCCGATACGGAAGAGGAGCCCCGCACCCGGACTTTAATCGCCTCCCCGGGTTTCCCGTTAGATGATTCGATAAATACCCCGGTGGTTCTCCCTTGTAAGGTTTGCTCAAAACTCTGTACGGGCATTTCTTTAATTTCTTCCCCACTGACTTTGGCGATATTCCCCGTCAGGTCCTGCTTGATTTGGGTACCATAGCCTACCACCACTACTTCTTCCAGTAGTTTTTCCGAGCCCTTCAAACTAACATTGATCACCGATTGGTTGCCAATGGCTACCTCCTGGCTTTCATATCCGACAAAGCTAAAAATCAGTACTTCCGCGTTTTCGGAAAGAGCGATACGGAATTTGCCATCAATATCAGTAACTCCTCCTGTATTCGTACTTTTCACCAATACACTGACACCCGGTAACGGTGCGCCATCTTCCGAAGCCGTAACCGTCCCCGTTACAGTCCTCTCTTGGGCATAGGCCTGCATACATAGTAAACACAGACTTACTCCAATTACATTGAGTAGTAATCTCTTCATAAGTTTATTAGATATAAGGTGTAATTAGAAATTTCTTGTAAACTCAATAATTAGTTGTGGATAATCTATGACCGATCAAGTGCCCGCTTGTTGATACAGGCACTTGTCCTTTTAGTATGTATTGAATGCTAATTTTTGTTTTTCGCTAAGCCATTTTTACAAAGGGAATACATTCCCCCCTCTTACAGGGGATTAGCCTGTATGGGTGATGATGTAAAAATCAGTACTGAATAGTTAATTAATTAAGCACACACGAAGCATGGTTAAAAAATGGGATTTCTTTTATGCTTCCTACCAGCAAAGTTGGAAATAAATCAAAAGGGATAAATCACCTGAAAAGGTGGATTTTTTAAGCTTAGAAAAATTCATTATAAAATGGTAGTTTACAGAACTATTGATAGTTTATACCTTGTTACCAAATAAATAAAAGGATTCAAGAGTCTAAAACATCCCATTAAAATAGGGATACACTATTGCCAACAGTACCAAAAAGTACATTTCATTCTTAAAATTCACTTATTCTGGGGTATTTACATTTACCTAAAAAGGTTCTACTTTTTCTTGGAAATTACCAATTACTGCCTTTGAGCCATCAAGACCTTTTTAAACACTTGCATACCTAACACCCATCGCCAATACTTTTTTGATGGACGTTGATATTTCCTTTTTACAAGCTAGGTTGAGCCGGTAAGGCCAGTACTTGCGTTGTCCAGCAAAATGCTGATGAGAAATTAACAAAAATACATTTGGCGAACAGCTTATACAGACGGCCGTTTTCCACCCATGATCAATTTAATGCCACCCATCTAAAAACGTACTCATGAAAATGAATCTACAACAGGATCCAGTAAACATCGTCATTATTGAAGACACCAAAGAAGTAAGAGAGGGGTTTGCCCTTATCTTGAACACCATTCCCTCTTTTCACATTGTCAGCACCTACCCCAACTGTGAAGATGCCCTCAAAAGACTTCATAAAGATGCTCCGGATATTCTCTTATTGGACATTGAACTGCCCGGGATGAGCGGCATTGACGGCATCCGGAAAATCCGGAAAATGAACCCGGAGATCAGTATCATCATCATTTCCGTACATACGGAACATCAAATGGTCTTCAATGCCTTAAGTGCCGGGGCTACAGGATACCTGACGAAAAATGTATCGGCCGTGGAATTGGTGGAAGCTATCCGGAAAATCATGGAAGGCGGAGCCCCTATGAGTGCCGTCATTGCCAAAATGGTAGTACAGTCGTTTCAGCGCAATCCCCACTCACCGCTTTCCAAAAGAGAAACAGAAGTACTGACCGAAGTTTCCCAAGGCAATACCTATGAATTGATTGCCGAGAAATTATTTATTTCCAAAGAAACCGTCAAAACTCATATCAAGCATATTTACGATAAACTACAGGTTCGAAACCGGTCGGAAGCTATCCAAAAAGCCTTGAGCGAAAAATTAATTTGATAAGCTGGGTAAGGTAGTTAATCCAATCTATATACTTTTTTGGCTCTGGCCGCCAAGGCTTCATCATGCGTCACTACGATCAGAGTGGTTCCATGCTCGGAATTCAAATCAAAGAGTTGGTTGATGATATTACATCCCGTAAGAGCATCCAGGTTTCCGGTAGGTTCATCGGCAAAAATAATTTTGGGCTGAAGGACAAAAGCCCGGGCGATGGCAACCCTTTGTTGCTCCCCTCCCGACAATTGCCCCGGATAGTGATGCAAGCGATGCCCCAGTCCGAGCTTTTGTAAAATATGCCGGGATAACTGTGATTCTTTTCGATGGTGGTTCATATTCACAACCAACTCAACATTTTCCAGGGCCGTTAATGTAGGCATCAACTGAAAGCTTTGAAAAACAAAGCCCATTTGTTTTCTTCGCAACAAAGCCCGTTCGTCTTCACTGAGACTGGCCAGGTTCAATCCGGTGAGGCTCACTGTCCCTCCCGATACCCGGTCCAGTCCGGCACAAAGTCCTAACAGAGTAGATTTGCCACTTCCGGAGGCTCCCACTATTGCCAAAGACTCTCCTTCTTGTACGGAAAAAGTAATATCTTGCAATACCACAAGTTCTCCCATTGGGGTGAAAAAGGACTTTCGCAATTGGTTAACTTCCAGAATTGTTGCCATAAAATTTTTGTTGAGTCTATAAAAACAATACCTGATGAGAATATACTTTTTGAAAATACGGGCTATGGCATAAAAAATGAAGTTTTTTTCGAAAATCTATTTTTTTTACGCTATCCGATTTTTTTTTCCGAGAGTTTTCAGTGTACTACAAAAACAAAAAACGACTATGTGTTTGATACTTTTTGCCTGGGACACCCATCCCGATTACCGGCTCATCCTGGCGGCCAACCGGGATGAATTTTACCAACGTCCTACTCTCCCTGCAAACTTCTGGGAAGAGCAGCCCAACTTATTGGCAGGAAAAGACTTACAAGCCGGTGGCACCTGGCTGGGGATGACTCAAGAAGGACGCTTTTCGGCCATTACCAACTATCGTGACCCGGAAGCTATTATAAAAGATGCTCCTACCCGAGGCAATTTAACATTAGATTATCTCACCGGACACTCTTCTCCTGAACATTACCTTGAAAATCTTCCGCACGAGCCTTCCCTTTACAATGGCTTTAACTTACTGGTGGGTACTTTTGAACAACTCTATTACTATTCGAACAAGGAAGGCGTTCCTTTACGATTACCCCCCGGTTATTATGGTTTGAGCAACCATTTACTAAACACCAACTGGCCCAAAGTGACCAAAGGGAGACATCAATTGCAAGAAATTATCCAACAACATCGCGTTTTTGCCACTCCCCTGTTAGATATGCTCTACGATACGGAAATGGCCCCGGACAGCCAACTACCCCAGACAGGAGTAGGATTGGAAATGGAGCGGCAGTTATCGCCTAAATTTATCAAAATGGAAAGGTATGGCACCCGTTGTTCTACCGTGCTCACCATTGACCGCAAAAAAACAGTGATGTTTACCGAACGGACCTATACACCAGGCAGTCAACAATACCAAGAAACCTCCCATTCTTTTAACCTGGCCGTTACGGAAGTTATTTAAATAGGAGGTTTTGTATCTGTAAAGCGTTATTTTACGTATAGAACCAACATATCACTCCGGTGATACTTTTCTCCTTGTTCAGGAAATTGACTACATTTGAAAGGGTAAAAAAAATTGACATCATGCCATTTGGATTTTTTAAAAAGAAAAAAGAAAAAAAGGAAGAAGGACCTCATTACGATCCCACCAATATCCGCCTTACCGACTTGCGTAAAGGGTTTGTGGTAGATTATAATTTAAAGACTTGGGAAGTGGCGGAGGAATACGAATACGACTGGGGAGACAATTACTTTTCCTATGAATTTAAGTTGGTGAGCTCTGATGAAACCATCTTTCTGAGTTTAGACGAGGATGACGAATTAGAAATACAAGTGCTGAAAAAAATCAACTTCGGCCGCTTGGATGAGGGGGTAGAAGAGTCCTTGATCAACAAAGGCAAACCCCCTCGTAAAATTGAATATGAAGGAAAAACGTATTACCGGGAAAGTGAACGCCCGGGGTATTTCCGGAATACTGACAATGAAAATTGGTCCGAATTTATTACTTGGGACTATTACGATGATTCCGAAAAATACGCCCTGAATATTGAGCAATGGGGAGAAGACGAATTTGAAGCGTCTGTAGGAGTACTCGAAGAACCCGAGCAATTCAGTAATATTTTACCCGGATAATACTTTATATATCACTGTATTTCAGACTATTTCAAAAAAAGTACATTACTTAATTATTAACCTACAAGTCTTCAGACTTGACCCTTGTAAATTAATAACCATAATCAATCTTATGCATAACAGAAAAGTTAAACAAGTATCTTTGGTTTTATGCTTGCTGCTTTTGGGCGCCTGCGGAGGAAAAGAATTTGCCAAATCTCCGATCGATACCTTAATCCGCGACATGGATAAGGAAAAGAACTTTACCATCATCTTGTATGACATGGACGTAGAAGGTTCTTTTTTCGAAGATTATAAGCATAAATATAAGCTCATCAAAGAAAAAGAAGACGGTACACCTTATGAGGAAACTACCGATTGGTACGAAGTGGAAGAAGCATTTTTTAACCAACATCAGAATGATATGGGGATGGAAGTCGCTTCGAAGGAAAATGGAAAGGTGACCAAACAAACTGCGCCTCCAGGCTATTCCCGTTACGTAGGAAATGAAAAATACGGACAATGGGCAACCAATAGCAGTGGCAATTCTTTTTGGCAGTTTTACGGACAATATGCCTTTATGAGCAGTATGATGGGTTTAATGGCCGGACCGGTCTACCGTACTTCTTATGTAGACTACAGAGACAACTACCGGGGTAGCCGTCCGTATTACGGAAGAAGCACCTCTTCCGGTTTACCACAATACGGTTCCAAATCTTCCGTGGTTGCCAAACAAAACCCTAATAGTAGCTTTAAAAATAGAGTACAAAGCCGAGTGAGTCGTTCTTCCCGCTCTGGTTCACGCTATAGTTCCGGTTCTTCTACCCGATCCCGTTCTTTCTCAAGTGGCGGAAAATAGTAGATTTCCTACGAACTTTGTAAAGTGCTAAAAAAATCCGAAAAGCATATTGGTTCTTCGGATTTTTTTATGCAGTAAAATCAATATAAATGAAAAAAGGAAGCCTTTTTAAGAAATCAACTACCTTTGAAACGGTAAAACTCAAGATTAGATTCTTTCATAGAAAACTGGTTTCATACTAACCCTGCTACAATCCATCTTACCTGTTTTTGTAAAGGCTTTGTGGTAGATACTTAGCTTCAACAAGAGAACCTTTCTGATGCACAGTTGGAAGCAAAATTAACTTCAGTCGCTTAAGTGAGGAAGCAGATGAAACAGTGGGAACACTCGAAGAGTCTGGCCTGAATTCTGTAATATTTTACCCGGATAAAACAGTCAGATCTCCCTCATTATAGAGATTTCCCAAAAAAGTATAGTTAATCATTCATTGACTTACAAGTCAACAGACTTGGCTCTTGTAAATTAATAACCATAATCAATCTTATGCATAACACGACAGTTAAACAATTATCTCTGGTTTTATGCTTGTTGCTTTTAGGCGCCTGCGGAGGAAAAGAATTTATCAAATCTCCGATCGATACTTTAGTCCGCAATATGGATAAGGAAAAGAATTTTACCATCATCTTGTACGACATGGATGTGGAAGGAATTTTCTTTAAAGATTATAAGCATAAATATAAACTCATCAAAGAAAAAGAAGATGGTACACCTTATGAGGAAACCACCGACTGGTTTGAAGTGGATGAAGCACTTTTTAACCAACATCAGAATGACATGGGTATGGAGATCGTTTCGAAAGTAGATGGAAAAGTGATTAAACAAACCGCACCTCCGGGCTATTCCCGTTACGTAGGAAATGAAAAATACGGACAATGGGCAACCAATAGCAGTGGTAACTCTTTCTGGCAGTTTTACGGACAATATGCCTTTATAAGCAATATGACGGGCTTAATGGCCGGGCCGGTATACCGTACATCTTATTTGGACTATAGATACAATTACCATAACCTTGGTAGACGTCCGTATTACGGAAGAACCACTTCTTCCGGTTTGCCACAATACGGTTCCAGATCCTCCGTAGTGGCTAAGCAAAACCCTAATAGCAGTTTTAAAAACAGGGTACAGAGACGGGTAAGCCGTTCTTCCCGTTCTGGTTCACGCTATAGTTCTGGTTCTTCTACCCGTTCCCGTTCCTTCTCAAGAGGCGGAAAATAGTAGCTTTTTCACGAACTTTGTAAAGTCTTAATTTATCCGGAGAGTTAAAATACTCTTCGGATTTTTTAATGTGGTAAAATCGATATAAATGAAAACCGAAGGCCTTTTTCAGAAAATCGACTACCTTTGAAAGGGTAAAATATAAGGTTGTGCCATCCGGTTTTCTAAGGGTTTCATTATGAGCTTGCCAAAATTCACCTTACCGATTTGTGTAAAGGTTTTGAGGTAGAATATGGTCTAAAGATTTGTAAAGAACCAGAGAAGCATCAGTAAGCCTGAAGAAGTTTTTTTATTTCATCAATAAGGTAAGCTTTCTGACTTTAACCGAAGGTAGCAAGTTGAAAAAAAATTAACTTTAGTTGCTTGGAAGAAAATATAGGTAAGAGCCTGTTGTAAAATTCGTTTTGAGGTACCGACCCCCTCAAAAAGCAACACGGGAGACCCTACAAAAAGAGTTTTTGACCCAAAGGATGAAATTGAAACATGCTCCATATCAGGAAGAATACTTGAAGTGCTAAGCCCGATCGACTCAGTTATGAATCATTGATCCACAAATCAACCAACTTACCCCTTGTAATTAATAACTATTCATAATCATTATCAAACGTATGTATCACACAACAGTTAAGCAATTACCCTTACTTGTATACTTGCTATTTTTAGGCGCCTGCGGAGGGAAAGAGTTTGTCAAATCTCCGATCGATACCTTAATCCTCGAGATGGATAAGGAAAAGAACTTTACCATTATCTTGTACGATATGGATGTGGAAGAGTCTTTTTCCGATGTTTATCAGCATAAATATAAGCTCATCAAAGAAAAAGAGGACGGAACACCTTACGAGGAAATCACCGAGTGGTACGAAGTGGATGAAGGACTTTTTAACGAGCATCAGGATGATATGGGGATGGAAATTGTGTCGAAAGTAGACGGAAAAGTGACTAAACAAACCGCTCCTCCGGGCTATTCTCGCTATGTAGGAAATGATCAATACGGAAAGTGGGCCACGGATAGTCAGGGAAAATCTTTCTGGGAGTTTTACGGACAATATGCCTTTATGAGCAATATGATGGGTTTAATGGCCGGGCCGGTCTACCGTACTTATTATGTAAATTACAAATACAACTACCGGGGTAGCCGTCCGTATTACGGAAGAACCACTTCTTCCGGTTTACCGCAATACGGTTCCAGATCGTCCGTAGTCGCTAAGCAAAACCCTAATAACAGCTTTAAGAACCGGGTTCAAAGCCGGGTGACCCGCTCTTCAGGCCCTAGCTCACGTACTCGCTCAGGGTCTTCTTCTATGACTTCTACTTCCCAGCTAAAACATAGTTCTCCTACACGTTCGAGTGCTGGTTCAAGTTATAATTCCGGCTCTTCTGCCAATTCCCGTTCGAGTTCTTCTGTACGCACCCGTTCCGGCTCTCGTTACAGTTCCGGTTCTTCTACCCGATCCCGTTCCTACTCAAGTGGCGGAAAATAGAAGATTTTTCACGAACTTTGCAAAAGTCTTAATTTATCCGAAGAGCTTACCGGTTCTTCGGGTTTTTTATGTAGTGCAGAGAACTTTCGGTTGCAAGATACATCGTAAATCAAACGTCTTACAAAGAAGTTCTCTAGTAGTATGTACAATACCTGAGCATACGATTGATCAGGTCAAAAAAACCATTCACCGTTACCCTATGTTAAAAAAAGCCAATATTCTCAAAGTAGCCTTATTTGCTACGGGTTTGTCCGGAATTGTTGCGGAGTATATTCTTTCCACCCTGGCCACGTATTTTTTGGGCAATTCCACTTTTCAGTGGACAATGATCCTCTCGATCATGTTATTTGCCATGGGCTTAGGAAGCCGCCTGAGTAAATTTCTCAACAACAATTTATTAGGGAAATTTATTCTGATCGAATTTATTCTGACCCTGTTGGTTTCTTTTAGTGCTTTGATTTCCTACACCGTAGCGGCTTATGCCACCTATAATGGGATCTTGATTTATTCCATGAGTATTGCCATCGGTTTTTTAATCGGGATGGAAATTCCTTTGGTTATCCGGATCAACAATCAATTCGAATCCTTGAAAGTCAATATTTCCGGGGCCTTGGAAAACGATTATTACGGTAGCCTGATCGGAGGGGTCTTTTTCGCTTTTATCGGTTTGCCCTATCTGGGGCTTACCTACACGCCTTTTATCTTGGGAGGAATTAATTTTTTGGTGGCCATTTTCCTGTATTTTAAGCTGAAATACCTGATTCAAGAGGAGGAAAAAAGGAAAATCCTGTTTTCGGCAGCAAGTGTTGTACTGATTTTACTGGCCGGACTCGGCTTTTCGAAACCCATCATTCTCTTTGGTGAGCAAAAACGCTATAAAGACAAAATCATTTATTCCGATCAATCTCAATACCAAAAAATCATTGTCACTCAGTGGAAAGATAATTATTGGCTTTACCTGAATGGCAACCAACAACTCAGCACCTTGGATGAGTGGCTTTACCATGAGCCTTTGGTGCACCCGGTGATGAAGTTAGCCTCCCATCCGGTCAATATCCTTATCCTGGGTGGTGGAGATGGCTGTGCCGCCCGTGAAGTGTTAAAATACCCACAAGTAGAATCCATCACCTTGGTAGATTTGGATAAAAAGGTAACAGATCTGGGAAAAAACCACCCCATTTTTACCGAACTCAATGAAAATGCCTTAAATCATCCTAAGGTAAAAGTGTTGAACACGGATGCGTATACGTACCTGGCCAATAGCCAAAACTTTTACGATGTAATCATTGTCGATTTTCCCGATCCCAAATCCATTGAGCTTGGACGCTTGTTTTCCTTTGAATTTTACAAAATGTGCTACAAGCAATTAAGGCCTCATGGAAGCATCGTGGTGCAAGCCGGTAGTCCTTATTATGCGACCCGGGCTTTTTATTGTGTGGAAAAAACGATTCGAAAAGCGGGATTCAATGCACTGCCTTTGCACAACCAAGTACTTACCCTGGGAGAATGGGGCTGGGTAATCGGAAGTAAATCCGTCCCACAGGAAAAGTTAAAGCCGGTTTTACAATCTATGACGTTTGACTCGATTCCCACTCGTTGGTTGAATAATGATGCCATGCATCAAATTTCGTCTTTTGGAAAAAGTGTGATTCCTATGGATTCCAGTGCCGTACAGGTCAATACCATACACAATCCGGTATTGCCGGGGTATTATCGAACCGGTAATTGGGACCTGTATTAGACCCTCTTGCATTTTTGGTTCTTACTTGATGAATGAGTGAAAGGACAAAATAGCAAATAGTTGGTTACCAATACTCTGCAAGTTGTAATAGAAAAGGAAATGGCGAATTAAAAAAGATTTATTTTGCCGTACATTCAGTCAAACCCCGGAAGCCACAAAATGACTTCCGGGGTTTGACCTATTTATAAATTAATTTTTAACCACCGCTTTCAAAAGCCTTCCGGTCAAACAACTAAACCCTCCCACTATACCCCCTAACAAGCCCGTCACCAGAGCCAGGAGTATGGGAGAGGGCAAAAACAATAGCTCGCCAACCTTACCGGACAAGATTGAAGAAGTGTTGAAGTCAATAAACAAGGCATAAGCCGTCCACACCAAAAAGACCCCGGTAAAACCGATCAGGAAGTTTTTGGCCGGGGTTTCTGCATTGAGCAAACCACCAATACAAGCTGCAATGCCAATACTCCACCAAGGAAGTACTAACTCTAATGCCACTACTAAAATGATGATTGATAGAATAGAAGTCCAGAATTTCATTTTGCTTGTAAGGTTTGGTCAAAAATAATACGCTCGCTTTTTTCTTCAACAGATTGCATAAATAGCAAGGGATAGTATTTGCCTTGTTCCCAGTAAGGCAACAGGTTGTTATAATACGGACTGCCCACATTACCGGATTGTCCCCCCGGATATACTCCCCAAGCTTTCACACCTTTCGGATCTAATTCGACCACCATTCTCCAAGAAGGACCGTGCCGCTCACTGGTCGCATTGACAATATTGTGATTACCTCCGTTTTGTACATTTCTGATATTAAAAGGTTCTAAACGGGCCAAGTGCTGCAAATAAGTTCCTTTATAATCCCCCCATTTCACCATCTCTTTTCCCTGTTCTTTTTTCCATGAGAGAATACGCTTTACCCCTTTTTGAAAAGCCATTTGAATCACCTTACAGGCATTTTCTTTTTCGGGAGTACTCAACACATCAAAAAACTCAAAGTCAGCATTTTCTTTCAGCAATTGAAAGGTAGTATAATGAGAAGGAGATACCAAGGCTATCGATTTTCCTTGCATTTCGTCCCATACCAGAGTTTTCAATTCATCAAACCAAGCTTCAAAATAAGCAGCCCCGGCAACATCCACTTCGTTAAAGAAATCCCATTGTTGCAGCGCCTCATAGATTTTTCTTTCCTCTTCATTCATTTCCAAGCTTTCCACTTGCCGGAGCAAAAAGGGTAAATTTTCGGCAGCAATCAGGTTATAGTTATCGTTTTGCAGGTTCATCATATCTTCCGCTGTGATCTGTTGTAAAGAGTCCAATACCTGATTGATCCGGCGGTTGCGGTACTGTTCATACCGGGCATCGTACACATAGTACGGATATCCGGTATCTACGGGGTACTGGTTAGCAGAACTCACAAAGCCCCTTGCCGGATTGTAGTGATGCACATTTTGCGTTGAGGGAATGTAGGCTTGCCAAGCGTTGACCGAATGGGTTCCGTCCATTAAGAATTTCCCTTGTTCGGGCCACTTTACAGGAAATTTCCCCTGGATTTTCATTGCAATGTCCCCATTGGTTGCCGCAAACACAAAGTTTTGTGCAGGACAGGTATAATGGTCCAAGGCATCCAAATAATCCTGATAGTTTCGGGCTTTGTTTAACTTATAAAACGTATGCATCTCTTCGGAAGGGTCATGAGCGATCCAGCGGAATGCATAGCCATTTTTACCATTGGCAGGTTCAAAGGTTTCGTCATACAATACAGGCCCCCAGATTGTATAGCAAACGGTATCGTAATAAGACTCACTGCCCCGTAACTTAATTTCCTCGACCCTCTTTCGGGTTTTCACCCATTCGCCATCCAATTTATACTCCTCCCTGGAATCATCCTTAAACTCCACCTTATACCAGTCCACCACATCGCGTTTGGCATTGGTAACGCCCCAGGCTACCTGCTCATTGAAACCGATGATCACCGTAGGTACCCCGGGCAAGGAAGCACCATAGACGTTTCCTTCCGGGGAGTGCAATTGGATCTGATACCAGATGGAAGGCAAGTTCAAGCCTAAATGAGGATCATTGCACAATATGGGATTTCCGGATCGCGTCTTACTTCCTCCCACAGCCCAGTTATTACTCCCATTATCCGGATGGGGTTTGGCATTTTTTTCTGTGGCCACAAATTGATCTATGGCAAATGCACCCTTCACCGTATCCACCTTAGTAGGTTCGAAATTCCATTGGGCCATGCCATTCACAATAGGATCTTGACCGGGCACAGTATCGGGATAAAGCATATCAAAATACTTTCTACCAAATAGCTTCATGGCATTGGTATACTCCAGGTCCAACTCAAACAAGGTCAAGTCACTCGCCATGTACTTAAGGAATAAGGCACATTTCAGCAAAGTCCATTCTTCGGGTTGATAGTTCAACAGTTTGTATTCCAAAGGAAGATCTTCATACGACAAGCCCTGAATATACGCATTCACTCCTCGCGTATATGCTTCCGCTACTTTTTTCAGTTGAGGAGATTTTTCTAATTGTTGAATAAAGTTTTCAGCGGCAAACACCATCCCTCGTCTTCTTTGTCTGCGGTCAAATTCCAGGGCTTTATCACCTACCAACTCCGAAAGTCGTCCGGAAGCGGCATGGGTTTGAAATTCCATTTGCCATAAGCGGTGTTGAGCGGTAACATACCCTTGTGCAAAATAGAGGTCATCGTCATTTTCGGCAAAAATATGCGGCACCATCACGTCATCGTACACTACTTTGACCGGGGCTTGTAAACCATCGGCAGTCAGTTGCTGTTTCCAGCGGATATCCATGGTTTCCGAGTTTTGCCAGAACCCGTGAAACGGATCTAAAAATTTCCCCAAGGGAGGGGCCATTCCCATTTTCATATTCAACACCGCAATCAATGCTACGCTTATTGCGGCCGAAACGATCAGTTTTAACACTTTCATTCGGTTAAGGATTTGTATGGTACATGTCTTTTCAAAGGATAGAATGATTGTTAGTGCAAGATAAGATACATCAACTTGATAAGTACTTTGCAAAGGCTCTCTCATTTATCACTTGACTTGTAAATGTACAAAGTGTAGAAATAACAGGAGCAATACCAATGCCTTCCTTGCTGTATTTTTCAATGCATGGAAATGCAAACAGCCACATTGCCTACCTAGTGTAGCCGGACGAACAGTATGGTAATTATGAAAGTAGTAAGTTATAGGTTATTAATCCACGGCCAACGATGACCGGTTTCAACTTGGTGCGGTCTCATTGTCAAAATTTGCTTGTTGAATATAGCAATCTTCTTTTGGTCTGTCAAATACAATGGATTTTTCTTATATTTTTTTTAACCCGCCTCTCAAATGAAGACTCAATGGCAAGGGATACCTCGATAAAAAACTTATGCGTATGTGTCCGGCTGCTATGGTTCATAGCAACATGCCAGTTGATGGATGAATACAAAAAATACCCAGGAGAGTGATAATTCCCTTGGTACTTCTTGTACCTTTGCCAATGATTGATTACTCATCTGATTTATAAAATTCAACCGGTTCTCAACTAAACATTGTTTTATAAATGCCCGTATCCACCATTCTCTATATCGCATATTTGTTGGCAAGTTTCCACCCTATTCATATCGGGATCAGCAACATTGAATACAATGCCAACCATAAGTCTTTGGAAATTACACATAAGATCTTTTTGGATGATTTTGAAAACGCAGTGAAAACAGAAATGGGTGTAGAACTCAAATTGGGCTCGGAAAATGTTCACCCGGACAAGGAGGCCTACATTCAACAGTTTATAGAAAAGCATTTTTGGATTAAAGTCAATAACAAAACCAAAAGCCCCACTTATATTGGTAATGAAACTGATTTTGAAGCCATCTGGATTTATCAAGAAGTACCCAATGTCAAAAAGCTTAAAAAGGTAGAAGTCGGCAATTCGGTATTGCTCAATATTTTTGATGATCAGAAAAATATCATCCATTTCAAATACCTGGAAAATCATAAAAGCGGTCTGTTATCCCAAGACCAAGCCAAGGAGACCTTTCATTTTTAATCCCGGAAAACAAATTGACAGGCGCTTGACCACTCCGGTTTTCTCCATCAGCCTCTCATGGCTTTCCCCAAAAGACTCTGCCCTTTGAAGAACCAAAACCGAGCCCTTAATAAGGAATATGTGTATGTATTAATAAAATGCAAAGCTTTCTATTAGTTCGGAGAGCATTATATTTATGTACTCCTACAACTTTCTTTTCACTCACGCATCCACCCAATGGTTGGAGCAAGCCTTTGCAATTTGAATTAAAAACAGGGGATTTCCACTCGACAATCCTAAGGTATTTTCTACCTGCCACCTTTGTAAAATCCAACCATAATAACTTGTACACTACAGAAAGAGGGGAGGATTGTTTTCCGTACATTTTGGTTAACAAGTGATAATTTGAGCCGCATCTTGCATCTTCCGTCACAAGAAGAAAGGGGTTTTTATTGCATTAGAAATAAAAATCCATTAATTTATTTCAACAAAGATAGATCCTAAGAAAATACATTTTTCCAAACACTTTCTACACCCGGCCCAAAGCTGTCCGGCACTATAGAATAATTTTTATTTCCGTCCAACTCAACCCAGAACCGATGAATCAGTTAAGACTGGCTATACTCATCCTGTTAAGTCTTCTTGGTACTGTCCCATCCCTTTATGCAACCCATATCCGAGCAGGAGACTTAACCGCTAGACGCATTGAAGGTGAAAGCAATCTATGTTATCATTTTACGGTGATGCTTTACCGGGATACAGAAGGGGTGCCTGCCGCTCCGGGTGAATTTATCTTCAGAACCGTAGGTACCTCTACGCCACTGGACATATTCCAGGTTCCTCCCACTTCTTTAGGGCTAATTAACAATGGTACTACAGAAGTGCTTCGCTATGACACCGTTTTTTGCTTTCCATCGGCAGGTACTTATTCGGTCAGTTACTTTGAGCGCAACCGGAACAATGGTATCAACAATATGTTTGCCTCCGGAGACACCCCCTTTTATATAGAATCCCGGTTTGTCATTTCTCCCGCTTTGGGAAATAATACTTCTCCGATACTGCTCATTCCCCCCGTTGACAAAGCATGTGTAGGGCAGCGTTTTATTCACAACCCCGGGGCTTTTGATGCGGAAGGGGACAGCCTTTCTTACAGAATTACCGTTAGCAAACAAGGTGCAGGACAAGATGTGCAGAGTTATACTTTTCCCAACAACCCCAATTGGAGTTCAGAACAAGAAGATGGGAGTACACCTCCGCTCTTTTCTATTGACCCGGTCAACGGAGACTTGGTTTGGAATTCGCCTGGGGTACCCGGAGAATACAATGTGGCCTTTTTTGTGGATGAGTGGCGAAATGGCATTCTGATAGGAAGCGTAAACAGGGATATGCAAATCATTGTGGAAGATTGTGAAAACAACCGGCCGGAAGTCATTGTCCCCATGGATACTTGTATTATTGCCGGGGAGATTCTGACGGATACCATCATTGGAAGGGACCCTGATCTGGATCGTATTATCCTCACGGCCGCCAACGATCCTAATAATAACGGGGATACGCAACCGGGGGGAATCTTTGACCTCTCCCCACCCTCGATCAGTGCTACCTTTGATACCTTTGGCTTACAACCACCCAATGGCCTTGAAATGGGGCTTTTCCGGTGGGAAACCACCTGTAACGATGTACGAGAAGAACCCTACCAGGCTACTTTTAAAGCCTTGGACCTTCCAGGCAGACTGGCGGATTTGCAAACCTGGCGCATCTTTGTCCTCGGCCCGCCCCCGGATACCTTAATTGCCGACCCGGATGAAGCCAATGCCTCCATCAGCCTTACTTGGGAAAACTACCAATGTTCCAATGCCTCCAAAATGACTATTTGGAGACGCACCGGTTCATTTGAATTTGACCCGGGTCCTTGTGAAACCGGACTCCCCCCCTACACAGGCTATGAAAAAGTAGGTGAAGTAGATATAGGAGAAACCCAATTTGTGGATAGTAATTTGGAAAAAGGGAGAACTTATTGTTACCGTATCTTTGCCGTTTTTCCGGGCCCTAAGGGTGGAGAAAGCTTTGCCTCCATGGAGGTTTGCGCTTTTATCCCTTCCAGTGCTCCGTATATCACGAAAGTAAGTGTGGAAGAAACGGATATCAGTAATGGGGAAATTTTGGTAAACTGGACCAAAGCCATTGACCTGGATACGGACCTGTTTCCCGGACCCTACACCTACCGCTTAATCCGGGCGGAAGGATTCGATGGAGACGCAGGCTTAACCCCCATAGGCGGCCTGTTTGGTGAAAACGATACGATTTACAATGATACCGGACTCAATACCGAAGAGTTAGTCTACAACTACCGTGTGATACTCTTCTCTGATGGCAGTGTAGTGGATACTTCGGCTTCGGCTTCCTCGGTACGATTGGAAACGGAAGCCTCCGTTTCATCGATTACGCTGCGTTGGGAAGCAGATGTGCCTTGGAACAACCAATCCAGTGCATTCCGAAAGCATGCGATTTTCCGGGAAAAACGGACGAGTGATCCGGGCAACATGGTATTTTTGGATAGTGTGGATGTGGTACAAAACGGATTTATGTATACCGATGACGGGAGCGCAGCCGGTGAACCGATGGTCGAAAATGAAGAATATTGTTACCGTGTTTTAACGATCGGCACCTATGAAAATCCGGAAATTTTTGAACCGCTGGAAAATTATTCCCAAGTAATTTGTGACGAACTATTGGATACCATCCCGCCTTGTCCGCCTTTCCTCACATTAGATACCTTAGACTGTGCGTCTTTTATCGCACAAGCCGATCCTTCCTCTTTATGTACGGACACTTTATATACCAACCGCTTGAAATGGACCAACGACAGGTCGCCCGAATGCGACCAGGACATTGAAATGTATAATATCTATTATTCGCCCAGAAGTGACAGCACCCAATTGGAATTTCTGATCAGCGTACCGGATACCTTTTTCCTTCATGAAAATTTAAGCTCCTTGGCCGGATGTTATGCCGTAACGGCTTTGGATGAACGGGGCAATGAGAGTGTTTTTTCCAATATCGAATGTAATGATAACTGCCCCTATTATGAACTGCCCAATGTTTTTACACCCAATGGTGATGGAGTAAACGACCTGTTTATTCCTTTCCGTTGCCCCCGCTTTGTACGCAAGGTAGAATTTACAGTATATAACCGTTGGGGAGAAGAAATGTATTCTACGGATCAGGATATTAATATCTTATGGGACGGCAGGGATAAAAATGGCAAAATGGTACCTTCCGGAATTTATTATTATCATGCTAAGGTGTTCTTCAGGCGCTTGTTTGAGAAGGAGGAAGAAGTCAACCTGAAGGGTTGGGTAAGTGTGATCCCCGGCAACAATCAAAATTAGCCTTTTTACCGCTTCCGTTATTTCAGGCAAACCGGCAGAGAGATCTGCCGGTTTGCTATTATTTTACATTATAATTTTGCTATTTTGCAAATTAAAGGTGCTTATCCGGGAAGATACCCTTGAGGTACAGGGTGTTTATCATGCTTACTTTACCTCTTCCTATTATCTTAAGTTTCTTTATAAATATGCTAAATACAAAGCCCAAACAATTTGTTGCTCATAAAATTGATGAGAATATTCAGAAAAGGCATTTAGCCAGTTTCTCCAATAGGCTAGTGGCCTATGCCATTGACTGGGCCCTGATTATATTGGGTGTAAAATACCTATCGGTTGCGGTTCTGCTATTCACGGTATTGGTATTTGTCAAGGGGAAGACCAAAAGAGTTTTATCCCAAAGCCGTTCCTTATTGAATGAATCCCTGTCGAAACTGGATTATGAACTGGATAAACTGGATGTGGAAGAACGCGTACGCAAAGGGTTTACAAATTACCTGAGTGTGTACATCCGCTTTTTCATCATTTTTATCTATGTGGTTTCTATTGTTGTGGCTCTTGGCTTTGTGGCAGGTCTTATTTTTCCTTCTTCCCTGATTGAATACAACAAAATATCCGAAGCCAATTTGCTCATGCAGCCTTTTGTAGGTGTGATGTCAGAAGTGAAAATTTTTGCAGGGTTTGTCGGGGGACTGTTCTATTTCGCCCTATTCACTTGGAAATGGAACGGACAAACTCCCGGAAAGCGTTTTATGAAAATCAGAGTGACAAGACTCGATGGTAAAAAGATGTCTTTATGGATGAGTTTTGAAAGAGTCTCCGGATATACGGCTTCCGCATCTTTATTTCTGATCGGTTTTTTTCAAGTCTTTTGGGACAGAAATCACCAAACGACTCACGATAAGATTTGTGAAACAGTGGTTTTATATACGTCAAAAGAGCAGAAAGAATCTCCAACACCTACCTCTTAACAACCTCTCACTTTCAGATACTGTAACATAGGCAATTCACCGCACTATTATTCTACAATCCCGGGTTCAGCATAACACTTAAGAGAGCACCTTTTCATCCCACTTATTTTTTGTCATCATCACAATCAGCAAGAGGCTTTCCTCCTGCAATAGCCACTTCTGCACTAGGTATTTTTCCAAAAGAGTGTAAAACGTAAAAAGGTCTTTTGATTGCTCAAAAGACCTTTTTACTATTCTTTAAAGAAAGCTACTGTGTTACAGTTGTCCTTTCACACTTGAGTAGTTCACTTTCAATGCATTTGCTTCTCTCAATTCTTGTCTTACATCTGAGACAATTCCCATTTTGGTTTCACGGTCAATTTTGAGTGAAATGGTAATTTTGTCTCTTTCTACCTCATCCAACTTATCTTTCTCTTGCAAAACAAACTGAGGAATCTCCTTTGGTTGAATCAGCACGTCATTCGCTTGAATTCTAGGTGCTTCTCCGTATTTACTTATATCTTTCGGTTTTCCAATCCAAAGGTAACTCACCAGGGATTTTTTCTCGAGCTTTTGCAGTTGAGTAGCATCTGGCAAACTCTGTTCTACCAACAAATCCGTTTCCCGCATCACTGTTGTCACCATAAAGAAGAACAACAACATGAAGATAATATCCGGAAGAGCTGAAGTAGGGATCTCCTGGCTGGTTTTTGTTTTTTTCTTGAACTTAGACATAATTTCTAACTTTTTTCAAATTCGATAAAAAACGTCCAGCTGCTTGTTTAGTTACCTACGTCAGTAGGTTCGGCATCAGAGATTTGAATCTTATATGCCTTTTTAGCTCGCTCTAGTAACTCATTCTGGTCAGGGTCCTTAGGATCTAATTCATTGAATTGCTCCAATGTCAATCCCACATGGGCCGCTCTCAGCTCGTTATAGGCTCTTTTCAGCTCATCGTATACTCTGATATACATTTCGTAGCTGGTTCCCCTATCCGTTTTCAAGGAGACGACCGCCTTGTCCGGGCTTTCAGAAAGCTTAGGATCCTTTCCGTTATTCGTTACAAATTTTTTCACTTTTTCCCTGATTTCTTCCACCTCAGTAGGTTCTTCTTCTACAAGAAGGCGGTCGGAAGAGTTAACCAGCACTTTAAAAATATTACGCTGATTGATCTTCACATCCTGCTGATCTTCTTTTTTAGGAGGGAGCAGTACCGCAATCCCCTTATCAGAGGCGATTGTGGTAGTAACCAAGAAAAAGATTAAGAGCAGGAATGCAATATCCGCCATTGAACTGGCATTGACGGTTGTTTCCTCTCTATTTTTTCGTCCCATAATAATTATTTTACGAGCTTAACGATTTCTGTAAAAATAATTCCTACAAAAGCGACAATCAGCAATTCATACATCATAATCAACATTCCACCAATCAACTTAGATGAATCGGCATTCACCTGAAACTCTAGGGCTTTTGCAGTGACTTCATTACTTGCCAATCCGTATCCGAGTCCGAACAGTACTAGCAATAGAACGACTCCCGCTACGCTCTTCATTAAATTCTGAGGGTTGGCTACAGCATTCAACACAAAACCTACAATCGCTGCCAAGATGGCCAAACCAACAAGAAGATAAGCTAGAGGAAGTAATGTACCGGTAGTTATACTTTCTATATCCATAAAGCTATTTCTTTTTTAATTAAGCAACAGATTTCTTCGTAAGGTTGTACTTCACCAAAATATCTACTAAAGAGATAGAAGCATCCTCCATTCTGTTCACTAAAGAGTCAATTTTAGAGACACAGTAGTTGTAAAACAACTGCAAGATAACCGCAACGATCAAACCGGCTACAGTTGTCAAAAGAGCAACTTTAATACCTCCGGCAACCAATGAAGGAGAAATATCACCCGCAGCTTCGATAGAGTCAAAGGCACCGATCATACCAATTACCGTACCCATGAAACCCAACATCGGAGCCAATGAGATAAACAATGAGATCCAAACAAGACCTTTTTCCAAACGTCCCATTTCTACGGAACCGTAAGAGACGATAGACTTCTCTACCATTTCGATACCTTCAGAGTAACGCATCAAACCTTGAGTAAAGATAGAAGCGACAGGTCCACGAGTAGCTTTAGTTACTTCAATAGCAGTTTCCACACCACCTTCTTCCAAAGCTTTCTCTACATTGTTTAATAACTTATTAGTGTTAGTGGTAGCTAAATTTAGGGTAATAATTCTTTCAATTGCCACAGCCAAACCTAAAATCAAACAGATCAATACGACCCCCATAAACAAAGGTCCACCTTCGATAAATTTGTCTTTGACGATTTGGTGAAAGCTTTCTTCTCCTCCACTCTCTACGTCATCTTGAGTTACCTCAGTCGTATTAGCGTTAGAAACAGGAGTTTCAGTAGGTGTTGATTCAACAGCTTCAGAAGCAGTCTCCTCAGTTTGGTTGTTTTCGTCTTGTGCTATAAGGCTAAAGTTCACCCCAATAGTCAGCGCACAGAAACACAACAGAGATGCAAGTAATCGTTTCATAATTAAATGTTTAGATTTCAATACGTTTGATTTGTGTACTTAACCAGTTTAAACAAACTTCAATTTTCAATTCAAAATTGTAGCGGAGAGAGAGGGATTCGAACCCTCGGTACCCAGATTAAGAGTACACCCGCTTTCCAGGCGAGCACCTTCAGCCACTCGGTCACCTCTCCGTTTGTATTTCATTGTTCAAAGAACACGCAGCTGGCGTTGATAGGACAATTCTTTGAGAAGTTTTTAATTATCGAACGCACAAATAAATTAATAAAAATAGCTTTATGCAAATTTTACAATTAAATATTTTGTTGTAAGAGATTTGCCCTTTTCCAAGCTATAAGCAACTTCTTTGCTTTACTTAAGGAGCGAATATATATAAAAAATCTCAACTGATTTCCCCCCGAATCGAGTTTGTTAACAAACATCTGATTTTTTCTTCTCTTTTTTCATTGGCCAGCACAAACATCATTTTGGTGATGGCTGCCTCTGAAGTAATATCCCCGCCACTGATTACTCCTATGTCACTCAGGTGTTTACTGGTGGCATAGCGCCCTTGTAAGACGTGCCCTCCACTGCATTGGGAAACGTTATAAATGTATATTCCTTTGTCCAACGCTCTTTTCAAACAATTTAAAAACCAAGGAGCTGTCGGGGCATTTCCCGAGCCATAGGTCTCCATCACCACCCCTTTTAAATTAGGAATGCTCAAAATGGACTCGAGGTATGCCTGGTTAATGCCCGGAAATAATTTTAAAATAATTACATTCTCGTTGAGCTCTCTATAAATATGCACAGGTTCCTCGGGATCCGGCCTTAAAAGTCCGTGATTAAAATCTATATGGATTCCCGCTACAGCCAAAGGAGGAAGGTTGTGTGATTCAAAAGCCGTAAAGTTCATGCTTTGCACTTTTTTCGACCGATTGCCTCTCAACAGGTAATGATCAAAATAAATACAGACTTCCGGAACGAGTGGACGACCGTCTTCTTCTTGAGTCGATGCAATTTCCAAGGCGGAAATTAAATTTTCGCGGGCATCGGTACGGGAAGCTCCAATAGGCAATTGCGCTCCGGTAAAAATTATGGGTTTGCCCAGGTTCTCAGTCAAAAAACTTAAAGCGGATGCACTATAAGCCATGGTATCCGTCCCATGCAATATTACAAAACCATCGTATTCATCATAAAAGTCTTCAATAATTTTCGCCAGGTTGAGCCAGTGCCTGGTTTTGATATCCGAAGAATCGATCAAATGTTCAAAGGAAAGCACCGTCAGTTCAAAGTTAAACCGCTTTAACTCAGGAACTTTCTCCATGATCTTCTCAAAATCGAAGGGAATTAAACTTCCGGTTTCATAATCATAATCCATACCGATGGTCCCCCCGGTATAGATAATCAGAATAGAAGTGTCAGAAGTTTCCGGAGATGCAGTGTTGATATTTACGGTTTTGTAGTATTGCGTCATTGGCTTTTGTTAGTAAAATTTGTTCCAATTAAGCCGGAAAATTAAACAATTTCGCACGAATTTTATCCACTACCCAAATAATTAATTTCCTTCGTTTTTCAGGCCGGGCCGATTCCATAAATGGATGCCGGCCTCCCTCTCTTCCCTGCAAACCTTATGAGAAACGTCCGCTTTTATAATTTAAAAAGTTGCTTGGTGTTTGCTGTTGTCTGGGCAATCACCTCTTGTATATCCAAGTGTTGATATTCCGCTACTTTTTCTGCGACAAAGCGTGTATAACCGGGCTCATTGCGCTTTCCGCGGTACGGTACCGGAGCTAAATAAGGACAATCCGTTTCCAATAATAACTGTTCCAATGGGATATGGGGAAGCACTTTATCCAAACCTCCTTTCTTGAAAGTGGCCACTCCGCCAATGCCCAAATAAAACCCCATTTCAATTAATTGTTGCGCTTCCTCCAGGCTGCCGGTAAAGCAATGCAAAACCCCGGTCAGTTTTTCATCTTTCAACTCTTCTAAAAGGGCAATCGTTTCGCTCATGGCATCCCGTGCATGCAACACAACAGGCAATGCATATTTTTTAGCCCAGGCAACCTGTATTTTAAAAGCCTCCGCTTGTTGGGGGTAAAAGCTTTTGTCCCAATATAAGTCCAGCCCCATCTCCCCTACCGCCACAAAATTGCGCTTGTCCGTTGACAACCACATTTCTACAATTTCCAATTCTTTTTCAAAATCTTCTTTGACTGAGCACGGATGCAAGCCCATCATTGACTTACAAAAGTCAGGATGCTGATCTTCTACTCCAAACATGGCTACGATAGAACTACTATCGATATTCGGCATGAGTATTTGGGTAACTCCGGCTTCACGTGCCCGCTGTAAAACACTCTCTCTGTCCTTACTGAACTTGGAAGAATATATATGTGCGTGAGAATCTATCATTTGTCGAATGTCTGTTACGTATAAAAATGTACTATGTCTATCACTTCAATTTCCAACCCTGGAAAAAAATCAGGCTCAGCCAAGCATTCCATTGATTCTGAAAAAACTTCCCCTGATTGTTTTTATTTAAGATCGGAGGCAAATATATTTAACCTGTCATATAAATACAGGCGGCTCAATAAAGAAAATGAAACAAGTAGACAACTCTCTATTTCCCTTTCCATTAAGAGCATCTTTAAATTTCACCCTTTGGGTCAAAAATACTCAGTTCATCAACCTCAGTTTAGTATTTTTAAGAACCCTAAACTGAGAATTTTTACCGCCAAAAAAGAATTTTAAACATACTCTAAGGTTCATAAAAGAATCACAGGATATTCAAAAACAAATTCGCAGAAATCGTAATTTTGTAATTGCAAGATATCCAAGGAGGACTGATTCCAGTTATGATATATAGGAATGAATTGCACAAGCATTTGAAATATGTGGAAAAATTCCCTCTGGCTCTCCTTTTAAGGACAGTAATACAAATTAACCTTATCCATTTCAATGATTTGTTTTTGAATACTATTTAAAACAATAAAAACATAATGACAATGAACCGGCTTGCAACGCTTTTTTGCCTAATTCTTTTATGTACTTCCTTCCGGCAGTCTTCCCAGTTGCTGTTTGACGAAGAAGAATTCCGCTCTTTGAAAAACAGTGATTTTTCCAAAGGAGAAGAGCTCACTTATGAAGCCTCCTACGGTTTTTTTACTGCCGGCAAAGCAGTGATTCATTTAGACAATGCTGTTCATTCCCTTAACAATCGTCCATGTTATAAAGTAACCGTAGAAGGGAAATCCATCGGCACTTTCGGTATGGTCATGAATATCAAAGATACCTGGGTCTCTTACATCGACACAGCTTCCATCATGCCGCATAAGTTTTACCGGGACATCACCGAAGGCCCTGTGGCCAGCTCTCCCTATCGGCTAAAGGAAACGACATGGTTTGACCATAAAAAGCAAACGGCAAAAGTGGAGCAAACAAAAAATGGTAAGTATTCCTTGGAATCCTTCACAATTCCCAGATATGCCCAAGACATCATCAGCGGCTATTATTACTTGCGAACCATTGAGTTTGACCGCTTGCGTGAAGGAGATCATATCTCTATGCCTGCGTTTTTTGAAGACAAGGTTTATGACTTTAAGGTAAAGTATTTAGGCAAAGACCAAGTACGCTCTAATTTCGGTAAGATCGACTGTTACGTCATGTCTCCTGTGATGCCAGAGAACTCTTTATTTGACGGAGAACATTCGATTAAATTCTGGGTCACCAATGATGAGAACCGGGTCCCTTTAAAGATTGAAGCAAAAATGTTTGTAGGAGCAGTAAAAGTAGACCTGGTCCAATACAAAGGTCTAAAAAGCGATATCAAACGCTCGAAAAAGAAAAAGTGAAACCTTTTTTCCATAGTAAACAAAAGAGGCTTGGTGTTCCACCAAGCCTCTTTTGTTTTTATGAAGAACTTAAAACGGATGCTTACATTTTGTACTGACCTGTGATAGTAATGGTAGTACCGGCTCCGGATGAAGTTACTTCACCCTTAGTGATGTGCAAGATGTAATAAGTATCGCCTTTTTGAGTCGCTACTACAAAATTGTAAGTACCGTTCTCAGTAGACTTTATTTCTTTAAATTCAGTGATACCTGTAGCAGCATCTACAGCAGCTTTCAAAGCTTCTTTTGTAGTAATGCTTTCCCACTTTTCAGCATCATCAAATTTCACAAATTTGTCAGCCCCTTTCTTGATCACGGCATGAGTAGTAGTGTTAGAAGTCCAGGCAAGGCCGAATTCCTCTAAACCCGTACCATCGTTACCGCCCTCTCTTTTGAATTCAAAAGCTTTAGCAGCATCTAACAACGTTGTTTCAGGATCATTCGATACTACCACATTCACAGTTAGTGTTTGGGTATTTTCATCTTTGTCAGTAGCCTTGATTGTGTATACATATTCTCCTTCTTTGATAGAAGCAAATTTTCCTACAGCAGCCAAATCAAAGGTGAAATCTTTTTTACCTTTCGCATCGCCATCTTTTGCCAAATCTTCACTCACACCACCATTTGAGGTAATTAACAAAGCGCTTAATTTCTCTTCAGAAACAATTCTAAATTCTCTTTTGATTACTTCTCCTTCTTTCAGAGTGATGGTTTCTTTCGCATCAAATCCTTGAGCAGTAATTTTTACTTTATCTTGAGGAAGCACATCATCATCGTCATCACTACAAGAGGCAAAAAAACCTGCGAATAACAAGGCAAAAAAATACAGGGTTAGTTTTTTCATAATAAATAAACTGATTTTAAGGTGGTTGAAAATTTATACTTGAATTAAAAAAAATGCTTCTCAAAAAAATAGGGAACACAAAAAGCATCCCTAGTTAGTGTATGATTGAAGATAGTTGTAATGATGAAATTGCTGGGCAAAATTAAGTAATTATACGGCATAAAACCTGAACAAATTTCCAGTTTTTTCTTACAACTCAATAAGTCCCCCCTTACCCGCCTTCAAAAGGCTATATAAAACACTGATTATCAACTAAATAACCCAATATCCAGAGCTAAGTATAATAACTTTATGTAAAAAACAAAAAATTGTACTTAACTCATATTGAGCACTCTTAGTAATTCTATAGAGTATCCAAAAAAACTTCATAATACCACATAAAATGGCTTTTCAAAAAAACGAAAGCTGTCCCTATTTCCCACAACCTGTACCAATACTTCTACAGAGAAGTATAAAATTTCCATGATTACAAGAAGAAAGCCTAATGGCATATAGCTTGTAACATTACAAGATTAAATATTATTCTTACAATTATTGTATCAACAAAAGTGAATAGCCACTATGAAGACAAGAATCAAATTAATCTTTCAAGCAGTAATGCTTTTGGGGATTTTGAGCTTAACAGCCTGTAACAATGACGATGAAGTCAGTACGGCCCGTTTTCAAGTAAAGTTAACAGATGCCCCTGCTGATTACGATGAAGTGAACGTGGATATTCAAGGTATCAGAATCAATACTACTGATGGAGAAGAAGGTTGGGTGGACTTGGATGGTGTACACACTGGCGTATACAACTTATTGGATTTCACTGCCGGGTCCGATACCTTATTGGCTGACGTAATACTTCCGGTAGGTACCGTACATCAATTGCGCTTAGTAGTAGGAGACAATAACTCATTAAAAATCGGTGACGATATCCTTCCGCTGAAAACGCCTAGTGGCCAACAATCCGGTTTAAAATTAAACATTGATGCGGAATTAAAAGAGGGGATCACCTACACATTAATATTAGACTTTGACGCTGCACGCTCTGTGGTAAAAGCAGGTAACTCAGGAAAGTATAATTTGAAACCTGTCATCCGTGCGACTGCCGAAGCAAACAGCGGAAGTATTAAAGGTTGGATTGTTCCTTTGGAAGCAGATGCAACAGTATTGGCGATTCAAGGTACGGATACCTTAGGGACGTACCCTGACGCTATGGGAAATTTCTTGTTTAGAGGGGTGAAACCGGGAACTTACCAAGTAAATATTATTCCTGAAAACCTGTTTGACTACGATGAAGTAGTCATTGAAGATGTACATGTCAAAACCGGCGAAGTAAGCAACTTAGGAGAAATATCTGTGGAAGCAGATTAACAAAAAACTTCAAATCAATAAAAGGGACTTAACAAACCCCACTTGGTTAAATGTGCCAAGTGGGGTTTGTGCTCTATTCCATAGAATGCAAAGCTACCCGGTTGCCTTCCGTATCTTCGAAATGTGCTACAAATCCATACTCACCTATAGACATCTTGGCAATTAGTACCTGCCCACCATTGGGTTCTACCCGGTCGAGCTCTTGCTGCAAACCTTCGGCACAATTAAAATAGACCACTGTTCCTTGATGACTGGGAATGTAGCCTTCCCCTTTTACTAAGGCACCGGAAGCTCCGGCTCCGGCTTCTTCCCAAGGAAACATAGCCATTTGGAAATTATCCATTTCACTCAGCTGTAACTTCTGCCCAAATACAGCTTCATAAAACTTTACCGCCCTGTCCATATCCTGTACAGGAATCTCAAACCAACCGATTGAATTCATAATTGTACGCTTTATAAAAATGATACATATTTTAACATTGCTAAAGATAATGGAATTTTTTATAGGATATCCGCGGTATTTTTGCCAAATTTAATGGAATTTATGCCAATATTTTTATAAATTAAACAACTGGCTTAATCTTTACTGTCCTAACATTAATGTTATGAACATTGTCATTCCTGTATATGACGGAGTCCTTTCCAGTAGTGCCATCGGCATTTATGATATGTTAAAGCATGCCAGCCATCTCCACCAAAGGGTATTTCCTAATGCAACAAACAACCGGTATTTAAAAATCCAACTATTGGGTTGGGATTCTACCGCCATCCATGCAGCCGGAGGGATTACCCTGCTTGCTCATACCACAAAAGAAAGTATAGGAAAAATTGACCTGATTGTACTGCCGGCTCCCGATCTCGAAAATCTGCCAGCACTTATGGCCCAGCCCTCCTCCTGGATTGCCTGGCTGAATACACAACAACATAGGGGAACGCCTATCGCCTCGGTATGTTTGGGTGCTTTTCTGTTGGCACAAACAGGCCTATTGACTGGCAAATCGGCCACTACCCACCGCTTGAAAAGCGATGTATTCCGGATGCACTTTCCGGAAGTCCGGTTGATAGAGGATAAAATTTTTGTAGAAGATCACGATCTTTATACTTGCGGAGGGGCCTATGCTTTTGTGCATTTGATAATTTACCTTATTGAAAAATACTGTGGCAAAGAAACAGCCCTACAGCTCTCCAACTCTTACTTGGCAAATCCAAATGATTCCCCATACCGGCCTGTCACCTATGCACTTTTCGGCATTCACAAAACCCTGGATTTACCTTCTATCCAGAAAGCACAACACCTGATTGAAAAACAAATCGATCAAAAACTATCAGTAAGTGACTTAGCAAATGAGGTAGCCATGAGTACCCGTACCTTTATCCGGAAATTCAAACAAGTAACAGGCAATACCCCTAAAGAATACATCCAACGGACAAAAGTGGAAAAAGCCAAACAAATTTTGGAGATGGAAACGACTACCATCGAACAACTGATTGGACAAATCGGCTACGAAGATGTGGCATCCTTCCGGAAAATATTTAAAAAACACACAGGCACTACCCCGTTAAATTACCGTAGGCAAAACAGCCGCTTTGTTTTAATTAAATAAAGCCTTTTCTTGATCGATTAATAACTTTTTACAGTACACCAGTACACCCTTCCCCTTTCCGGTTTTTTAAGTCAAAACCGATATAATAGCGCTCTTGCCTTTTATTAAAAGCTCACACCTTACATAAAAAACTTTATTATTTTTCAGAAAAGGGGTGGTAGTTTTGCATGCTTTTCATCTCTATGAAATTGCACACACAATTTATTTACCTAATCAAATTTCATTCAACCCTATGAAAAACCGTACACTTCTATACATGCTCTTCATTACCTTATTGGGATATGCCTGTTCATCCAATGAAGAAACGCCTGATCCTACCCCTGAAAACGGTGGCCCCGGAGCTTCGAAAATCACTGCATTTCAGTTTCCCAAATCAGTCAACCCCCAACTAGAGGAAGACCTACAAGCCGAACTCATTCAAAACAATGAGGGAGAAACCAACCAGATTTTCATTTTTGTCCCATCAGGCATCGGTTTTGATAAACTCACCGCACAATTGACATTCAACGGAAAGCATATCCGTTATCGTCAAAATCCAGGCAGTGACTTTGAGAGTTATCCTACTGCCGGCTTGGAACTGGACTATACCTATCCTAAACAGATGTTTCTGGAAGTAGAAGGAAATGAAGGACATAAAAATAAAACTTATCAAGTTTTTGTGGATGTAAAACAACCTTTCAAAATTCTTGAAAAAGGGTCGATTGGTGAGTTTATCGAATTAAGCGAAATGCACTATGTCAACGGAGGCAGTATTCAAAACGTAGGCAACCAACCTCTTAGCCTCCTCAACATTAAAGCTACCGCCCATATTCCGGTAGGGTTTAATTTCACTACGCCCATGGCTAATTTCCCGAAAACAGGACTTTTACCCAATGAACAGTTGGACATTCAAACGAGGGCAAGAGCCGAATTGGCTTTGGCCGGATCCTACACGGTGAAAACGTTATGGTACCCTCAATTGCAAGGAAACCCAGAACACACAGATCTGTATGAAGGTTCTCCTTGTCTTTTTAACATGATCATTACTGAAGAAAGCACCGGTAATATATCCGTTGATAGAAGTACATTGGCGTTTCAGAGCCAGGACCACAATCCTTTGGACTTGATAGCCACATTCAATTTGCAAAACAATGCTTCAGAAACCGTAGAGTTTAGTTTTCATAAGCATGTAATGGAACTGTATAAAGAGACGGCTCATGAAGATGCACTGATACCGAACGGAGGAAATAATATTTCGCTGGCGGCAGGTGAGTCCAAGCAAATTACAGTAAGCTTCAAACCTGCGCAAAAAGGTTGTTTCAGTGGCGAAATCGAACTTTTAAAAAACGGTAAAACCGATTGGGAAGAAAATATCACTTTACCTTTCTATTTGGATTTAAGGTAATCTCACCGGAGCTTTCATTCAACACCAAGAAGCTGTCTAAAAAGTAAAAAAACATAAAATACTACGAAGACTCTAAGTCACAAATATTTGATTTATAATTAGTTTATTTCTGTGTAAATCTTAGTGTCTTTGTAGCTATCTATTAACTTTTTAGACAGCCACTATCATCATCTACCAACATGGATTTGGTTAATCCACAATCGCCTGGTAGGTCAATACTTTAAATTCTTCGCCAATACGCCAATACGGAGATAAATATTCTTGCGTGAAAAGCAATCCGATCAAATTTTCTTCCGGGTCAGCCCAGCCATGAGTATTGAAGGCTCCTCCCCAACCAAAAGACCCTTGGCTGAAAGGTAATAAATGATCGTTTTGGGTGGTTTCCAAAGCGAAGCCCAATCCGAACTGAAAATGAGGAGGCTGTGCAGGCTTAGGCGATGTAGCCACTCCTTCTGCCAATTGATTGGTTAACATCAATTCAATGGTTTTTCTACTCAGCAATCTTTTATTTTTATAACCCCCCTTATTCAAAAAGAGTGAAAAAAACTTAGCGTAATCCTCTACGGTAGAGCTTAGCCCTGCTCCTCCGGACAAATACGTTCCTTGCAATTTCGGAAAATCCGGGTCAACGCCTTCATAAATAGGGTGCTTGACCTTGATCAGTTCCGCTCCTTTTGACTCATAAACGCTGACCAGCCTGTGATGCTTTTCTTTAGGTAGATGAAAATGCGTATCCCTCATTTCCAAAGGAGTAAAAATTCGCGCTTTTAAAAAGACATCCAGGGGCTGTCCACTCCAAACTTCGATCAAATACCCGAGTAAATCCGTATTCAAACCATACGTAAAAGCCTCTCCGGGATGATGTTGAAGGGGCAAGGTTGCCAACAACTCCATTTTCTCCTTTAATGTAGAAGTCGTTGTACCAATACCACTGGGCACTCCCGCTTTGGCATAAATCGCCTGCATCGTTTCGTCACTGAAAATGGCAGCATATGCGATACCCGAAGTGTGCCGCAACAAATCGCGAATGGTAATTTCCCTGTGAGCAGGTTCTGTAGTATACGAAGCCGTCTCTTTATTATAGGATACCAACACGGCAGGTTTCCCAAAGGCCGGAATATACTTTGACACCGGATCGTCTAATAAAAACTTTCCTTCTTCCCATAACAGCATCACTCCTAAACTGGTAATTGCTTTAGACTGAGAGGCAATCCGGAAAATATTATCAGTGCGCATCGGTAGTTGCTTTTCCACATCGGCATAGCCAAAAGCCTTGTGAAACACCACTTGCCCTTTCCGGAGAATCAAAGCCGTGGCTCCGGGTATATGATTTGCCTTGATATGTTCCGTGATAAACCCTTCAATTTTGCTCAAGCGCTCCTGACTCATCCCGTGAACCGCCAGGTCTCTTTCAATTTTCAAGGGCGTTTTTATTGCTTTGGTTTGTCCATATGCAGAGCTTCCAAAAAGTACTGCATTTAACACGCTCCATACAAAGAGCGAAATCAATATTTGAAGTTTTAATTTATAGTTTTTCATGGTTATTAGTTTCCGTAAGGATATTAGGTTTTCTCTTGACTCTATTATTTGGAAGAAGCAATGTCTTCTAACAAGGTATGTTGCTTAGGTTGCCAACCTAAAACAGTTTTGGCTTTGGTCGCATCCACCCGGCTGTTGGAAGCTAAGGCAAAATGCGCTGCTTCCGCTCCCCATTGTTGTATAGCTTCATCCATATCGATTGAGAGCGTTTTCCCTTGAAAACCGAGGGTTTCACTTATCTCTTTAGCAATTTCTCCCAGAGAATTCTCCCCGTTTTCCACATAGAAATACGATCCCGGAACGGCTTTTTCAAGCGCCAATCGATATAGCTCGGCCAAATCGGCAATATGTACGTTTGACCATATATTTTCACCTCGACCAATATATACTCCAGCTCCTTTTTGCCGGGCATAATCCATCAACATGGGCACTTGTATACTCTCCTTTTTCAAGCCAAGCCCTTGTCCGTAGATCATAGTAGGTACCAATACTATACTTCTGATATTTCGTTTTGCTGCGGCTAAAATCCGCTCATTTATCAACACTCGCCCACCTTTTTCCAACAAGGGTTCTACCGGTACATCTTCCGTGAAGATGAATTCACCTTTCTCTCCATTGGCTTTATCTCCGACAATACTGGAACCAGAAGTATGAATGAAGGTTTTCCCGGTTCCTTCCAAGGTATTCAATACCGTTTCCACGATATAAGGATTATCAGAGTTGGCCGCATTAATGACCGCATCGGCTTTCGAGGCGTATTCCTGAATTACTTTCACCGCCTCTATGGCACCCAAAACCGGTTCAATTCCCTGATCTTTTAATTGCGAAATGGCTTTTTCACTGCGTACCAGTCCATACACTTTATAGTCCTTTTGTAATAAGACCTGTGCAATCGAACCTCCAATGTAGCCTGTAACACCTGTAATAAATACACTTTTGATAGACATGATGAATACAATTTTAGATGAAAAAATATTATGCGTTTGGAATGTTTTCCACCTGAACCGAAGGATAATCGACATACCCCTTGGCCCCTCCTCCAAAATATGTCGTTCTATCTCCTTCGGATAAAGGCAAATCATGTTTAAGCCGGTAAGGCAAATCCGGATTGGCAATAAAGGGTCTGCCAAAACCAATCATATCAACCCAGCCTTCTTGCAAAGCGCTTACAGCTTTCTCTTTGGTATACTTTCCGGAATAGATCATCGTACCGGAAAAGGCCTTTCGTAAAGCCCTCTTAAAAGATGTTTTCATCAAAGGCGCATCTTCCCAATCGGCTTCGGCAATATGGATATAGGCAATCTCCAAGTCATTCAGAAGCTCAGCCACAGCCAAATACGTTTCTTCAGGACGATCGTCCACTGCTCCCTGAAGGGTGGTTAAAGGAGCCAGCCTTACTCCCACTTTTTCATTGCCGATCACCTCTATCACCGCCTGGGTTACTTCTTTTAAGAAGCGTAGCCGGTTTTCCAAAGTCCCTCCATATACATCCGTTCTGTGGTTGGCCTGCGAATCCAGAAATTGATTAATAAGATAACCATTTGCCCCGTGTAATTCAACTCCATCAAATCCCGATTTGACGGCATTTTTAGTAGCCCTTGCAAAATCATGAACGATCTCTTTAATTTCCGGTATACTCAAAGCTCTCGGCAAAGAGTGCTGTACCATCTCCCCAACTCCTGCTTCCGGTCCTTTCCCCTCCGGATCGATAAAAACTTTCACTCCCTTGGCCAAGAGTGCCGAAGCAGATACAGGTGCCTGTCCGTTTGGTTGTAAAGAGGTATGAGAAACCCGGCCCACATGCCACAACTGGGCGAAAATGATCCCTCCGGCTTGATGTACTGCCCGGGTCACTTTTTGCCAACCTTTCACTTGCGCAGGTGAATAAATACCCGGCGTCCAGGCGTAGCCCTGCCCTTGTTGACTGACTTGTGTTCCCTCCGATACAATCAAGCCGGCAGAAGCGCGCTGTCGATAGTACTCAGCCATCAAGCCGGTGGCGACATTCCCTTCTCCTGCTCTCGAACGGGTCATAGGAGGCATCACGATCCGGTTCTTTATGACATAAGGACCTACTTGATGTCTTGTAAATAAGGTATTGATTGTGGCGGGATTATGCTTATTTCCCAACTGTATATTCTCCATTTTTATCCGGCTTTTATTTGAAAGAAAATCAATTTAACGGGACAAAATTAGCAGGCATATTAGCCCTGATGTTAGGAGAATTTACGGTTAGACCAGTACTTTCTACAGGTCACAGAAATTATTATAACTAACAGGGAGACTCAAAGTCTATAAAGATATAGAGCATGCTTAAGTTTTTTGAAATAACTTAAACATGCTCTGATGTATAAAAATATTTAACAGCAAAGTATACTTCTTCCTCCAGAGAAGTATATGTTTTCATCATTTGCCAAACCGCAGGAAGGCAAGAATGATTACATAAACCGTCACTGGGTTCTTTAATGGCGAGGTAATTTTTTCTTGATTAAACCGTGGCTTCTTCAAAAGCCGGGTAATCGATAAACCCTTCGGCACCACCTCCAAAGTAAGTCGCAGGATTGCCTTCTGTTAACGGATGTCCATGTTTGAGGCGAGAAGGCAAATCCGGATTAGCAATAAACGGACGGCCAAAACCGATCATATCGGCCCAGCCTTGTTGAAGTGCTTCGTCCGCCCGTTCTTTGGTGTATTTTCCTGAGTAAATCATGGTTCCCGAAAAAGCCTTCCGGAAAGCTTGCTTTAACGCTACATCCATGATCGGAGCATCTTCCCACTCCGCCTCGGCAATATGGATAAACTCAATACCCATATCGTTCAAGGCTTTGACAGCCGCCAAATAGGTTTCTTCGGGCTTATCATCAATTGTGCCGCGCAGAGTAATCAATGGAGACAAGCGAACCCCCACCTTTTCTTTACCAATGGCCTCTGCCACTGCCTGGGTTGCTTCTTTCATAAAGCGCAGGCGGTTTTCCAGAGTACCTCCGTATGCATCCGTCCGGTCATTGACTTGAGAAACCAAAAATTGATTAATCAAATAACCATTTGCTCCATGTAGTTCTACCCCGTCAAATCCTGCTGCGATGGCATTTTTGGCAGCCGTAGCATAATCGCGGATAACTTCCTGAATCTCCGGGATGCTTAATGCCCTGGGTTCGGAATGTTGAACCATCCCTCCTACACCACCTTCCGGTCCTTTGCCTTCCGGATCAATAAATACCGTCACCCCTTCGGCTAGTTTGGCTGTACAAGAAACCGGAGATTGGTTGTTAGGTTGCAGGGAATTATGTGAAACCCGGCCGGTATGCCATAATTGAGCAAAAATTACCCCTCCTTCCTGATGCACCGCTTGAGTTACTTTCTTCCAACTTTCCACTTGTTCAGGTGTGTAAATTCCGGGAGTCCAGGCATAGCCCTGTCCTTGTTGGCTAATTTGTGTAGCTTCTGTAATAATCAAACCGGCAGAGGCCCTTTGACGATAATATTCGGCCATCATATCCGTTGCCACACTGCCTTTCCCCGATCTCGTTCGCGACATGGGAGGCATTACAATTCTGTTTCCGGTGGTAAAAGGCCCTATTTGGTATTCTGTAAATAAGATATCCTCTTGAGCAGAGGCATTCTCTGTATTCGGATTAACTGATTCCATTGTTTGTCAATTTTTAATTTATAAATGATTTAGTTGTAATACCGGGGAATTGACTTCATTGCTAATCATGAGATAGTAAAGTCAAGTTGGATTGTATGTTACCTTAAATCCGATGGTGATTGCCCTGTTTGACTTTTATAGTACCGGGCAAAATAAGAAGGGTCATCATAACCCAATAAATAGGCAATTTCGCTTACACTTTTTGTGGAAGCTTTCAGACATACGGTAGCTTGTTTAATTAACTGGCTTTTAATAAGCTGCCCGGCCGATTTACCCGTAACCGCTTTTACCGTATCATTCAGATGATTTTGAGAAACACCCAGTTCTCTGGCATACTCCGACATTTTTTTGAGCGCCACCGTTCTTCCTTCGTGAATCACTTTCAAATCCTTCTGATACAAAGCCGTAAAAGCTTTTAAAAGTCTGATACTTGGGAGGTTGGGCTTGTCACAACGGCACTCTTCCACACGGTACTGAGCATATGCTTTGTGTAAAAGCAGTTGCAACTGACTCCGCAACACATCATCGGAATAGGCATTTTTATTGGAATATTCCCAATGCATTAATTCGAAGAGAGACAGATAGTAGCGCATTTGCTCATCGGTAAGGTGCAATACTGCATCTCCATCTAATTGAAAAAAAGGTAATTCGTTCAGAAAGTGCTTATTCTCTCTTCCGATATTAAAAAAGTCTTCGGAAAACGTACAAAAATACCCCTCTTGTTCATCTCCCACCGATTCCCAGGACGAAAACATGTTTGGCCCGATAAATCCCAACATATTTTCTTTGATATAATGCTCTTTCAGGCCAAAGGTGTGGATTCCTTCTCCCCGGGTCACAATAAAGATCATATAAAAATCAATCCGGTGAATATTCACTTTGGAATTGCACGCTTGCCGGGGGTGGATTTCAAAATGCTGTAAAGCGGTAGCAGAAGTTTCAACAGAGGCTTGCGGAGCGTTCTGCTCTTGTATATAATGTTTATGAGTTTTATAAATGGGAATCGGTTTGTTTTTAATTTTGTTCATAGTCCAATCTAAAGAGGTTGTGGGTTCTTTGCATTTGTTCTTAACAAATGTCAATATGCGTTCATTTATCCCTTTCTGTTCACATCATGCCTGTACTGCTATTACAAATAAGCCTATTTACCCAAAGTAAGTTCGGCAAAATTCTTCTAAAAGACTGACCTCATTACCAATCATTTAGTAGAAAAAAATCAAGAATTCTTTCAGGCTCCTTCTTAAATATACAAAAATTCCTATTTAAAATTCAAATAATCACAATTCAACAAGACTCTATTTCTAAGACCTGTTGCTATAAAAAAAATCGAAAAAGTCAATAGCTAATTCCTCCCGAATACCAGTAGCTTTGCGGGCATTTTCCAGAGGTAAGTATTTCTCCCTTTCGAGTACTCAAAGAGAAATATCCGGCTTCTTAACTAAAATTTATCAATTCAAAACACAATCATCATGGAAGTAAAAGATAGTAATGGTACTTTGTTGAACGATGGCGATTCAGTAAGGGTAATTAAAGATTTAAAAGTGAAGGGCTCCTCAATGAACTTGAAGCGAGGGACCACCATCAAAAATATCCGCCTTACTTCCAGTTCCGAAGAAGTGGAATGCCGTATAGGAAAAGGCACAATTGTGCTTAAAACTTGCTTTTTGAAAAAGGCATGACCCACCACTTCATTGTAAAGAACAAGAAAAAACCCATGAACGGGGGCTAGGCCCAAAGCTAAATTTCATTTTACCAAGAGGCTGTCTAAAAAGTCGATATATAGAAACAAAAGCACGGAGGCTTATACCGTTGATGAGATACTCCCAAAATGCCCGGCAGGATATGAGTTCCCACTATTTGGAGCTCTTTGTGACTTAGAACCTACTTGGCATTTTATGTTTTTTTAGACTTTTCGAACAGCCTCTTGGCTTTTATACTTTCAAGCTAAACAAGGTTACGTCATCCCTCTGATCTGCATTACCCTGATGCCGGTCTATTGCCTCCAGGAAGGTCACTTTTTGTTCTGATAAAGGGCGATCGTTACATTCGTTCAGCAAGTTCAACAAGCGTTTAGTCCCAAACCGTTCCCTTTGCTGATTCCCCGTATCAATGATACCGTCAGTGGTTAAATAAAGTATGTCACCCTTTTCCAACAACAAATGTTCGCAATTGAATGTCAAAACTTTTTTGTTTTGCCTACCTCCAATGGACTTCCGGTCGCTGGAAACTTTGAGAATTTCCCCCTTATGGCATAAAAACAAAGGGCATTTTGCTCCGCTAAATTTCAGACTAAATTTTTCATTCTCCAGCTTTTCAATACAGCATAACCCGATGTCCATCCCATCCATATTTTGACTGTCTTTTTGCTTTAAGGCATCGACCACACGGAGGTGCAAGGCTTCCAGTATTTTTTCCGGAGAATGAATATTTTCTTCTTTGATCACTTGATTGAGAATGGTATTACCAATCATTGACATAAACGCTCCGGGTACTCCGTGCCCGGTACAGTCCACAACTGCCACAAATACTTTTTTCTCTACCTGACTCAACCAATAGAAGTCCCCGGAAACAATGTCCTTTGGCCGGAATATCACAAAATGCTCGTCAAAGATTTCATTGATTTGAAATGCAGTGGGCAGAATGGCCTCCTGCATTCTTTCCGCATATTTCAAACTATGTGTAATCCGTTGGTTTTGAGCCTCCAATTCTCCCAAAGTTCCTTCCAGCACTTCGTTTTGCGCTTTGATCTTACTTTCACTTTCCTGCAACTTTTCCAAAGAGTCTTTTAGTTTGCTCTCATTTTTTTCCAGAATTACATTTGCCTTTTCAAGTTGCTTTTGTTTCAAGGCCATTTCTTCCTGAGTTGCTTCCAACTCCTCCATATTATGTTTCAACTCTTCTTCATTGGCCACCAGCTCTTTGTTTTTTTCCTGAATCAGCTCTTGTTGAAACTTCAATTTCTTATTGGCTTTCTGTTTTTGCAACAAGCCAATGACAATGATGGTCAACCCCAAGCCCAATATCCCAGCTATACCATACATATACTTCCGCTGTGTCTCTTCTTCTTTCAGTTTTTGCTCCTTGAGTTTTTTATCGGCCGTAAGCAATTCTATGGCTTTGGCTTTTTGCGCTTCTTCTAACTCCGTTTGTCGCAACTGCAACTCCTGCAATTGCTTCTCACGTTGCAATTCGACAATCTCTTTATTTCTCTTTTCGGCTTCCAGGCGCTGCCGGGCTATTGCCAAGGCTTGGGCTACCCGCTCCCGTTCCAGTTGTTCGGCTTTAATTCTCGATTCTTGTAATTCCTTCTGTTGTTTTAACAACTCCAGTTCTTGTTCTTTTTGTTTGCCTTCCAGTTGCAATTGCCTCATGGCCATTGCTTGCTTCTCTTGTTCCGCAATCAGTAACTTCAGTTCATTTTCCTTTTTTTCCGCTTCTCTTTGATTTCGCTCCAGTTCTTTTTGCCGGAGTTGCCGGGCCTTCTGTAGCTCTTCCTCTACTTGTTGGTGCTTTTTATAATAATACTGCGATTGCTCATAATCCTCTTCCCGGGCCAATACTTCAGACAAAATATGATAAGCATCTGCCAAATCTTTCTTTGCAGGGGCTGCCAAAGCATAATCCACCGCCTTGATACCATTGCGGTACGCAGCTTTCAAATCATTGCTTACCAAAAAATTAGCCGCCATAAAGTTATGTACTTCTGCAAGCCCTTGTTCATGCTCTTGAAGTTCTCTTAACTCCAAGGCTTTTTCAAAGTATTCATGAGCTCCTTTAAAGTCAAACAAATGGGATTTGGCCACTGCCATATTGATCAACAAGGTAGCTTGCCGGTCTTCGGTTAACCCCAGTGTACCTTCATGGGTACTAAACAGACGAAGAGCTTCTTGAAAGTGCTTGATGGATTCCGCCTTATTCTCTTCTTTCAGATAAAACAACCCCAAGTTGTTATGTGTATTGACGGCAATCACCGGATCTTGTACATCTTCATTCTCCTCCAGAATTTTTTCATTATAGAAAATGACGCCTTCATAGTTATTATCCAAGGCGGATAAAGAAGCCAGGTTTTTCAGCGATTGCACCACTCCTTTTTTATCGCCAATCGTTTTTTGAAGAGTCAGCAAATCCTGAAACACTCCATTGGCTTTGGAATAATTTTGAGTTTTTACATATGCTTGCCCCAAATTTTGCAGAGACGTCACCTGTTTCAAAGTGTCCCGGTTGGCTTTATGCAAAGCCAAGGCCTCTGTCAAATGTTCCTGAGATTTTTCAAAAGCTCCCCAGTCCAGATACATATTACCTAACATTTGATGTGCATTGGCACTGTTTTCCGTATCATTCAGTTGCTCATAGACAGCTTGAGCTTTCAATAAATAATTCAGAGACGTAGGGTAATCTTTTAATCTGTACGCAGCCTTTCCTGTCATTAACAGGCCTCTCCCTTGAGCAGGCAGATTTTGACTCTCTTTAGCAACTTCTACAATCGATATTCCCTGTGTAAAGGCATCTATATACTTTTCATTATTCAAAAAAAATTCGCCACTGGTAATAAGTTCGTCCAGAGATTTTGCTTCACCTTTTTGTACAGTTTGTCCATATACCTTTATGTGAAAAAACACCCCTGAAAACAGCCAAACCCATACAATGCAAAAGCAATTATATTTATTCATAAGTGATTGTCTTTTTTAGAATTCCAAACTCATCCCCCCAAAGGCACTAAACCCAATCCGGTCCGCAGCCGCATACTCAACAGAGCGGTCATTCAGCAAATTTTTAGCATTGAGAAAAACAGCTATTTTGCGCGTGGGCCTATAGGCTACTTTTGCATTGATCAGCATTTTAGAAGGCACTTCAAAGCCTTCATCCGGCCCTAAAAGGTGATAGTACGTTTGGCTTCCATATAGATAAGAAGTGAAACCGATATCCAACTTGGCAAACGGACGGAATCCGGCAAACACTCCCCCGAAATAATTCGGTGTACCTTTATGTTCAATATCCTTTGTAAGCAAATAATTTTCTTTGCCCGGATCAGGATTTCCGGGAGATGGCATGGCATCGGGTGCATACGTAGACTGCGAAAAGTCCATTAACCTCGTTTGCTGTAAGGTTAAAAAGGGTCTGAGTTGAATTTTTTTCAACATGACGATTGCACTGAGGGTCAATCCTGTTTGTTTGACAGTCAATGGAATATTAAGGTTTTGAATATCTTCATATACTACAAGGTTTCCTGTAGAAGGATCTAACTCCGGTGTTTTGCTGAGGATGTTTATCGTATTGGAGAAATCATGAGTATAGGATTGAAAGAACTCCGCATCGAATTGTAGTTTCTTGATCACATTTACCCGGTAGCCCAGTTCAAAAAGCTGCGAACTCAACAATTCCAAATGGTCATTTCCTTTCAGCCGGATAACGGGTACGATGTTAGGAGGAATGAATCCGCTCAAGGTAAGATCCATATAAGAGTCCACAAAGAAGTTGGTACGGTAAGCTTTGCTCACAACGGCCCTTAGCAAATGGTTTTCATTCAGCTTATAAGTGAGTGCTGCATGATAAGAGATGTATGCCTTATCCGGTGTGTTAAATTTATCCACCCGGCCACCGGAATACAGTCTTAGTTGAGGCGTCAACTGATAGTCCAAACGCAAAGAGCCCGCGATCGTGGAGATATGTTGTTTTTTTCCCCCAAGCATTTTCAACAGTGCGTGTTGATCGTCTTGGTAAGTGTTATACCGCATGTTTATACCCGGTACAATTTCAAGCTTTTTCCCGAGAGAGATCGTATATTCAGCATTCACATCTTCCGTATGGAAAGAGTACTTGGCGCCCCCACCTAAGTCCTGCGCTCCCTCTAAATAGCTTCCATGCAGGCGAATTCCCAGTAAATTTCCCGATAAACTCACATACCGGGTATCCGAGTGAGAGGGCGTGAGAGCGGTTGTCTGATTATCGGAATATGCTTTGTGGGCTTTTGAGTTTTCCACTCCGGCACTCAGTTGTAAATAATTATCTTCTTTCAGTTGGTAACTCAGGTATACATTGGCGGCCGTTTTATCCAATGCCAACTCAGGTTCGTGATAATCATTTTTGTCAAAAGCAAACCCCTCCGGGTTACTCACTGAGTCCAATGGAAGGTAAGAGCCCGAATAGAAGTTATAGAAATCCGTTTGCTGCCGCTTACGCAATTGGCGGTTAAATGAGGACCGGATACCTATTTTTTCATTGACCTTGTAACTTACCGAAGCATTGGCAAGCAATGAATTCCGCGAACCGTATTGTACATTTACAGAGGAGGATACTCCCTGTCTAGCAGGCCGCAATGTAATGATATTGATCACACCGGAAACCGCATTAGGGCCGAACATCACAGAGGCAGGTCCACGGATGATTTCAATCCGGTCCACATCACTGATATCTACCGGAAGCGTTTCCCACAAAGTTCCCCCGGAAAAGTTATTATACACCGGACGGTTATCAATCATGACAAGTGTAGTTGTATTGACCGATACGGGGGTCAGGCTGTACGGAGGCACATTATCAAGGCCTCTCAGATGTATATCGTAATTTCCGTTTGTCTGCTCCCGGACCACCATACCAGGCACGAGGCGCATCGCTTCCATGATAGAAGTACAACCGGCCTTTTGAATTTCTTCCCGGGTTAAAACGGTAGCAGAAAGAGGCGTATCAAACAATTTCTCTACTTTTTTGGAAGCTGAGACAATTTCAATATCGATTCCGTCCTCTACTGGCAGATTTAAAATTTCATTGACCGAAAATTCATAAAGAGAATCTGAATTAAAATTTGTCGATGAGTTATTATTTTGTGCCACACACCAACCACCTCCTAAGCATATATAAAACAATGCAAGAGCGTACTTCATATATTTCGCAATTCCATGATAGTTTAAAAAAGTCTTATGAAATACGCTTGTACTTTCGGAATATTATTAGGCAATGGCTTTTTAAAAGAAGTGTTTCTTTGCAAAAGCAAAGGTTTTACCAAATTTAATTTACCTATTTTATAGTATAAAATTTATTAAAAATTTTATTCACACAAGTATAAAAAAACGTATAAGTGCAATCGAATAAAATACACAGCACACTATATTTCAAGCAATTAAAAATACATAGATACCTAAAATCCTCTAACTATCACTAATACCAACCTCTCAAGTTTCACTATTTGCAACAGGTATTATTTTAATGACATTAGCAGTAGTCGAACACATAACCCGGAAGTACTATTTTATATAAAATAAATACTTGCATTTTCTTCTTCTCCATATGTTTACCGGGCATACGTTCACAGCAGATAACCCTTGAATTGTTTTCAAAATGAAATCCGTGGATACGCTCCAACCTTTATTATACGCCTTCTTCTAAATACACAACGGAGCAGCATTTCAATCTCTAAAATAAAAAAACCAGAATTGTAACTGTATTTGCTACAATTCTGGCAATACCAAGCAGGCACTCTGCTTTAACAAACAAGAAATTATTTCAAGCAGAGCTACCTCTCAAAATTACTGAGAGACAAGTTTTTTACTTAGAAGAAAGATTTTAATTTGCTAAAAAAACCTCCGTGTTTCGGTCGCTTTTGCGCTAAGTATTTAAGCAATGTTCTTCCGGGTGATTCGGCATTGACCACTCCTTCATATTCACTTCGGGAGAACCCATGGTACATCCTTAGTTGCCCCTTGTGTTTTCCTCTTTTGAATTTTACATGTAATTCACGCTTCTCGTAATTGTACACCAAATAGTCAATTAATGAGGATTGTGGTATAGTTACTTTCTCTGATACAACTTCTCTCATTGATCTTAGGTTTAATAAAAAAAAGTTGCTCACATATGCGAGACTATTAAACAATATATTTATCTCAGGCTAGCGCCTGTTATCTTCATTTTCCAAGATACTTAAATAACTTAAATAACGACTGTAAGCAATTTCCTCATTTTCTACCTTTTCCAAAACGGCACAACCGGGCTCATGTGTATGTGTACAGTTATAAAACTTACAGTTCTGTTGAATTTCCCGTATTTCGGGAAAACAAAAACCCAGTTCATTCTCTTCCACATGCATAATGCCTAGTTCTTTAATTCCCGGAGTATCAATTAAAAAAGTTCCCGGAAGAATTTCAAACATTTCCGCATAAGTAGTGGTATGCTTGCCTTTATTGGCAAAAGTGGAAATTTCAGCTGTCTTTTGTTGTATTTCCGGATTGACCCGGTTGATCAAGGTGGATTTTCCTACACCGGAGTGTCCGGCAATCAACGTTTTTTTATGTTGGATGACCTTGATGAACGCTTCTACATTTTTACCTGTCAAAGCACATAAGGACAAACATTTATACCCAATACTATTGTACAGGTCCATCAAATAACCCATTTCTTGTTCGGCCTTTTCATCCAACAAATCAATCTTATTAAACACAATCACTGCGGGGATATCATATGCTTCTGCAGCAACCAAAAACCGATCCAAAAACCCCAAAGACGTACGAGGAAGGGACAAAGTCACCAGGATAATAGCCTGATCCATATTGGCGGCAATAATATGCCCATGCCATTTGCGATGAGTGGATTGGCGGATAATATGGTTGTCACGGGGAAGAATATCTGTAATCAAAACGGTACCCTCTTGACTTTGTTCAAGTTCAAATTTCACATAGTCCCCCACTGCTATCGGATTAGTAACTTTGTAACCTTTTTGCTTAAATTTCCCCCGAAGCCGCCCTTTATATGCCTTACCTTCATCATCCCTGATCTCATACCAAGAGCCGGTAGATTTAATTACAAATCCTTTTTTCAAGTTGGTTTGATTTTAATAAAATGAAATTAAACATTCTAATTTAAGTATTTACTGCAATAATCCAGAATCTGGTCTTTTACATCTTTTTGCCCGTATACATAAGCCCGGGCCTTCCGGCCCGTTTTTTCTTTCTCTAACGGTTGATGAAAGAACACAAGCATTTTCTCTTTAAAATGTACCGCATTCTTCACAGGCAATCCTCCGCCTTGCCGGGCCAATTCGTCTGCCTCTCTCCACTGTGTATAATACTGATCTCCGTAAAACACCGGAATTCCAAATACGGCAGGCTCCAATGTATTATGCACCCCTTGCTTATACCCCCCGCCTACGAAAGCGTAATCGGCATAGCCATAGATACTTGAAAGCAAACCTATATTGTCAATCAACAGCATATCGTATCCGGCCAAATCAAGCCCTTCTGCCTGCGAATACCGGATCATTTTTTTGCCGGAAAAAGCCTGTTCGGTTTTCTGCAAGTTTGCCTCGGCAATCTCATGAGGAGCTACAATAATTTTCAAGCCTTGAAAGTCATTCTTCAATGCTTCTGACACCACCGCTACATCTTCCGGCCAGCTGCTTCCCATTACCAACAGCGACTTGTCACCTTTGAATTGTTCTACCAATTGTAGCGATTTTCTACTTTCGGCAATTTTTTTTACCTGATCAAACCTTGTATCCCCTACAACAGTCACATTATCATAACCTATCTGCTTTAGTAAGTGGGCCGAATTTTCATCCTGCACGAAAAAATGCTCAAAGTAATTTAATAAGCTTCGGTAAAAAGCACCATAATTCTTTTTAAAGAATAATTGATTTTCCCGAAAAAAGGCTGAGATCAACATCACAGGCACATTTTTTCGATGCAGCGCTTTCAAATGATAATACCAAAATTCATACTTCACAAAAAAAGCCAACTTAGGCCGAATTATTTCCACCAGCCTTTGGGCATTTGCAGCCGAATCATAGGGCAAATAACAGATAAAATCAGCATGAGGGTAGTTTTTCTGCACTTCATATCCGCTGGGAGAAAAAAAGGTAAGAAGGATTTTATAGGAGGGATACTGTTTTTTGATCTGCTCGATTACCGGACGCCCTTGCTCAAACTCTCCAAGGGAGGCGCAGTGCACCCAAACAATAGGAGATTGATTGCCTTTGACCTCAACTTCAAGCTTGGTAAATATTTCTTTACGTCCTTGAACAAATTGTTGGGCTTTAGCATGAAAAATTGAAGCAAACTTAATCAGTGCCCAATAACTCATAAGCCCTGCCTTATAGAGAAGTTTTCCCAGTATATACATGTAGATCTTTGATTCAACTAGATGATACAACTGGGCAAAGGTATTAAAATCCGATGTTCCGGCTTGCTTCTATGTAAAGTTTTAAGCCCTGCATGAGTATTATCCAGGGCATTTTTTTTAAGATCCTATGGAAGACGGCTTCTACCTCTTTCTCTTTTTCTTAATTAGAAGCATATACTTTCAATTTCTTTTTCAATGTTTTGCGGGCTATATGGATTCTATTTTTCACAGTACCAATCGGTATATGTAACCGGTCTGCAATTTCATGGTATTTAAACCCTCTGAAATACATGACAAATGGCTGTTTGTAGGCTTCGTCCAAATTGTCAATTGCCCGATTGATATCCGCCAATGAGAATTTTGAGAAGGCCAGGTTTTGGGTTAAATGCTCGGAAGAGTTAATGTAATGCAAACTATCGGTGGTATCGATAAAGGTATTTTTCCTCGCCAACCGTTGATAGTTGGTAATAAAGGTATTTCGCATAATGGTATATAACCAGGCTTTCAAATTAGTCCCCTCCACAAATTTATCCCGGTTGGAGTATGCTTTCAATAAAGTTTCCTGTAGTAAGTCATTTGCTTCGTCTACATCCTTGGTCAGTTTTAAGGCAAAGGGTTTTAAAGCTATGGTAAGTTGGTCGATTGAGCTGCTAAGTTCTAAGGCTTTCATGGTCGTTTGATTTTAGTTTTATGTTAAAATTGATAAGTCTAATCTACTGAAAGCCTTATTCATTTCCAAAAATTTTGTTTAATAAATATAATAATATATTAAACAAAATAGCTCAACATGTGTAAGGTAATCGAAATGATAAGTAAATAAAACTAGATACAATTAACAAGTTAATTAATTGATAATCAAAAAGTTAATTAAAAAACACAATAAATTCACTTATTGCATCATCGATAGAAAAATACCAGGAATCTCATATTATAAATTTAAGAAGAGAGCTAAAAAAATGCACATCACACACACAAAAAGCACATCAAAATTTCAATAAAAAGCACAAAAACCCAGATAATAAGGCTTTATACGCCTAAAAACATTACACCTATCCATTTATAACAGCAGAACAAAATGTAAGAATAAGTCCTAAATTCACTAAAATATAGTAGAAAAGAAGCGTAGATACTTATAGCACCCCTTAAATTGTTTAACAAAAATATTTTATATTATAAACAAAATACTTACTATTTAAACCATGAATAGTGCTATAATTTTATTTGTGTTTTTATCTTGTTTAAATGGCAACCTTGATGGCTTCTATGAAGCTAAGTGGGGTTTTTACGCACATAAAACCATCAACCGGATGGCAGTATTTACATTGCCCTCTTCTATGCTGCCTTTTTATAAAAACCATATTCAGTATATCACTGAGAATGCCGTAAACCCTGATGCCAGAAGGTATGTAATCAAGCAAGAAGCCCCCAGGCATTACATCGATATCGACCATTATGGAGTCGATGCCATTTACTCCATGCCGAGATCCTGGAAAGACGCGGCAGCTTTGTATTCGGAGGACACTTTGTACAAATATGGAATTGTGCCATGGCATGTATTGACCATGAAATACCGCTTGACGAAAGCTTTTCAAGAGCGGAACACCGAGAAAATCCTAAAGCTGTCGGCAGAAATCGGACATTATATTGCGGATGCAAACGTACCCTTACATACCACTGAAAATTATAACGGACAACTCAGCGGTCAGGAAGGGATCCATGCCCTTTGGGAATCCCGGCTACCGGAATTGTACTCACAGAAATTCAACTTTTTCATCGGAAAGGCCCGGTACCTGGATCATCCCGGTGATGCGATTTGGGAAGCTGTCACCGAAGCCCACCAAGCATTAGACAGTGTATTTAGCTTTGAACAAACCAGTACCAAATCCATAGGAGAGCACAATAAGTATAGTTTTGAGGATAAAAATGGCATTTCAACCAAAGTGTATAGCAGGCAATTTTGCCAACTATACCATCAATGCCTCAACGGACAAGTAGAAAGGCGAATGCAAAAGGCCATTCGTTTAGTAGGCGATTTTTGGTATACTTGCTGGGTAGATGCCGGACAACCGGATTTGGATAAGCTCGATCAAAACACGCCCGATTCCCCTAAAATAAAGCCCATTCAAAAAGGCAAATTCCCCACACGCTCCCATGATTTCTAGTAAATTGACCGGAATACATTCAAAATGCCTTCGTATCCCACTCAATTCTAGCTTTCATCTCCTATATTTACAATTCCGAAAAAATAAACCTGAATATGGTTAACCTCAGCACGTTTAATTCAATTGCAAATCATATCATCGCAGAGCTAAGAGATGTCCAAGTACAAAAGGACAGTCAACGCTTTCGTAAAAACATGGAAAAGTTGGGAGGTATATTAGCTTATGAAGCCTCAAAAAACCTCTCTTACCAACCCACGGAAATCCAAACACCCTTAGGAAAAAGCCCTAGCGCAATTATCGATACTAAAATTGTCATTGCGACCATTTTAAGAGCGGGGGTTCCCTTGTACCAGGGTGTTCTGAATTATTTCGATAAAGCTGACAGCGCATTTGTTGGTGCATTCCGCAATGAAGACGGAGATGCGGAACATCTGACGGTAAGCACACATTATACGGCAGGTCCATCCATCAAAGACAAAATATTAATCATTGCAGACCCAATGATTGCTACGGGAAAATCCCTGCTTTCGGCCTACCAAGCCATTTGCAAAGGCAACTCTCCAAAAGAATTACTCATTCTTAGTGCCATAGCCAGCCAACCTGGTATCGACTTTTTAGAAAAACACTTGAGTAACTTCTCGCTATACGTTGGAGCTGTGGATCCCCAATTAAACCAACATGCTTACATCGTACCGGGCTTAGGTGACGCAGGCGACCTAGCCTTCGGGGAAAAAATTTAGCAAAACTATCCGGTTCATTTAGTAGTACATATATGTAAAAGTTGAGTATGTGCTCAGCTTACTATTATCAACATGGCTTTTTCTAAGGGGATTTAAATCATAAAATCACAATTTTGCCAATTCTAGTATGTTTCAAGAAATCATTTTATTAATCATAGGATTAGTAGTATTAATTGCCGGAGGAGAATTTCTTGTGAGAGGAGCTTCCCGTATTGCACTACGATTCCAAATTACGCCTTTGGTAGTAGGACTTACCATTGTCGCTTTTGGAACTTCTTCTCCGGAATTATTCATCAGTATCCAATCTGCATTGGCTGGCAGCCCGGATATGACCATGGGCAATGTTATTGGTTCCAACATCTGCAACTTGGCATTGGTACTGGGAATCACCGCTGTTTTCTCTCCTATTCAAGTCAACTCGGACAGTATTAAGTTCGACTGGCCCATGGCAATGGGCAGCTCTTTTTTGCTCTATATTTTGGTAATCGAAGGGTATTTGCAAAGAAACGAAGGCATTTTCTTTGTCATCATCTTGCTGGCATACATTGGCTTCTTAATTCACAAATCGCGAAAAGAAACCAACGCAAAAGAAATTGAAAACATTGGCGCTGAAATGGAAGACAAAAGCCCGGAAAAAAACTCCCCCTTACATTGGGGGATGGATATTGTCTATCTGACCATCGGTTGTGTGGGTTTGTATTTCGGGTCGGATTGGTTTGTCAATGCCGCAAAAGATATTTTCTTGGAAATCGGTATCGAGGAGCGCATTATAGGACTTATTGTATTGGCATTGGGTACAAGCTTACCAGAGTTGGTTACCTCTATAGTAGCCGCTATCAAGAAAAGTACCGATTTGGCCATTGGCAACTTAATGGGTTCCAACATCTTCAATGTACTCTCGATATTAGGAATTACCAGTATTATTAAAGACATCCACGTGAGCAACTCCATTATAGATTATGACATGATGTGGATGCTAGGCATCACACTCTTTATACTCCCTATGATGGTTTTCAACCGGAAAATAGGGCGTATTCAAGGAGGCTTGTTGCTAGCCATCTATTTTTATTATACCTATTCCATATTCAGTATCTAAAAGATTAATACCTTTGTAGAATTGGGTTGTTTGGCCCTCTGTAAGGCAGAGCACTCCTTACAACTTTAATAATACAAGCGCTATTTCTTTTCGTCTGATATCATTGCTCATGCAAGAACTACTCTATAAATACCTGATCGTATATTCTTCCAGCATGCTTAAGGCAGCTTTTGGCCCGATCATGGGATTGGTATTTGAACTTTCTATTTTGGAAACCATCCTACTTACAGCAGCCGGCATCATGAGTACTGTAATACTCATCACCTATATTGGCGCTGGTTTGCGTAAAAAGCTTATTGAGAAGTTCGCAAAAAATAAAAAGCGCTTTACAAAGAAAAACCGGAAAATAGTTTCTATCTGGCGTAAGTACGGTTTGTTAGGGATCACTTTTCTTACCCCTGTGTTATTTTCACCTCCGGGCGGAGCCATCATAGTAGTGTCATTCGGAGAAAAAAACAAAAAAATCTTTACCTATATGCTCTTTAGTTCTCTGTTTTGGGCTACGGTACACACAGGTTTTTATTTCTATTTAGGGAGAGAATTCGTTCATCAATTTATCGAATAACATTTACAGAAAACACGCTATATTTCAACTCCTTAACAGGGATTATTTTTTGAACAAGCCTTTGCCATTTGGCTATTTTTTTCAGGTACACCCCCCTCCTCCGGAAGGAACATAATTTATGGCATTGAGTAAATTCTAAAGGGATATTTCAAAAGTTTTGTATCTTCGGCTCGTTGACTTACTAAATATCACAAGCCACTCAAATTACGACTATTGTAAAGTTTCATGAGACAATCTACTACTTTCTGTCTTCTTTTTGTATTTATGTTTACCAGCCTTTCAGCTGTAGCCCAATACTTTTCAGGCAGTGAAATACGAATTGAAAAAAAGGGCTTTAATAAAGAAAATGTCAAAGAACTTTACGAACTTAACATTACTTACCCCATCATACACTTCCCGCAATCCTCTATCAATCATCAAGTAAACTTAGGCATACAGAAGGTCATGAGTATGGCCATTACTGACTTTACCGAGAAAAATACCAGCCAACAATACAGAAAAAGCGATGCGGGATATAGTTGGCTCAACCTGAATTATGAAACCTATTACAAACGGGGCAATGTTTTAAGTCTTAAATTTATAAAAAGCTCTTATTACAGTGGCCTGGACAAACCGAAAGAATTATTTCTCACGTTCAACTTTGACCTGCGCACAGGAAAACTGATCAAAATCGAAGATATTTTCAAACCCGATGCGGATTTCAAACAACGCCTGATATACCTCATCCAAGACAAGGAAAAAGAATGTAAATTTAAAAAGGATCATCTGTTGAGCAATTTTTGTCTGGAAGACGAGAACTTTATTGTGACCCTGGATGAAAACACTTCCCAGCCGGAAACTTGTGAAAAAGAGATTCGCATCGCCTGGGATAAAATCAGGGACCTGGTCAAACAGGATGGCATTGCCAGCGAATTAATCATCCAACGTTAAGCCCTTTACCCCCTGCTTCTTGGTCGAGAATTTTGAATAAAGTCTAAAATCTGTTTTTTTTGTAAAGATATTTCCCTCGAAATCAGCTCGGATTTCGAGGGATTCTTTTTATTTTCATCGTTGCAAAATCATTTAAAAAATACATAAAGTGACACGGATTAAAATTAAAGAGTTATTGGACGAAGGCGTAGCCCGCCAGGATGCCACCGTAAAGGGTTGGGTAAAAACCAAAAGAGGTAGTAAAAATGTTGCTTTTATTGCCTTAAATGACGGTTCAACCATACGGAATTTACAGTTGGTTGTCGACCTGACTCAATTTTCGGAAGAGGAAGTCAAACATGTGACTACCGGAGCGTGTATTTCGGCAAGGGGTAATGTTGCGGAATCGCAAGGAAAAGGACAATCCGTGGAAATGCTTGTTACGAATTTAACAGTCTATGGAATCGCTGACCCTGAGAAATACCCTCTACAACCTAAAAAGCATTCATTTGAATTTTTAAGGGACAATGCTCATTTACGTCCCCGAACCAATACCATCGGAGCCGTACTCAGAGTGCGTCATGCACTGGCCTTTGCCATTCATAATTTTTTTAACAGTAAGGGCTTCTATTACTTGCATACACCTATCATTACGGGGTCGGATGCAGAAGGAGCCGGAGAAATGTTCAGAGTAACGACTTTGAGTGCTGACAACCCGCCTAAAAACGAAGAAGGGCAAGTTGATTTTAAAGAAGACTTCTTTGGAAAAGAAACGAACCTCACCGTGTCCGGACAGCTAGAAGGGGAAGCCGGTGCTTTGTCCTTAGGAGAAATTTATACTTTCGGCCCTACGTTCCGGGCTGAAAATTCCAACACCTCCAGGCACTTAGCGGAGTTTTGGATGGTAGAACCGGAAATGGCTTTCTACGAACAGGGGGAAAACATGGACTTGGCCGAGGAATTCATTCAATACTTGGTACGCTACGCACTAGAAAATTGCAAAGACGATTTGGAATTTCTGGACAAAAGAGCGGCTGATGAAGACAAGCAGAAACCTCAAAATGAGCGCAATGAGATGAGTTTGCTCGAACGGTTGAATTTTGTGGTGGAAAACAAATTCGAACGCGTGACTTACACCGAAGCCATTGAGATCTTATTGAATTCCAAGCCGCATAAGAAAAAGAAATTTAAATATCCGGTAGAGTGGGGCATCGATTTACAATCGGAACACGAGCGTTTTTTGGTAGAAAAACACTTCAAAAAGCCCGTCATTGTTGTAGATTACCCTAAAGACATCAAGGCATTCTATATGAAGCTGAACGATGATAACAAAACCGTTAGGGCGATGGATGTCTTATTCCCAGGTATAGGCGAAATTATCGGAGGCTCTCAGCGGGAAGATAACTATGACAAGTTGATCCAACGAATGGAAGAAATGGATGTACCTCAAGAAGAGCTATGGTGGTACCTGGACTTACGCAAGTTCGGTTCGGCTCCACATAGTGGCTTTGGCTTAGGTTTCGAGCGTATGATACTCTTCGTAACAGGCATGAGTAATATTCGGGACGTCATCCCCTTCCCAAGAACGCCACAAAGCGCTAACTTTTAACTTAAAAGAGGGTGGCCTTGATCAAGGCCACCCTCTTTTATTGAGCAAGCATTTGATTTTTTATTTTCCCTCCGCCTTTTGAAAAAGCAAATAGTCTCCGGAGGTTTGATTTTTCAAAGTCGTTTTTTCTCCTTCTATTTTGATTTCATCAAAATTGATAAACAAATTAAACAAGTCCCCTTCATAATTCATCGCTTCAGGAGGCCCCGCCATTTCAGTTGCTCCTACGGGTTTCTCTCCCTTTTGAATCTGTCCGTTTTCCACATTCCATTTTCCGAAAAAATGATTAATAGGCCCCTTGCCATTGAATTTAATCGTTCCATTGGCCTGGTTATCTAATGAGACGGAATCTATTTTCAGGTTCACTTCCAATCCTGAAGGAGGCCCTTCAAGTTGTTGGGTTTGACTCCGGTAGATGCCCTCGAGTTTCCAGTCACCTACTAATGTTTTCAAATTTGTTTCCACAATTTGTTTGGATTCTTCCTTTTGATTTTGACTACACTGAACACTAGCAAATGCTATGAATAATAGGAGTGCCCAAGTCTGTTTTACTAATTGTTTGTTCATAACTGTTTTTGTTGAATCACTAAATATGTTTTCTGAATGCATTAAAAATGCTCCTACAAACATAGACCGACTAATTGTAAACCCACAAAGGGATACCCAAAAACTCTCTCTTTTATTTTCTCACTTTATGTATTTTTATGAAGTAATATCAACTAAATAAAATTCCCTTCCGGTTAATTAAAAGCTGCAGACAAGGAGACCAAGCCTTTAAATAAATTCAACATTACAAATATTAAATACATTATTTTTATAATAAAAAATTACCTGTTAAAATTTCAATATAATGGTATAATTCAAGATAATTCCTCTATATTTATTTCTGAGATATCAAGAGAGTTCTTCTCCCATCCACAAGGGTGATCTTTTCTCTAAGAGAAAAAAGTAAAGTAATGAAAACGAAAAAAAATATGTGGAAAAGAAGTTTTACTGCCATTTGCCTACTATCACTCATGATCGCTGCAAGCGGCTGTCAACATCATAAAAAGCGGGTACTAAAGCTTGCCCACGGGCACGACCCCTCTCACCCTGTGCACAAAGGCATGGTGTACATGGCCGAACGCTTGCAAAAAATCTCCGGCGGGGAAATGGAAATCGAAATTTATACCGGTGGTCAACTTTGTGCCGAAAGGGAATGTGTAGAGTTATTACAAATAGGTAGCTTGGCGATGACCAAAGTGTCCAGTGCAGTAATGGAAAACTTTGTTCCGAAATACAAAATCCTGGGACTTCCCTATCTCTTTAAAGACCGGGAGCACCGGTTTGATGTGTTGGATGGAGAAGTTGGAAAAGAAATTCTTCTGGCCAGCACCCCTTTTTGGCTACGAGGACTCACTTTTTACGATGCCGGCAGTCGTAGTTTCTATACCATTGACCGCCCTATCAATCAACCGGATGATCTGAAAGGTATGAAAATCAGGGTCATGAAAAGTGTAAGTTCTATGAATTTAATTCGCAATTTGGGCGGTTCTCCCACCCCTATCCCCTACGGAGAACTTTACACCGCCTTACAACAAGGTGTGGTGGACGGAGCCGAAAACAACCCTCCAAGCTTTTATTTTTCCAGGCACTATGAGGTTTGTAAGTATTATACCATTGACGAACACTCCTCTTTTCCCGATGTCCTGTTGATCAGCACTCACATCTGGGAAAAACTTAACGAACAAGAGCAACAATGGTTGGAACAAGCGGTGCAAGAATCGGCTGTTAAGCAGAGGGAATTATGGGCTGCATCCGAAAAAGAATGCCTGGAAGCCGTAAAAAAAGCAGGAGTGGAAGTGATTTATACCGACAAGGTCCCCTTTGTAGATAAGGTACAACCTATGTATGAAAACTATAAACAAGATACAAGTATTTATAAATTGATTCAAAAGATCACCGAAAAGAAATCCTAATCTCAAACCGGGACCGAAAAAAACCAAAGCCTCTCTGTTAGAGAGGCTTTGGTTTTTTAGGATAATACAAAGTATTACAATCTTTATTTATAAAAAACTGACATTTGGGTATTCGATTTTGCTAACGGCCTGATTTGACTTAGCCAAGCCCTGGCAGCTTCTACATTTGCAAAGCATTTTAGTTTAATATTGACTTTACTCATTTTCAAACTTCGTTTTAGGCGCTCTGCCACTAAGGACTTTTCGGGATCTGCATCATTGATTACCAGGGCAAACTCGGTAATATTATTGTATTTAATATCGTTCCAATAATATTTTGCCAACCAGCTAATCGTAGAGTCGTGCTCTTTGTTATCCTTAGGGTTACGCAAAACAAAGGTCACATTATTGTTGATAAAAAACATGCGATTACTTCCCTCAGAGCACTTGGTCACTTCTTCTGAGGTAACATAGCCACACCAACTTTCCAAAAAGCATTGCAGTTCTTCATCCCAAATGGAAATCACTTGTTTTGTCCTATTCATGGGTTTTGATGGTTTTTGAGTAGTTAAAAACTTAAAAAGAATGTATTTAAAGAATAAGTAAATACAGCTACTTTTATGTTGATCCGGTTCGACCTAATAAGATATGCGCGCACCCTACCGCTCTTTTTGTGTTGATAAGAGATAATCTGACCTTGCGTACACAACAAAAATTGTGAAGATTTTTTAATCAAGATGGTATTAGCAGTTGAAAAAATTGCTAAAGCTTGCTTCATGAAATTTAATACTAAATCAGTAAAAATAAAAGCATTTCCACAGGTTTTTTCCAAGTAAATCTAAATCCAATGAAACTTTGAATTCCCCTCGAAGAATTAAAATAAAAAACATCTATTTCACTGTATTTGTTCAACTTATTTGTTAATTTCAGAAGGTTATTTATCAGAAGCCCAACAATACTACTCCCCCAAATTAAAGGTATTTTTTTTTAACTTTTAGTCTATTTGCACTTCAGGTATTTATTAATTTTAAATTTTTTAAAGAAAAAGTTGCATTCATTACACAAAAATTTATTTATTTAGTGAAATACTATACCTCTTATCACTAACTATTACCCCAATAATCCCACTAACTTGCCCAAAAGCAGTATGCGAGATCGCTAATCTCCACTACTTTAAACCTACTGAATCAAATGAACTTTTCAATTGCAACAAGCTTAAAGGAAGTGCAAGCTTCGTGGGGTATTGTCTACAGGCAATATCTTAAAAACCATTTTATCGATCCAAACCCTTATCAACTTTTTACCTTTCCTGAATACATATCCTCTAATAGTATCACTCTGATGGGTATAAAGGACCAAGAGTGCCTGTGTACGATCTCAGCCGTGGCGGATAGCAGCAATGGTCTCCCCTTGGATAAAGTCTTCAAACCAGAGCTTGATGGGCTACGCAGCCAAGGCAAAACCTTGATCGAAGTAGGATTATCAGCCTCCCAAGAAGACCCTCGTTGCTCGGGAATGGATATTATCCGGATGATGGGATATATCGGAAAGTATAGCATCTACCATCAAAATGCCGACTTGGTGATTGGTGTCCCCCCCCGCAAAGTCAAGTTTTTTGAAAGACTGTTCGGGTATCAGGTGGTCAGCCAACTCAGCGCTTATAAAAGTTTACAAAAAGCTCCGGTCGTTCTGCTTCATGCCAGCCATCAAAAAGTCAAAAACCTTCAACTGCCTCTCATTTTAGATGCGTTAAAGGCTCCTTATACCGACCTGTTTCACCAACGATTTGATTTTGCTCCGGAAAAATATGCCAACACCCAACTTGACAAATTCCTACAGGAAACATGGAACCTGCAAAGCTTCAAAAGCGAGAGTACCTTACTCATCGCCTCATAAAAATTTGTGGAGAGGAATATGTCAAGTTTGACCGGCAGACGGTAGTTGAATACAGTTTAAATAGTTGTGGAGATACCGTCCGCCCAATGTATGTAGTATTCCCCCACACTACTGAACAAATTAGCCAATTGGTTCAATTCGCCAATGAAGAGCGACTCACTTTATTCCCGATCTCCCGTGGTCAAAACTTTGGCTATGGCAACAAACAAGGTACATCCGCAGGCCAAATCATCCTGGATCTGAGTTTGATGAACCGGGTTATTGCTATCAATCCGGAGTTATGTTATGCTACAGTAGAGGCAGGAGTTTCCCAAACCCAACTCTATCAAACCCTCCAAAAACATCCGGGCAGGCCTTTGGCAATGGATGTAACCGGAGCCGGAAGCAACGCAAGTATTGTCGGCAACCTGCTGGAAAGGGGATTCGGACATACGGACTATGGCGACCGCTTTTCCAGAATTGTCAATATGAAAGTGGTCCTTCCCAATGCGGATGTGATCCAAACAGGATTCGGTTGCTTTACTCATGCCAACGCATTGCATACATACCGGCAGGGACTAGGCCCTGTATTGGAAGGTCTGTTCTCTCAATCCAATCTGGGCATTGTTACGGAAGTAACCATAGAACTAATGCCTAAACCGGAAAAAAACTGTATGTTTATCTTTTCCACTCCTGTAGAAAATGATCTTCCTAAACTGGTGGATACCCTCCGGGAATTACGCTTGCAAAATATTATCAACAGTACGGTCCATATTGCCAATAAAACCCGGACGGTTGGCGATGAAAACAACCGTTATGTAGGAGCCTGGAACTTGAGCGGTTCTCTCTCAGGCCCTGCAAGTATTGTAAATGCTAAAAAGAAGCTTATTCGAAAGGCATTCAACACACAGTTTAAGCATTGTAAAATATGGTTTATTACCGACCGGCTTTTGCGTTTCGTTCAGTGGGTAGATAAATATATTACTCCTATAGACACCTATCCGGTGATCAAAGATGCTTTTGACTTAATGAAAGGCATTCCTTCTGACAGCCCTATTCAGACCTTACTGAGCCAACAAGTGGATACTTCTGAAATACAGGTATCCAAACTTCCCAAACACTTCCAATGGATTTGTGCAGTCAGTGAGGCATCGGCCGACAGCCTTTGCAAAATGCAAGACATCACCGCAGCTCTATTTGCAAAACACCAATACGAATACAGGGTAACCTTTACCTCTATCAACCCCAGGTCTTTTATCATGATAGCTAATATTACTTATGAAAAGACCGAAAGTTCTATGGCAAAAGCGCAAACGTTCTACAAGGAATGTACACAAGTACTGAGCGAAGCGGGGTTCCACCCTTACCGGAGCGGCTCTGGCAAGTATCAATACCTTTCCCCTAGAAAAAAAGGTTACCAAAACGTATTGAACCAACTGAAACAATGCCTGGATCCCAATGCCATTTTGGCCCCCGGTAAATACAACATAGGAATCCCATAAAATAATGATTGAAAAGCTGACACCCAATCAAGAAAAGGGACAGGGTGCTCTTTCACTAAGTTTTACTTCCATTTTAGAAATAGCTTTTAGTATAAAGGCTAAAAATAATAAAACTGGGCCAAACGGTAGGTATTGGCGTGGGCTTCTACAATATGACTCACTTTACTGGAGTACCCACCTCCCATGCTTGCCATCACCGGAATCCGGTTCGTTTTACAAGCTTCCAACACAATACGGTCCCGCTCCTTACACCCTTGAACCGTCAAGGATAATTTACCCAGACGGTCGGAGGCCAATACATCCACACCTGATTGAAAAAAGACAAATTCAGGGGCTACTTCTTCTATCAGTTTAGGTAGTTGATAAGAAAGAACTTTCAAATAAGCGCGATCGTCCGTACCATCCGGCAAACCGATATCCAAATCCGACCGCTCTTTTTGTAATGGATAATTCCGCTCTCCATGCATACTGAAAGTAAATACTTGGGGATTGTCCTGAAAAATTTGAGCTGTGCCATTTCCCTGATGTACATCCAGGTCTACTACCAATACTTTATTTATATGGTGATATTTTAAAAGATAATTGGCGGCAATGGCAATATCATTTAACAAACAAAACCCCTCCCCCCTATCCGTAAATGCATGATGTGTTCCTCCGGCAATATTCATGGCAACCCCATACTCCAAAGCATAAAGGGCACATTGCAGTGTCCCTTCGCAAATCACTTGCTCCCGGTCTATGAGCTCTTTCGAATGGGGAAAGCCCGTGCGTATCTCCTCTTTCCGGGTCAATTGCAAATTGCGCAAACGTTGCCAGTAATCAGCCTCATGCGACAAAATGATAAGAGACTCACTGATGGCTCCCGGCTCGAAAAAATTCTCCTCATTTACCGTCCCTTCATACAACAATTGCTCTGGCAACAGTTCGTATTTAATCATCGGAAAACGGTGTTCATCGGGCAGTGGGTGCCGGTATATGGATGAATAGGCTATTTTAAGCATCATAGATCAATAGAAGGCCGGGCTTAAAAAAGCCCAAATCAATAATTTCCCACAGATAACATCACTAATGTACAAGCCTGCAGTGTTTCAATATCATGCGCATCTGCCAAGGAAGCCAATTCGGGATTTTCGGTTCCCGGGTTAAAAATCAGACGTTTAGGTTTGGTTTCCAAGATATAGGTATACCACTCTGGCTGGTGCTGCGCTCCGATATATAATGTAACCGTATCCACCCCTTGAAAAACAGCTTTATGGTTGTGAATTTTTTCCCCTGCCAACTCTCCTTTTTTGATGCCTACATTTACAATTTCATGCCCGTATTCTTTTAACATATGGGCCGCTTTGTAAGCGTAGCGATTGATATTGGGGGATGCACCTAATATTAAGGTTCTTTTCATCTTTTGTCCTTTGATGTTGAAAACAATCTATGGCGTTCATTGATTGTTTAAATGCTCTTCAAAGGTAGCTACTATTGCCGAAATTTTCACTCTGTGTTATTTTGCTTTGCAGTGGATTGGCAGTGTTCTCAGAAATATGGAAATAATAGGAAATAATCTCTATCTTCGTAGTATGAAATCACAAAGCTCCAATATTCTGCTTCGCATTATCAAAAACTTCTACTTCTTAATAGGGGTATCGTTTTTGGTATGGATGATTTTCTTTGATTCCAATAGTCTGACCAACCAAAGGAAACTGGATAAAAGTATTGAAGAATTGGAAAGTGAAAAAGCCTTTTACCAACAAGGTATTGAAGAGATGCACAAAAACTTAAAAGAGTTAAATAGTGATCCGTCTGAATTGGAAAAATTTGCCCGGGAGAAGTACCTTTTTAAAAAGAAAGGAGAAAAAATTTACCTGTTAGAATCCGAATAATCAGCCTCTCTCCCAATCATTAAGCCTTCCCTTGAAAACCCTGATTTTACCGATGCTTCTTTCTTTATTAAAATTTGCCGTGCTTTTTATAGTATTTTAACATTTCTATAATACTACCCCTAAAGCATATATAAGCAACTAATAATCAGCTGTTTGAAAACAATCATTTCTATTTATCCTTTCTACAGGGCTTTGAATATATTTTCCAATCGCCTCTATTCTCTTTAATTTTGCAATCAGTTTTTTCAACATTAAATTCATACCACTATCACTTTATGGATTATTTAACCAAAATCGCAGTGTTTATCACTGCCATAGTGCTGTTTGGTTGCAGTAAAAACCAAACAGAGCAAGGGGATGAATTCTTTCATTCCGGACAGTACGACAAAGCCATCTCAGCTTATACTGATTACATCCAAGAACACCCAAAAGACGGAGAGACTTTTTACAACCGGGGCCGGGCTTATGAAGAACAAGGGCAACTCGAAGAAGCCTACGAAGACTTTAAGCAAGCGGCTCAGATCAACCCGAATGAAACCAGTTATTTTATGGGGATGGGTATGATCAATTTTAAATTAAAGAAATACGATGCCGTTGTCAGTAATATGCAATCGGTTTTGAATTTAAAAAACAATCATGCCGAAGCTTATTTCATTATGGGAAGGGCCCATTATCAGAAGGGGGAATTTCGCCCTGCTTTGGAAAATTTTAACAACGCAATCCGCTATAACAAAAACTTAGGCGGGGCCTATTTGTACCGGGGGGTGATCAACATACAGGCAAAGAAACAAGAAAAAGGTTGTGCCGATTTGCAAAAGGCATTGAACCTGGGAGAGAAGAATGCCAACGATGCCATTCAAAAGTATTGTAAATAACAGCGGGCCTGCTTAACTGATGTTTTTAATCAAGCGAACTCAGTTCAAGCGAATCCGTCAAAAAGCCTGTGATGGTTTATTCACAGGCTTTTCGTTTTTACTCTTCGATAAATTCTACAGGCAGGCGAATAGAAATCCGTTCATACAAGACGACAATGTCCACACCCTTCTCCGATTTTTGCATATGGATGGTAAACTCTTGAAATACTTTTGGCGGCTTGTACAAGGGGACTTCCTGCCTCAACACATCCTTTGCCGGGTCATATTTGTATAAGCCCCACTGTCCCGGTTCACTGTTTAAAATGACCGTCCAGGTTTCCTGGTCCGGAATGGTGAACAAGGTATACGTCCCCGGTTCCAATTCCTGATCAAATAGTTTTACCCGTTGAGAAAAGGTAATTTCCGTAGCATCGTCCGCTCCTGTCCGCCAAATTTTTCCATAGGGCACATTGTACCCAAAAGTAAGGCTTCGTTCATACCGGAGCTTGGGCCTGCCGTAAGTCACCTTTATGTAATTCCCCCCTTCTTTATAATTACTCATTCCTACCGGGTATTTCCGGGGTTTTGTTTCAAATTCTTGCGCTATTACAACTTGACACAAAAAGCCACTGATCAGGATCAATAAACCAAATACTCTCGCCATAAATCTTAATAAGGGTTTTGAAAGATAAAGAAACAGAAAGACGGAGCACTAGTTTGTCACCATGTCCCTCCTCTCCTTCTGTTCCCGGTGTTTAGTTTTTACAATACACCTTTGGTAGAAGGCACCTGATTGTTTGCAATATCTCTGGTTACCGCCATTTTAATTGCTTTGGCCAAAGCTTTAAATATGGCCTCGATTTTATGGTGTTCGTTATCCCCTTCTACTTTAATATTGAGGTTGCACTTAGCCGTATCAGAGAAGGATTTAAAGAAATGGTAAAACATTTCTGTGGGCATTTCACCGATTTTTTCTCTTTTAAACTCCGCATCCCATACCAGCCAGCTTCTCCCCGAAAAGTCAATGGCCACTTGTGCCAGGGCATCGTCCATTGGTAAGAGGAAACCATAACGGGTAATGCCTTTCTTATCTCCCAAGGCTTTAAAATACGTTTCGCCCAAAGCCAAGGCCGTATCTTCAATGGTATGGTGTTCATCAATCTGAAGGTCGCCCTTTACTTTAATTTCCAAATCCGCACCTGAGTGTCTGGAAAGCTGATCCAACATATGGTCAAAAAAGCCTAAGCCGGTACTGATCTCACTTTTACCATTTCCATCCAGATTCAGGTGTATATAAATATCCGTTTCTTTGGTTACCCTGTGTACCGTAGCACTCCGGGCCGGCAATTTCAGGAAACGGTAAATTTCCGCCCAGTCTAATGTTGTTAGCGCGGCCTCTGTATGTGCTTCCTCCGCAAGGAAAATGGCCTGTGCGCCCAGGTTTTTAGCCAATTCGACATCAGTAGGCCGGTCACCAATTACATAGGAATTCGCCAAATCGTACTTTTCGGCATCAAAGTATTCCGTAAGCATCCCTGTACGAGGTTTCCGGGTGGGAGCATTGTCTTCTTCGAAACTGCGATCGACATGAATTTTTGTAAACTCTATCCCCTCGTTCTCCAAGATTTTCAGCATTTTATTTTGCGCTGGCCAAAACGTATCCTCAGGGAAGGAGGCAGTCCCCAAGCCGTCTTGATTGGTCACCATAACCAATTCATAATCCAGTTCTTTGGCAATTTTATGCAAATTGGTAATTGCCCCGGGAAAAAACTCCAATTTTTCCAAGGAATCCACCTGAAAGTCCACGGGTGGCTCTACGATAATCGTACCGTCACGATCAATAAATAAAACTCTCTTTTTCATACTATTACTTTTCGTTTTTCCTCCGGCATGGACGTTCTTTTGTCAATTCCTTGAAAGGTAAGCAGATAAACAAAATTTTCGGATGGCTATCAACAAGAATTCATGGAACCCCTCCGGAAAAAAACTTTGTGAATATCCGTACAGATAAATCCTTCCAACCGGCATACTTACAAAAATACACGAAGAAAAGCAAAGGGCAAGCACCCGCTTGTGTATCCCTTGTGAGAGTTCTAAGCTCCGGGCATAGCATTGCAAATCCTCCGGCCCTTGAATATCTTTGATAGGCAAATCGCCAAACAAGCTGTTATAAAAGCCTTAAATTGTAAAATTATGATCGAGTTGCTTCGGGAATACTATGGGACTCTGTTTGAAGAAAAGTTGATAGAAGAAATCAACAAGGTGGCTCAATACCGTAAAATCCCTCAAGGAACGGTACTTATAGAAGTGGGAGATTATATTAAAAGCATTCCTTTGTTATTGACCGGGGCCATCAAAATTATCCGGGAAGATGCACAAGGCAATGAGCTATTTTTATATTACCTGGAAGGAGGGGATACCTGTGCCATGTCGCTTACCTGTTGTATTGCACAAAAGAAAAGTGAAATCCGGGCCGTAGCCGAAGACAATACCGAGTTAATGATGATTCCGACACATTATATGGATCACTGGCTCACCCTGTACCCTTCCTGGCGAAGGTTTATTTTTCAATCGTATAATCTCCGTTTGGATGAAATGCTCGAAACGATTGATAGCATCGCATTCAAAAAGATGGATGAAAGGCTGTTGAAATACCTCAAGGACAAGGCGATGGTCATCAAAAGCACCACAATCCATTACACGCATCAGGAAATTGCTTATGAACTCAACACTTCCAGAGTGGTGATTTCCAGGTTGCTAAAACAGTTGGAAAAACAGGGGTATATCCGGCTTTCCAGAAATAAACTCGAATTATTAAAACTATAGTTCTTTTACAAAGTTTAAATCCTATAACCATAGGAAGCTAAGGCACTTAGGAAAAAGTGTCTTGTCACCGGTCAAAACCAACTCCCTACTTTGTAACAAAAGTTACTGACCTGGCTCTGTCCTCCCACTACCTTTGCAGGGTACCTGAGCAAGAGAATAAATTATGCTGAAGAAATTCATCCCTATACTAGACTGGTTACCACGCTATCAAAAAGGGAATTTAAAAGGAGATGTCAGTGCCGGATTGACCGTGGGCATACTATTAATTCCACAAGGAATGGCCTATGCAATGTTAGCCGGTATGCCCCCCATTTACGGATTATACGCTTCTTTATTTCCCCTTGGAATTTATGCTCTTCTGGGCACTTCCCGCCAACTTTCCGTTGCTCCGATCGCTACGGACTCCTTACTGATCGCGGCAGGGGTTGGACAACTGGCAGTGCTCGGTTCGGACAATTATATTCAATTAGCCATTACACTGGCCCTGATGGTAGGAGCCATTCAGTTGACTTTAGGAATCTTACGTTTGGGCTTTTTGGTCAACTTTCTCTCCCGGCCCGTCATCAGCGGATTTACTTCAGCCGCAGCCATCATCATCGGGATGAGCCAGTTGAAACATTTGTTGGGCATCGAAATGCCTCGAAGTAATCAGGTGCATGTCATTGTCACCTACTTATTCGAACACATATCTCATATTCACTGGCCGACTTTCTTGCTAGGACTTGGGGCTATTTTCTTGATCAGATTACTTAAAAAAGTGGCCCCTTCATTACCCGGAGCCGTTCTGGCCGTTGTTACCGGGAGTATACTGGTGTATGCCTTTCACTTACAAACTTATGGTCTTGCCATTGTAGGAGATGTGCCCAAAGGACTTCCCTCTCCCAGCCTCCCCAATTTACAATGGGAAAACCTCACACAACTATTTCCCATTGCCGTTACCATTGCCATCATCGCTTTTATGGAAGCCATCTCGGTGGCCAAAGCCTTGCAAGCGAAACACAAAAGTTACGAAATCGTCCCGAATCAAGAGCTCATCGCCTTGGGAATGGCCAATATAACCGGCTCTTTTTTTAAGGCATTTCCAACTACCGGAGGTTTTTCCCGCTCGGCTGTCAATGACCAGGCAGGAGCAAAAACCGGAATAGCCTCTTTGATCAGTGCCGCTGTAGTAGCCTTAACACTATTGTTTTTAACCCCATTGTTCTATTATTTACCTCAATCCGTTTTAGCAGCTATCATTATAGTGTCCGTCTGGGGTTTGATAGATTTTAAAGAAGCGAAAAACTTATGGGAAAGTGACCGGACCGATTTTTTTATGCTCGCTTTGACCTTTGTGGTTACTTTGACCTTTGGTATAAAGGAAGGTATTGCCACCGGGGTGGTTTTGTCATTGGCAATGGTTATTTACCGCAGCGCTTATCCGCATACTGCCGTCCTGGGAAAAATCGGCACCACCGACTACTACCGCAATGTGGATCGCTACCCGGAGGCCTTGGAACGGGAAGATCTTCTGGTCTTCCGCTTTGACGCTCCTATCTATTTTGCCAATGCTAATTATTTCAGAGACCGGATTTATCAATTGCTTGAAAAAAAAGAAGGGAAGCTCCGCCTGATCATCCTCCATGCTGAGCCTATCAGCGCCTTGGATTCCAGTGCTGTGTTTATGTTGAAAGAGTTGGTCAAAGATTTGCAACATCAAGGGATCCGTATTTACTTTTCCAAAGTAATTGGTCCTGTCAGAGATGTATTTTTTAAAAGTGGTCTGATTGAGTTAATTGGCAAAGATGCCGTATTTATGAATATTCAGGATGCCATCGATCACTTTGATCACCATGTCAGCGCCCCCCTTAGTGAAAAACAAAAACTTGCCTTACAGACCAATACCCATAAAAAATAACAGGGTACGGTTTTAAAGGCGAGTGCTTCCTCATGCAACAATACGCATCAACTTCAAGCTGTTTTTCTAGCCAAAACACTCCACACTTTAGACTTTTAACATAATTTAACGTAGAGCAAATTGTCTTTCCGAGGTTTTGGGCTGTCTTATTTATGAAAGCAGAAGAATGCAAGTGTTTTTTGTTTTAAAAAGTATCAAACCCTGACACTTCCAACTATACTTAATATTCGAAGATCGTCAAACTTTTAACCAGCTATGAAGGGGGGATACTTATGAGAATGTTAATGTTTTATTGATGTAGTACCGTCAGTGCAAGAGCTGAACTGCAAGAGGCAGCCCCAAAACACTGACGGTATCTTTTTAAGTATTCATCATAACATTACGCCAAACGTTGAACCACATCTATTAACAATTATATAATCGGCTAAATTAAATAAAATACTAACTCCGGGGCTCTACTGGCTACCGGAGTTTTTTATTCGGAGATATCGCTTTCTTTCCAAATTCCATATCTCACCTCATCAGTAACCTGTCCGTCTTTAAAGATGGCGTTCTTAAACACCGCTTCTTTCACAAAACCCGCCTTTTCCAGTACATGTTGTGAGGCCAGGTTATAAGCAAAAACGCCGGTGAATATACGTAAGAAGCCCAATTGTTCAAAGCCATACCGTACAATTTGCTTTACCACCTGAGTCATGATACCTTTTCCCCAATACGGCTCTCCCAACCAATAACCGACTTCGGCAGTTTTTTTATATACATCCGACTGAGGGACCAGGCCTACCACACCGGCAAAGTTGCCTTGATACTCAATAGCAAACGTAGGAGGCATTCGTTCCCCTTGATAAATCGCAATAAATTCTTTGGCATCCTCCTCGGTATAAGGAGAAGGAAACAAATCCCGTAAATTCCGCCAGATTTTCCGGTTGTTCGCCAGCCGCGCCATTTCCCGGTGGTCCTCAAAACAAAGCGGCCGGAGTCGAAGATCCAGAGTTATTTGAAGTATCATATGACTTTTTTCTTCATTGATTTTTCCGTACCTTCAAATTTCAGTAAAAACACCTGATTACCACTTCTAATTTACAGGAATTCTCAGTAAAAAGAAGTATATTCTTTTTCTTCCTAAACTTAGCACTTCTACCAATGAACAGCTCAAACACAACCGTCCCACTACCCGTTAATTTTGAAAAATATTCCTATGAGGCTGCCACTTTACTCCGGCTGTACAAGGCCCTTATAAAGCCCCGGATGATTGAAGAAAAAATGCTCAAAACCCTCCGGCAAGGAAAAATCAGCAAATGGTTTGCAGGCATCGGGCAAGAAGCCATTGCCGTGGGCGCTACAGAGGCCATGGCAGCGGATGAGTACATTCTTCCTATGCACCGGAACCTGGGCGTGTTTACCTCCCGGGAGGTAAAACTCAGGCAATTATTCGGACAGTTTCAAGGGAAAACTTCAGGCTTTACGCAAGGCCGGGACCGTTCCTTTCACTTTGGCAGCAAACAACACCATATCGTTGGTATGATCTCACACCTGGCCACGCAGCTTTCTGTTGCCAATGGCATCGCCTTGGGCAGTTTACTTAAAGGGGCTCCCAAGGTCACCTTGGCGTTTACCGGTGAGGGGGCCACTTCCGAAGGCGAATTTCACGAGGCCATGAACATTGCTGCCGTATGGGGCCTGCCTGTCATTTTTTTGGTTGAAAACAACGGGTACGGTCTTTCCACTCCTACCAAGGAGCAATATCGTTGTACCTCCTTGGTTGACAAAGGCATTGGTTATGGAATGGATGCTGTCCAAATTGATGGCAACAATATACTGGAGGTATACCATACCGTTTCACACTACAGGAAAAGCATCCTGGAAAATCCCCGTCCGGTACTGATCGAAGCCATGACCTTTCGCATGCGAGGACATGAAGAAGCCTCCGGCACCGCCTATGTCCCTCAGGAATTATTTGAAAAATGGCAAGAAAAAGACCCGGTACTTCGCTATGAAGAATACCTGTTCAACCAAGGAGCATTAACCCTTTCGCAAAAAGAAGAAACCAGCCGGCAAATCAAATCCGAAATCGCCGAAGCTTTACAAGAAGCTTTTGCCGAACCCTTACCACCGGCCCATACCACCAAAGAGCTACAAGACTGTTACGCCCCTTTTCACTATATCCCGGTGCCCTTCGCTACTCAAAAGAAAGAAATTCGCTTTGTTGATGCAATTACGGAAGGGCTTTATGAAAGTATGAAACGTTTTCCCAACTTAATACTGATGGGACAAGACATTGCTGAGTACGGAGGTGTGTTCAAAATAACCAAAGGGTTTGTGGAAGAATTTGGCAAACAACGGGTACGCAACACTCCCTTGTGCGAATCCGGCATTTTAGGTTTGAGTCTGGGACTGTCCATTTCGGGCCACAGATCCATGGTCGAAATGCAATTTGCGGATTTTGTCTCTTGCGGGTTTAACCAAATTGTCAACAACCTGGCAAAATCCCATTACCGTTGGGGCGAAAAGGCCAATGTCGTGATCCGGATGCCTACCGGTGCGGGCGTGGGTGCCGGCCCTTATCACTCCCAATCCAACGAAGCATGGTTTTTTCATACGCCCGGTTTGAAAATCGTATACCCGTCTTCTCCGGAGGATGCCAAAGGGCTTTTGACCGCTGCCTTCGAAGATCCCAATCCCGTACTTTATTTTGAACACAAAGCCTTGTATCGTTCTATGACTGAAAGCGTATCCGAAGGCTATTACAACCTGCCAATCGGTAAAGCCCGCTTAGTTGCTCAAGGAGATGAGCTTTCGGTGATTACCTATGGTATGGGGGTACACTGGGCGCTGGAACTTACGCAAGCGCTGGGCATTGCAGCCGATATCCTGGATTTACGTACCTTGCTGCCCTGGGACAAAGAAGCGGTGATGGAAAGTGTTCGCAAAACCAATAAAGTATTGGTTTGTCATGAAGACTGTCTGACTGGAGGCATTGGAAGTGAAATTGCCGCCTGGATCGGTGAAAATTGTTTTCAATGGCTGGATGCCCCGGTAATGCGCGAAGGCAGCCTGGATACTCCGGTTCCCTTTTCCAAAAACCTGGAAGAAAATTTTTTACCGAAAAACCGTATCCGCGAAAAACTCAAAACCTTACGGGAATATTGAAACAAGAACCGGTTCCGTCAAATTTGTTGTTGCGGTTTCAAAACAGATAAAAATCTCTTGTTCACAATAGATGAACAAGAGATTTTTTTATAAGCCTCTCAGAGATTTTATTCCACAGAAGGCACGGCATTCAGCTCTTCCGAAGGACCGAAAAATTCGTAATGAATGTTGGATTCCGCTACGCCTAATTCCCGGAGTATACTTAAAATATTTTGCATAAAAGGAGTAGGGCCGCAAAAGTAAAAATCCATTTCTACAGAAGGTAAAATACTTCGCAATACGGTCTCGCTCACCAATCCTTGATAGTCATAATCCTTTCCACAAAGGTCTTTTTCCAAAGGCTCGTCATAAAATACATAACTTTTTAGCAGTCCGGACTGGTCACTCAACTGCCGTACATGAGAAGCAAACGCATGGGTACCGCTATTCTTAGCGGCATGTAAAAAATATACAGTTCTTTTTCCTTGCTCCATCAAGGCATTTAACATACTCATTAAAGGAGTCACTCCTACTCCACCGCTCAACAACACCACAGGTTTATCTCCGGGCTTCAAGGTGAATTCTCCGGAAGGAATTCCCAGATTGATCAAACTTCCTTCTTCCACTTCTTTATGGAAGTAATTGGAAACTACCCCTTGAGCAAAGTCTTTTACGGCCGGTTCTTTTTTAATACTTATCCTTAAATAATCCTTACCCGGGGAGTCAGACAAACTATAATTGCGTGTGTGGCTATGGGCATCACCTTTAACCCGTACGGAAATATATTGACCGGGAAGAAACTCCGGGCAGCCTTTGCCATCACAAGGTTTCAGATAAAAAGACGTAATGGTTTCGCTCTCCACCTCCTTCTTCACTACGGCATACGACTTATAACCTCTCCACCCCCCGGGCTTGACTTCAAAGTCTTTATAAATTTGTTCTTCTCTTTGAATAAAAATACCCGCCAGGTCTCCATAAGCTTCCGCCCAGGCTTCGATAATTTCCGGAGTGGCTGCTTCGCCTAACACCTCTTTGATGGCTTCTAACAACCCTGCTCCTACGATATCATACATTTCAGGGCTAATTGCCAAACTCGCATGTTTTTGCGCAATTTGCTCTACAGCACCTGACAGCATTTCCAATTGATCTATGTATTTTGAATAATGGAAAATGGCATTGGCCAACACTTTGGCTTGTAGTCCATTTGCCTGATGTGTCATATTAAAAATATCTTTCAGCTCAGGGTGTTGCTCAAATAAGTTTTTATAAAATGTACTGGTAATGTCCTCTTTGTATTTGGCTAACACAGGTTCTGTCTGTTTGACGATTTGTATCGTTTTGGTACTTGCCATTGGATTAAAATTTACAATTCAACAAAAAAATCAAGCCAATGTCTCTGAGTGCTTTTAATTCATATTGGCAAATCTATTTGTCCCGGTAGCCTATTTTTATGATCCTAATCATAATGGTATTTTTCACCTTTCAAAATAAGTTTGAAGAGCCGCGTATTTCCATATTTTATTACGGAAATTTGTAGTATGATCAGTGAAGAATTATTGTCGGAATACGGAGCCTCGGTACTAACAATTCAAAAAGGCGAGTATATCTTCCGAAAAGGAGATTCTCCGCGGTACTATTTCCAAATCAAAGAAGGGGCAATAAAGATGAACCACTACAACGCCCACGGCAATGAGTTTATCCAAGGGATTTTCGGGTTTAAAAAAAGCTTTGGGGAGCCTCCTTTAATCAATGACCTACCCTATCCGGCCAATGCCATTGCATTGAAAGACAGTCAATTGATCCGGCTTCCCAAAAACCGCTTTTTTGACATGATCCATGCCCAACAGGATGTACTGATCGATATCATGAAAAGTCTTTCCGAACGGCTTTATTACAAAGCCATTATCGCCAACAGTATCACCTCCCAATCTCCGGAATACAGCATTCTCAATTTGTTGAGATACCTAAAAGAAGAAGTCTATCAGATAGAAGGCACCTTTACCTTTAAAGTAGATCTCACCCGGCAGCAAATTGCCGATTTGATAGGCCTCCGGGTAGAAACGGTCATCCGTACGGTCAAAGCCTTACAACAAAAAGGCACTATCCGGATCGTCAAACGAAAAATTTATTATTAATGCAAGTTTAGAGGACGAAAGTTTTATACTGAAAAGAGGAGAATACCTGTAACGGCTTGGTCTATGTGTTTTTCATCTTTTTTGTTTGTAATATATCTCAAAATCTTCCCGGTCCAGTATCTTCCAGCCCTCTTTTTCAAATATAACGGCTCCCCCCTCTTCTACACTGCCATCCACCGTCAAACGATCAAACAGGCATGCCCAGTTTTGACTCAACATGGTAAATAAAGGCCGCACCGTATATTCAAAATCATACACCTTTTTGGTTTCTCCATTGTCGATGGATAGTAAAACCGTATCGGTTAAAAGGATTTCCTGGTTCAGACGGTACCACCTGCTGTGGCGGAGGGAGTCATCAATGACCAAGGGTATAGTATCCGAATACTGTTTTACCAATGTGTTTCCTCTTTTGATTCGTACATTTATTTCGCTGGCATCTTCCGGAAAATAGCCCATAAAAAGGATATTAAATCCATCGATCTTTGTTTTGGTGGTGCATTCCAACTCGGCTTTTTGCCGTTTGGCTTCCCTGTTTTTTTCAAAACAAGCCGTACACACCAAGGCAAGGAGTAAACTTGCGATTGCTGAAAATCTCATACGTTTTGGATTTTATGATAGTCTTACAAAAGTAGTAAAACCTGAGGTTAATCCGTATTTCGAAAAAAACGACACCAATTATAATCTCTAACGACTTTCTCCAAATCGTTAAAAGTATAGGTCTTGCTATTAATTTTGGAGATTAGAGCTTGACAATCCTGCAAATATTCACTTAGCTCTTTTGTAAAGTTTTTCTTTGTGATAATTATAAATTTCTTTTCTGATCGTTTTTTGAGATAAAAGTCTTTTTTATCACTCACATGTAATGATCGTTGACCTGCTCCATATCCATAAATAAACACATTATACTTTCTGTATAAAACCAAGCGAGGACCATTATGCACCACTTCATAAAAACTGCTCTCATCCGATACAAATATTTTGGATAAGTAGCCGCACTCAAGTAATCCTTCCGGACCATATTTTTGCTTCATCCCCTTTTTGGTAATAAATACTACTTCATTGGCCTTCTTCTTTTTTTCCGAAAATAAGTCCTGAATTAAGCCCTTGTACTTTACAGAATCTTTGGTAAGAATATATCCTTCAAAATAGTCTCTCTTTTTCTTGAATTTTAAATACGTAGGAGATTCCTGTGCATAGGTGCATAAAGTACACAAGAAAAAAGTCATAAACATTGTCGATAATCTTATCATTTAGGAGATAGGTTTGTAAAGAAGACCAATAATAGCAAATATGTTTCAATAATGAAGATCATAACCGGTCTGTTTTTCACACCGGAAAAATACCTCGTTTTAAGCTCTCCAAGCTTTCTTATTCTTGCAAGCAGCATTTTTTTATCAAAATCCGGTTTTCTTAAAAAGACAGAATCACTTTATACCCAATCGTTTTCAAAAAGCCACATTCAATCATTTATCAACCTTTTGTTTATCCCTGTCATTCTATTTCTTTGTGATTCACTTAAATAATCATCATTACCCAAGAGGTATTGATAAATGGTTTCACTATTCGTAATTTAAACAATGAAAAAAATGAATGTTCTGGCAGGGCTTCTTTCCTGCCTGATGTTTCTTGCAACCTTACCAAGTATGGGCAAGGAGTATGTTTTACAATCACCGGATCAAAAAATCGAAGTAAAGATCAGTGTAGAGGAAGACATCCGTTACCAGGTGCACTTTAACGGAGAGCTCTTGCTTTCGCCCTCGGGCATTTCCATGGCTTTGGAAGGGGGGGAAGTATTGGGCACCCACCCGAAAGTAAGAAAAGTAAAAAGACAATCTGTCAACCGGAGCTTGGCGCCTGTCATCCGCCAAAAAAGCGCCACCATCAGCGACCGCTTCGAAGAAATGACCTTACAATTCCGGGGAGATTATACACTGGTATTCCGGGCATATGATGACGGTGTTGCATACCGTTTCACCACTTCGCGGAAAGAAGCCCTCACAGTAACCAATGAACAAGTGGAATTTAACTTCAATGCAGATCACTCCATGTACTTTCCTGAAGAAACGGATATGATGACACATATGGAACGTACCTATCTGCATTTGCCTATGAGTGAAGTTAACGGAAAGCGATTTTGCTCCATTCCCGCTTTAGTCGAAATCGACAACGGTCCTAAAGTATTGATTACGGAAGCTGATCTGGAAGATTATCCCGGTATGTTTTTAAAAAACAATGACAATGCCTCACACGGATTTCAAGGCATTTTCCCGAAGGTAGCTTTAGAGGAAAAACAAACCAATGACCGGGATGTAAAAGTGGAACAACGCGCTGACTACATGGCAAAAACACAAGGTGAGCGCAGTTTTCCTTGGCGTGTACTGATCATCGCGGAAGAGGACGGAGACCTGATTGAAAGCCAACTGGTGTATCAGCTGGCCAAACCCCTTCAACTCGAGGATACTTCTTGGATCAAAACCGGAAAAGTAGCCTGGGACTGGTGGAATGCCAATAACATCTCGGGAGTGGATTTCCGGGCCGGGGTCAATACGGAAACGTACAAATATTTTATCGACTTTGCCTCAGACTATGGCTTGGAGTACATTATCCTGGATGAGGGTTGGTACAAGTTAGGTGACTTAATGAGTGTGGTTCCTGAAATTGATATGGAGGAATTGATTGCCTATGGCAAAGAAAAAAATGTAGCTATTATCCTTTGGGTTGTTTGGAAAACGCTGGACGATCAACTGGAAGAGGCCTTAAACCAGTTTGAAAAGTGGGGTGTGAAAGGTATCAAAGTAGACTTTATGCAACGTGACGATCAGAAAATTGTCAACTACTACCATAGAGTAGCCAAGGAAGCCGCCAAACGGAAACTGTTGGTCAATTTTCACGGATCGTATAAACCTACGGGAATCCGGAGGGCATATCCGAATGTAATTACCCGTGAAGGAGTAAAAGGTTTGGAACAAAGTAAGTGGGGAGAAACGGCAGACCCTCAAAATGCCCTGGTCATTCCGTTTACCCGGATGGTAGCCGGCCCGGTGGACTATACCCCCGGGGCCATGCTCAATGCTACCAAGCAGAACTTTAAACCCGTGTTTAACAAACCGATGAGCCAAGGCACCCGTTGTCATCAGCTCGCCATGTATGTCGTCTTCGAAAGCCCTTTGCAAATGTTGGCTGACAACCCTACACACTACCGTAAAGAACCGGAATGTATGGAGTTTCTCTCAGCAGTACCGGTGGTATGGGATGCCACCAAAGTCTTGGATGCCAAAGTGGGTAATTACGTATTAATCACTCGCCAACATGGGGAAGAATGGTATATGGGAGCCATGACCAATTGGACTGCCCGGGATTTGGAAGTGGATTTTTCCTTTTTGCCGGAGGGGGAAACTTACCAAATGGATATCTATCAGGATGGAATCAATGCTGACCGCAATGCACAAGATTATAAGAAAACCCGTAAAACGGTTACTAAAAATTCCAAATTAAACATTCACCTTGCTCCTGGGGGAGGTTGGGTAGCCAGGCTTAGAAAAGATTGAAGGGTTGAAGGAATGAAGGGTTGAAGGAATGAGGGAAGGGTTGAAGAGCTGAGGCATAGAGAAATGTAAGTTAAAAGGGAGGGAATTAAACTTTGGGAAGTTTGTAGTTTGATTCATTACCAGCTTTTCAAAATCCCTCCCTACCCTTAATGATATCTATTACCTCTAGTAGTTTTTTTCTAAAATCCTGTTACTTTTGCAGATTCATTTGATTGACTAAGAGCATGTTTGAATGGCTTTGGATGCCTTCGCAAACATGCGATCACAAAAGAAAAGACAATTTGAAGGGATTGGAAAGCACCGGAAAATCGTGCTCCGGAATCAACACTAACATTGACAAGATCATTGGTAAATATGAAACAGGTAGCCGTTCGTAGTGGCGAACGGCTACCTGTTTTTTTTATAATGGCTATCGCTACCCAACGCTATATAACTGTTTACGGGTAACAGGTAGACTGAAAGGTGAACAATTACTTACTTATTGAGAATTAATACAAACTATGAAAGAACCGAAGTTTTTCAACATTGAAGTTCGAAAACCTGCAAACCTCAAAGATGACCTACTGTCTGGCCTGACGGTTGCATTGGCACTGGTACCGGAAGCGGTGGCCTTTGCTTTTGTGGCGGATGTAGAGCCCCTGGTCGGCTTGTATGCAGCATTTATTGTAGGTTTGGTTACTGCTTTGATTGGAGGCAGACCCGGTATGATTTCCGGAGCCACCGGGGCATTGGCTGTCGTAATGGTATCTTTGGTGGCTGATCATGGTGTAGAATATTTGTTTGCTACGGTCGTGCTAATGGGAATCTTGCAGATTGGTGCCGGCTTGTTGCGCTTGGGAAAATTCGTCCGTCTCATTCCTCATCCGGTAATGCTTGGGTTTGTGAACGGTTTGGCCATTGTAATTTTTGTAGCACAACTGGATTCTTTTAAAATACCAAATGCAGAAGTCCTATTCCAATTAGACCTATCCTTCTATTCACTTTGGACTTCTCACATCATGGTGAGTGAAGACTTACTAATCATGATAGGGCTTATGTGCTTGACGATGGCCATCATCTATTTGTTTCCCAAGCTCACCAAAGCTGTTCCGTCCTCGCTTGTCGCCATTGTATTCGTTACATTGGTTGTCATCGGGTTTAACCTTAATACCGTTACCGTAGGAGACAAAGCTTCCGTAGGAGGTGGTTTCCCTGATTTTCATATCCCGATGGTGGATCTTACTTGGGAAAATTTAAAAATTATCTTTCCTTATGCAGCCATCCTGGCGGCCATCGGTTTGATCGAATCATTAATGACCTTGTCGCTAATTGATGAGTTAACCGAAACCCGTGGCAACAGTAATCAAGAATGTGTGGCCCAAGGAACGGCTAATATCATCACGGGTTTCTTTGGTGGTATGGGTGGATGTGCCATGATCGGACAAAGTATGATCAATGTCAATTCGGGAGGGAAAGGACGTACTTCCGGCATCTCAGCCGCTTTATTCCTCTTGGTATTTATCTTAGTAGGTTCTTCATTAATCGAAATGATCCCTATTGCAGCCCTCACAGGGGTGATGTTTGTCGTGGTCATCAGCACCTTTGCCTGGTCTTCTTTCAAAACCTTAAATAAGGTACCTTTAACCGATGCTTTAGTCATTGTGTTGGTTTCTGCCTTAACGGTTATCTTTGATTTGGCCATTGCAGTATTTGCCGGTGTAATTGTTTCCGCATTGGCCTTTGCCTGGGAAAATGCCAAACGAATCCGTGTCAGAAAGAAGGTTGACAAACAAGGCATCAAACATTACGAAGTATGGGGACCTCTATTCTTTGGATCCACTACTTTATTCCAAACCAAATTTGATCCGCAAAACGACCCTGATCATGTTATCGTTGACTTCCTGGAATCCAGAGTAGCGGACCACTCCGGCATTGAAGCGCTCAATACCTTGAGTGAACGCTATGCCAAAGTCGGGAAAAAGGTAGAGTTTAAACACCTGAGTCAAGATTGTCGGAATTTATTGGAGAAAGCCAATCAACTTGTCAATGTAAAAATCATTGAAGAAGCCGATGACCCTCGCTACTTTGTGATGCAAGACCCTACTTAATTTTGAAGGAATGAAGGGTTGAAGGGATGAGGGGTTGGAGGAAGGAAAGAATGGAGGATTGAGGGATGAAGGATTAGGGAGGTAAAGGACCGAAGCCTTTCTTTCGATTTGAATTAAAGGAACAACAAAGCCCTGGCAGTCAAAGATTGCCAGGGCTTTGTTCTTATATTTCCTATGGGTTTATAATCTTCCGATATTTAATTTCACTCCTAATAAAAGGACCAATTGATCATAATCACCGATCACATAACGGAGCTGTGCATTAGGAGTCACGGCCTTTCCAATGTCAAAATCGGCTCCTCCCCCAATGTTTAAACCAACTTTTGTATCGGTACTCGTGAAATCCCCATAAATGGATTCTGCTTTCACTTTTGCCGAAGCTATATTTAATCCGCCTAACAGATAAGGTTTGACAGCAATGTCCGTATCAAACACATAATTGGCATTCAAGCTTATGTCCCATAGTGAGCTTTTGATAGCGCCTTGTTCTTTCGGGAAGAAGAAATTGATTTCTGCCTGCCCCGCTATATTATCCGTAAAAAAGTACTGTCCATTCACTCCAAGGCCCAAGTTTTCGATTTCCGAACCGTAAACCAGTCCACCCCCTACATTGATGACACCTTGTTGTGCAAAAGCTGTTGAGATGGCAAATAAAGACCCCAGAACAAAAGTTGTGATTAATTTTTTCATGCGTTTTTTGTTTTAGTTTAGTTTTAATCTCTGATACGCGTAAGTTTTTAATTGGTTATAAAAATTTCACACAAAATCACTATTGCAAAATTTCATTTAAGCTTTTTACAAGGCGACAAACAAAACGTATAAGTCATAATAATCAGACACTTATAAGCATTTATCCCAAATTTTAGGAAGAAAAAACATAATGTAAGATATTGACAGGCCAACAACTATATACTGGGAAGTTTATTTTGACAATCGTTTGTTTTTTAGTGAGCACTGTAGTAACATTAACCTTTGAAGGATCATATTCAATAATCTAGTCAATTAAAAATGAAAAAATTAAAGAAAAGTACGACTAACGCGCGAAGAGATTTCTTGAAAAAATCGGCCATTGGAGGCATGGGATTGGCGTTTTCGTTTTCAGCGAAATCATATGCCAATATTTTAGGAGCCAATGACCGGGTTAATTTTGCTGTCATCGGGATCAATGGCCGGGGACAGGCTTTGACACACGCGATTGCCGACTCTAAAAACACTTCCCTCGGTTATTTATGTGACGTGGATACACGGGCGATGGAAAAGGGCATTCAACTCTTTTCCGAAAGGACTGGCAAAAAACCTAAAACCGAAGAGGATTTCCGCAAACTGTTAGAAATTAAAGATGTAGATGCCATTGCCATCGCTACGCCGGACCACTTACACGCTCCGATGGCCATTGCAGGAGTTGCAGCAGGTAAACACGTATATGTAGAGAAACCTTGTTGCCACAACCCACAGGAAGGAGAATGGCTGGTAGAAGCGCAAAAAAAGCATGGAAAAGTGGTGCAAATGGGCAACCAACAGCGCTCTGCTCCTACTTCCATCCAAGCCATGCTGGATATTCAGGAGGGCTTGATCGGTGAGGTGTATTTTGGCAAAGCCTGGTATTCTAACAAAAGGGGAACCATTGGTACAGGTAAAAAAGTAGCTACCCCCGAATGGCTCAACTGGGACTTATGGCAAGGCCCGGCTCCACGCAGGGATTTCCAAGATATCTGGGTGCATTACAACTGGCACTGGTTCTGGCATTGGGGCACCGGCGAAATCAATAACAACGGTACCCACGAAATCGATATTTGCCGTTGGGCCTTGGGCGTAAAATATCCGACTAAGGTAACTTCCAACGGAGGAAGGTACCACTTTGACGATGACTGGGAATTTTACGATACCCAAGTCGCCAACTTTGAATTTGAGGGAGGAAAAATGATTACATGGGAAGGTAAAAGTTGTAACCCGTCTAAATATCACAACCGGGGCAGAGGTGCTACTATTCATGGAACTAAAGGGACCATCCTACTCGACCGTAATATTTATATTGCCTGGGATTTGGATGGCAATAAACTTAAAGAAATTACGGAAAATGATGCCAGTGCCACCACAGACACGGTCGGCAGAGGAAGTCTGGATGTAAAACATATGAGTAATTTCTTGGATGCCATCCGGGAGGGCAAACAGCAAAACTCCCCTATTGATGAAGGGTATAAGAGTAACTTGCTCTGCCACTTAGGAAATATTTCACAAAAGGTTGGCCGTAACCTTCTGATTGATCCGAACACCGGAAAAATTTTAGGAGACGGAGAAGCCATGCAAATGTGGGGCAGAACCTATGAAAAAGGTTGGGAACCCAGGTATTAATCTAAGGTAGAGGGATTGGAAAGTTGAAGGATAGAAGGATTGAAGAATAGAAGAGTTCAAGGATTGAGAAAAGAAGTCAATTTCTATACTTTCTCAGTTCGTTTTTCAACTGAACTGAAATAAATAAGAGGCTGTTCCGGAAAATCTCCGGAACAGCCTCTTTCTATTTTATATACATAGAAATCAATTACTGGTTATCTCCTGAAGGGTATACCGTTTTGGATAGTTGCATAGGTTCCATTCCTCTGGAATACGGACGCATCCGGTACGAATAAGAATAATCTTGGGCAGGCAAGGTATATTCTTTATGGGTGCGGGCTCCCCATGAGTCATCTCCTCCAACACCCATTTGTTTATAATCAATGGCTAAGGAAATAAAGTTTCTCTTTTTCAGATCATACGTATGCTTCACTCCTCTGGATTCTTGCGTAAGGTCTTCCGGGGTATAATGCATGGCAGTGACACTAAAAGAAGGAGCTCCTGTAAACAGGATGCCGATGCCTTCGGGATTTTCAAATGCCACCCAACGAATATCTTCTTTCCCTCCGTTTTCCTGAGGGCTGGAATAAGGAACGTATTGCTCAGATACCGTACTTTGATAGTGATCTACAAAAGCAGCAGTTTTACGATCCCAATAGTTTTCAAATGGTCCACGGCCAAACCACTCCATCTTTTCAAAAGACAAAGGCAAACGCATTAAATTCCCTACCCTTGGTAGTTCGGGTAAGTCCTCTTTTCCGATTTTCAAATCGTTATAGATTTCAACTTCTCCATTGCCAAACACCGTATATCGTACAGTTATGGTTGATTTCACCTCCGGTAATTCGAATGCTGTTGATACCGTAACCTGTTGAGGACTGATTTGCTCTACTGTGCAGTTAGATAAATCTCGATTTTTCCCGGCAGTTCTCCACATATTTGCGCGTTTATGCAGGTTATTACCAAAGTCATTGTCCGTTGGAGCTCTCCAGAAGTTAGGAGCAGGAGCCGCATTGATCAGTTCGGTGCCTTGGTATTTATAAGAAACCAATTGACCTTTAGCTTTGTCCACTACGATGGTAAACTCTTCGCCACGAATAATACTTTGTTCACCGGCATCTTCCAAGGTCAATGTAGGCAAAGAAGCGATTTGAACCGGAGTTACTTTCTTTTCGAAAGGTAATTTTAATTGTTCGGAAGCCACTTCAAATCCGGCAGGAACCAAAGGAGCTTCTTCCTTTTGTTTTACACTGAAATGTAAAAAGTATTCCACGCCTGATTGCGGCTGAATAGCACCATAAGCAATATCAAATGTTTTGCTTTGTCCCGGTTGCACCGAAGGAGATTCAAGTACACCCGAACGAATCACTTTCCCATCGGCTTTCACAGACCAGTGAATATCATACCCTTTCAAAGATATAAAATCATAAGCATTGCTGATTTCCACTTTTCCGTTTGCCAAGTCTACCGCTTTGATTTTCACATACTGATACACTTTTTTCACTTCCCAAATTCCAGGGTGAATACTGCGATCGGGAAATACCAGACCATTCATACAAAAATTCTGATCACTAGGAACATCTTTTGGCCCGAAGTCTCCACCAAAGGCCCAGTACTTTTCACCACTTGGTGTATATTGCGCAATTCCTTGATCCACCCAATCCCAAATGAAACCGCCTTGTAAGTGCTTGTACTTCTCAATCACGTCCCAATACTCTTGTAAATTTCCGGTACTATTACCCATCGCATGCGCATATTCACACAAGATAAAAGGACGGTCCTGTTCTTTTTGGGCATATTTTTCAATGTAATCAATTCCGGAGTACATCAAACCGATAATGTCCGTATTACGGTCGTAAATGGCGCGCTCATAGTGTACCAGACGGGTATTATCCCTCTCCTTCATCCAATCATAACAAGCTTCGAAGTTTACACCGTTACCGGCTTCATTTCCCATTGACCAAACGATGATCGAAGGGTGGTTTTTGTCCCGTTCCAACATGTTGTAAACACGGTCGAGATGGGCTTCTTTCCAGAGCGGAAATTTGGCTATACTTTCTTCTCCATAGCCCATACCATGCGACTCTATATTTGCCTCATCGTATACATACAAGCCATATTCATCACAGAGTTCATAAAAGCGCGGGTCATTAGGGTAATGGCTGGTCCGCACGGCATTGATGTTAAATTGCTTCATCAAGCGAATGTCCTCAATCATACTTTCCTCAGACACTACATGCCCTCTAAACTCATCGTGTTCGTGGCGGTTGGTCCCTTTGAGCAAAATAGGCTTTCCGTTGACCAACATCTGTCCACCTTTGAGTTCTACCGAACGGAAACCTGATTTACACCCGATAACTTCTTCAATACCACCCTCATCATTTTTTACAATCAGTACGGTTTGGTATAAATGAGGCGTTTCGGCCGACCACTTCTTTGGGTTATCAATTGCCAGTGAGAAAGATAACTGTGTATTAGCGTTTTTCTTGAGAGAAAAAGACTGACTACTCTCCCCTACCAATTTTTGTTGCGGGTCGTACAGTTGCAGTGTACACCGGTAATTTTTAATTTTCTTTTTCTGATGATAATTATTCAACTCTACTTCTACATTAAGTTGGCCATTTGAATAATTGTCTACCAGATTGGCTTTTACAAAAAAGTCGCGAATATGAACTTTTGGAGCAGACCATAAATACACATCCCGTTCAATACCGCTTAAACGCCAGAAATCCTGATCTTCGAGATAAGAGCCATCCGACCATCGATAAATTTCCACGGACAAGGTGTTCTCCCCCTCTTTCAAATAAGGAGTAATGTTAAATTCCGTTGGCGTTTTTGCCCCTTGACTGTACCCGAGTTTCTGTCCGTTCACCCAAAAGTAAGCTGCTGATTTCACGGCACCAAAGTGTAGAAAAATTTCACGACCTTCCCAACCTTTAGGGACCGTGAACGTCCGCTTATATGACCCCACCGGGTTGTATTCATGAGGGATATACGGAGGATTTTTCGGAAAAGGATATTGGACATTTACATAAATCGGGATGCCATATCCCTGCATTTCCCAATTTGAAGGCACAGGAATATTGTCCCAACCGGACACATCATATCCTTCTTTATAAAAGTCCTTGGGCCGGTCTGCCGGCTTGCGCACCCAGTTGAACTTCCAGGTGCCATTCAAAGATTTGTAATAAGGAGAGTGCTCTCTTTTACTTGAGAATAGTGTTTGTACTTCCGGAAAAGGAATGGCTGTAGCATGAGGCTTTTCAGTACCTACCCTAAAGATTTTAGGATTTTCCCAATCAGGTTGTTCTTGAGCATTTAGCATATGCGAAAAGCATAATAGCATGAATAATAGTAAGTGTAAACTTGCGTTTGTTTTCATTTTGTAATGAGTTTGTAGTAGTAAATTGTGTATGTATTTTTCAATAAATGCTAAGATATTGAAACGGAGAGGACTTGTTACATAAAGCCTTGTTTTTTTGAACTGTTTTTTGTCTGCCCCTCCTCGTATAAGAACATAGTTAAAACTCATTCTTTAGATCAACAACTCCCATTTCAAGAGCCTCAGCGCAGGATTTTGAGTGACCAGACATTTTGATCCACCGAAGTGTCGGACCACCGAAGTGTCGGACCACCGAAATGATCTTCTAAGAACTCTAAACTGAGATTTTTTTATCACCAAAAGAGTAGCCCCTCAACGAACTTTAAATAAGTTCGTTGAGCCTTCTTTCCCAACATTATTTTTTCTTACTCAAATTGGTATGTTCCTTGAGCATAATTATTTACTCAATAAGAACCTCCAATTTTATTCGTTGCTCAATTACCTTTCTCATTTTTTACAAAAAAAATACACCTGACTATCAGGCATTAACTTTTTTGATTAAACCAAAGAGAAAAAATTGCAAACCAAATCCTTTATTCTCCTATTATTTGGGGTAATATTCGCTAATGTTGCTCTTGGGCAATCTCTTACAGGGCAGGTAATTGACCAATTTGGTTTACCGGTCAAAAATGTACATATCCATATAGATGGGGTACAATCAGTAAGTGATGACAATGGTTTGTTTAAACTAGTGAATGACTATACGTTTCGAAAAAAAGAATCCAAGGTACGAGTAGAAATAGAAGGCTATAAACTGATGAATTATAATTATAGCCAAGAGCAAGCTTTTTTAGAAATCATCCTTTGGTCTTCCGGATATTTGTTGAGAGGAGAAGTTACAGATCGCCAAGATAGCCCGGTAACCTATTTCCCTGTTACGATCACAGGACATTCCTCGACATTTCATACAACTACAGACCAACATGGGAAATTTACAGTAAGTATTCCCCCAAACACCAAGGTAACGGAAGAGCATTCCTTTTATGTGGATGACCGCAGAATAGCCTTACAAGATTTGCGTTTCCGGCCTGATTACGGTTTTGTAAAAATCACTTTTCAACGCGCTGCGACCAATACTCATGATAGCAAAGTATTGGTTTCCAATAAACAACCGGAGTTATTGACTCAGGTCACCGTAAAAGTGTTTAATGAACGCGAGGAACAGGTCCCTGATATTGCGGTAGTGTATAACCGCAATGTGTATTTAACAGATTATAAAGGACAGTTTTCTTTGCCGGGCAAACTCTATCAAAACGACCAGAAATTTATTGTTTCGGGCTTTGCATTAGAACAAGTTGAGCGGAAAGACTCTGAGGTACTGTTAAAGGTTTCCCGCAAGTTGCATGGCAATTTGCTTCTTTACGGAGATACGTTGCAACACCTGATGGCCGAAGACCGGAAGGATTTTGAGCAGATTGCTGCGGAGATGACCACAATCAAGGATCTGTTGATAGAGAAAAACGAACGTTTGAGTGAGGAGATTCAAAGGGTGAAAGATAAGTTGGTTCAAGAAGATACGATTACAGATACCCGGAGGGCATATTTAAAAGAGTATTTATGGTCGTTAGAGGGGATGGCCAAAAACAATGAAAAGGCTTTTGAAAAATCAAAGAACAGAACCAATGACCTGATCTCTCAGTTAAAGGCCATCATATTGGAAAAGGATTCATTAAACCTGTTGGCCAACAAGAGGTTGAATGAAATGACGGCTAAAAATATCGCCTTACAAAAAGAAAAAGAAGCTGCTGAACGGGAGTTTCGAAACCGCTTGATGTTGGCCCTTTCTTTTTCAGGTTTGATATCCTTACTGGCTTTGGTGTATTTCAGGTCAGCCAAAAAAATCAAACGACAAAAAAATCAATTGCAACACGCAAACAACAAACTGGAAGAGGCCACTATTGAACTGTCGTATAAATTAAAAGAAATTCAAAGTAAAAGTCAGGAAATTCATCAGCAAAAAGAGCAAATCGAATATCAGAATAAGGTACTGGAATTGGAAAAGAAAAAATCTGATGATTTGCTTTTGAACATTCTGCCCAAAACCACTGCCGTTGAGTTAAAAGAAAAAGGGAAAGCCACTCCGAAATTTTATGAACAAGCCACAGTGATGTTTGCTGACATAAGAGGCTTTACTAAAATCGCGGAGAAGCTCAGGCCGGAAGAAGTAATTGCCGAATTGAACGAATACTTTTTTGCCTTTGATGAGATTATCGAAAAGCACCATTTGGAAAAAATTAAAACCATCGGAGATGCTTATATGTGTGCCGGAGGGCTTCCGGATCAGAACCCGAGCAACCCCATTGATGCGGTACTTGCCGGTCTGGAAATACAACAATTTATGAAAAATAAAGAAAAAGAAAAGAATTTGCCTGATGGCCTAAGTTTTGAAGTCAGAATCGGCATCCATACAGGCCCTCTGATAGCAGGGGTAGTCGGCAAGAAAAAGTTCGTATACGATATATGGGGAGATACGGTGAATGTAGCCAGCAGGATGGAATCATCAAGTGAAACTGGAAAAGTGAACATTTCAGGAGAAACGTATCAGTACATCCAGGACTTTTTTCAATGTACCTATCGAGGAAAAATCGAGGCAAAAAATAAAGGCCTTGTCGACATGTTTTTTGTAGAAAAGGCCTTAAAGCTTAAATAATTTCAAACGACTAAACACAAACAACTCGACAATGTAAAAGTGAAAACTCTAACTCATCTATTAGCCGTTAAATCCTAAATAACCCTTTTTCTTTTACCAGTATGGCCTAATTTTTTTTTTAATAATGACGAGCAAAATTAACATATTCACAAATATCCTACGAAAGTCCAATAAGGTCCTTCTACTAACTATTGGTATTCTTTTGTGCATGCCTATGAAAGGAGCCGGACAATCGCAAGTTGAATACACGGGAGAAATTATTGATAATTTTAATTTACCCGTACACTCTCAAATTACCTTAGAACAGAACATCACAGTACAAAGTGATAAAACTGGTAAATTCACATTTCAACTGCCCAATACTGCAGACTCTATCCGTCAAATTACCATCGACCGGAAAGGCTATGCGGTTATGGACTGGACTTTGGACACTTCAACAAAGCATTTACTTATTCAAACCTGGACCTCCGGATATGTCATCCAGGGTGAAGCTTATGACAAAAAAGACGCCCCAATCCGGTTTGAAACCGTGGTGATTGTGGGAACAAACTCTATAAAATTTTCCAGCGAAACCGATCGTTTTGGAAAATTTTCTTTGAATGTTCCACAAAATATTCCCCTTCATAAAGATTCTTTTATTTTCAAGATTAAAAACCAACAAATAGCAAAAGAAAATATAGAAATCGGCAATGAAGGAAAAGCTTTAACCTTTCGATTGAGTAACTCAGTAAACAAAGCTGCACAGGAGCGAAAGTTAATTACCGTACAAGTCACTGACAATCAAAATAAGCCTTTACCCGGCATACAGTTGGAGTTAAACCGGAAACGTTATATAACAGATAACAAAGGCACATTTAAAGCCCTATTCTTTGATAAGATTGACCAGTTTTCCTCTTCAGAATACAATATATTGACCCTGGACCACACATATAACCGGATTACATTAAAACTACTGACCAAAGAGACTCCATTACTTGTTCAAACACAATTGGACAGCCTGGATTTTCAAGAGATTGCTTCAGAGCTTAAAAATGCCCGGGACCAATACTTAAGCACAAACTCTACCCTCAAAAAAGAACTGGAGCGCGTGACCAATAAAATTGAAAAAGAACAGGAGCTCAGCCCTGAGAATAAGGAATACCTTTCTGTGTATCTCAGTTCGGTAGAAAAATTAATCAAAGAAAATGAAAATGCGTTCAATGAGTCGGTAGTTCAAACCAACCAATTAATCGAAAATTTAAAACTCCTGATTTCTGCAAAGGATTCTATCAATACCGTTACACAAGAACGACTGGACAGGGCCGAGGCAAAAAACCAAGAGCTATTACAACAGAATATGGAAGATAGAAAGAAGTTCTATCAAACAATGAAATTGGCAACACTGATCATTCTCTTGTTATTAGTCATTGTTATTGTTTACTACCGCTTAGCAAATAAGATTCGAAAGCAAAAAGAACAAGTAGAATATTTGAATAAACAATTGGCTTCCACTATAGAAGAAGTACACCAGAAAAATGTTGAAATAAAAGCGAACAATGAAAAACTGGAAGAGTTGATCGAGGAAAAAAACAGCTTGATGGGAGTTGTTGCTCACGATTTGAAAGCTCCTTTGGCAAAAGTGGAAGGCTTGATGCAATTGATGCCGTTAGTCGGCAACCTCAATGAAGAACAGTCGCAATATACCAGTATGATCAACAATGTAGTCAAGGAAGGAAAATACATTGTGAAAAATATATTGGACTGGAACAGGTTAGAGCAAGGCTTTGAGGATATTAAAATAAGGGAAATTGTAGTCGCTGACTTTATTAACACCTTGGTGAAAGGGTATGACAATGACTTGAAACGCAAGGAACTCTCATTAAACCTAAGTCTACAAAACCCTAATTTAAAAATATATACAGACCCTAATCAGCTCACACGGATTGTTGATAATGTGTTTTCAAATGCGGTAAAGTACTCTCCTAAAAACAAATTAATTCAATTATACATCTGGGAGAAAAAAGAATATCTCGTCATTTCCGTAAAAGACCAAGGGGAAGGCATCGGTAAAGATGAGCAGAAATTATTGTTCAAAAAATTTCAAAAATTAAGCACTCGACCTACCGGGGGAGAAAGCTCAACAGGCCTGGGCTTATCTATTGTAAAAATGCTTATTGACCAGATGCACGGTAGCATAGAAGTAAAAAGTGAAAAGCGTAAAGGAACCGAATTCATTATTTCATTACCCAAAAAAGTTGAACATAGTTTATCCAAATAGAGAATTGAATTTTTCAAATATTTTCGGCTATCCTACAAACAAGTAGGGTGGCTTTTTTTGTTTTTGACGTATACCTTTTTAGTCAGAAACAATATTCTCTTTTATAAGAAATAGACATAAACCCTTGAGTATAAAGATATAAAATCCTGATATAATTATTTAAAGAAGACAAAACAAACCGTTGAAAAGTTGCTTTTAGACAACTCTAATATTTATAGGGAGCATTCATGTAAAAAGGATTTTTGAACGTTACTCTAATAAAGCATCGAGGTTAACCAAATGATTTTTTAATTATAAACAATGATGGTTCATACATACAAAGTCCCCTATATACTTTTCTTTCTTTTTACAGCCATTGGCCATGTAAATGTCTTTGGTCAAAGCTCGGTTGGGATCAATACAACTTCCCCTAATGAAAATGCCGTATTGGAATTAGTTTCACCCTCCGGAAGCCAGGGGCTATTAGTGCCAAGACTGACTACAAGTCAAAAAGTTTCTACCAGTTTTACTTCTCTGGAAAACGGCATGTTAGTGTTTGATACTGATGAAGGGAAGTTTTATTACTGGCATGACGGACAATGGTTGGAAATCATTAACCAAGAATTAAACATACCTGTTGACGGGGACCTCACAGGCAATTTACCTAACCCGGAATTAAAACTTACGGGTATTACCCCAGGCACTTATACCAAGTTGACCCTTGATGCAAAAGGAAGAGCCTTAGCAGGCAGTGGCTTATCGGCTGCTGACATTCCTGTATTAACCAGTAGTAAAATCATCGATATCACGGATATAGGAAGTGGAAAAATCATGACGGATGCAGAAAGAGCTAAATTAAATTCCGCAATCACTACCTCTACCACAGCTACAGGCGACTTGACCGGAACTTTTCCTGAGCTAGAACTCACCGACACAGGTATTTCCCCAAACTCCTATACCAAAGTAACTGTGAATGCGAAAGGAAGAGTTGTAGCTGGAGGCTCACTCATTGCCAGTGATATACCGCTATTAACCACAGCAAAACTACTCGACCTGAATTATTCAGGAGGTTCTAATGGTGCAATCTTAATCTCCAATGGAGGCACCTTAAACACAGTATCAATCACCGGAGATGCAAGCTTAAACGGCCTGGGAGAACTTTCTTTATCCAACAATGCCGTTGAAAATGCAATGCTTCATCACAATATCATTAAAAGCAATGCCGGTTTGGCTTTCGATTCTGATAACAGCCTGTTTGTAGATATTAACGGGCTTTCGGAAAATATTTCTCCTACGGGAGAGGACTTTTTGCCGGTGTACTCTGCTTCAGGAGCTACCTTAACCAAGGTTAAACTAGATACCCTTTTTAATTTAGGTCAGTTTGATAAATTCAATGCCAACCGAATAGCCATTGGCTACGCTACCTGGCCTGCCAATTTCAATCACAACGGGAATTCTGCCAAACTTGATGCTACCGGAGTAAATATTGCGACCCCACCAGTAAACCCTTCTAATTTAATCTTAGCCGTTAATGGAGACGGGTATATTAATGACAACTTTTATGTAGGCAATACCATCTATTGTGGAAACTTGTCTATGTCTTCCGACTTCCGGCTCAAAAAAGATATTCACCCTATTCAAAATGCATTAAACAAATTACTCCTTTTGAATGGGGTTCATTACCATTGGAAAGATGGAATACAATCCAGCTTACAAGACCCAACAATGCAAACAGGCCTTATTGCTCAAGAAGTTGAAAAGGTCTTTCCTGAATTTGTACAAACACATTCCAACGGATTTAAAACGGTAAATTATATAGGGTTGATTCCGGTCATCATCGAATCGCTTAAGGCACAAAATGATCAAATGGAAAAAGTAACCAATGAAACCATTCGCCAATTACAAGAAGAAAATACCCAATTGAAAAATGAACTGGAAAAAATAAAGGCTTACATAGGGATGACAGGCTCCCAGGCAAAAAAATAAATCTTCATGAATTCGAATTCAGTTTTTTCTATAATTTTTATACTGACCTTTATTGGTTCACTTTTTTCGTATAAATGCTTCTCTCAAGAAAATGACTTTGTAAATCGTGCTGAAATTACAATTGGCCCCGATGCCGTTTTAAGCGCCAAAGGCAATGTTTTAAATGAGGGAACCCTCCACAACTCGGGCAAAATATACGTCAATAATAATTTCATTAACCAAGGAATTTTCAATGCTCAATCAGGCTCAATCGTCATTCATGGCGATACTGATCAAAGTATTGATTTTAAAAAAGATACAATACATGAAATAGAGGTTAACGGTGTAGGTCACAAATACTTCCGGGGACAAGTCTTTGTCAACAACTCTTTGAAGCTCTTAAAAGGAATTGTTCGACCGGACACGGGTGCTAGGTTGATTCTATCCGATGCCATCATCATCGAAGGTGGTGATGAGGAATCATATGTGGAAGGCATACTTTTTCATGAAGGGACTACGGATAAGTTCTATCCAATAGGAATCAACGGAATGTACTCGCCTGTATATCTAAGCAACATTTTAGGAAATAACCCTGTATTGGGTTTTGAAATTCACCAACCGAATTCGTTTACGAATGAATCTAAAGAATTAAAAAAAATATCAACGCAATACTATTGGGAGAAATTCATCATTGGGGGAAACCTCGATTCAGCCACTTTAACCTTAAACTATCAACCGGATGAAAGCCTACTACCCAAGCAAATACAAGATCTGGTGGTAGCGGGTTTGGACGAAACAATAGGCTTTCGAAATTTAGGAGGCAGCCATGAAGGAGATTTAACGTCTGCATTGATCACTTCTCAAATAAGAATATCCGATGAATCATTCTTTACATTGGGCATTCCATCTACAGATATAACCCTATTCATTCCCAATGCTCTCTCCCCCTTGGCTCCACATCCGGAAGACCAAGTAGTAAAGGTATTTGTAAACAGGTTAATTCCGGATGATTTTCATTTTAAAGTATTTGACCATAGAGGAATCATTGTGTTCTACTCAAATTCGTTTCACCAGATGAATGAAGAAGGTTGGGACGGTATCAATATTCATAGCGGAAAATACTTGAGTCCGGGAGTCTATCATTATGTGATTCAAGGCACGGTATACGGAGATAAATTTTCAAAAGCGGGCAAGGTCACAGTCATTCGTTGAGTGGCAAAAATATTACATAACCACCTTTAGGTACAAATGCCTAGACCAGGTAGTGGGAAGTATCAAAAAATTGATGATTTTCCCTCAAGAAAATATTTCTTTTTCTTCACAACTTGCATACAATCACCCTTAACCTGGAGGTATTTTGAAAACAGTAGTTTCTTTTTTTCTTGTAGTGGTATCATGTTTTTGTAATGCAAATGCTCAGGATGTCAATTTTTCTCAGTTTTATGCATCTTCTGTTTATTTAAATCCCGCCTTAGCAGGTTTAGAAAAAGACCTTTATTTGGGTGTAAATTACAGAAATGACCAACGGGATTTTCATACTACCACCCAAAGTACTCAAGCCAACGTTATTCTTCCTCTTTACAATAAGAAAACTACTTTTAAAAATCATCTGGGAAGTATCGGATTAAGTTTGTTAAACCAATCTACAGGCTCTACAAGTAAATTTACCTCAACCGCTGTTTTAATTTCGACTTCGAGTAAATTGTTGTTAAACAAAACAGCCACTCACCAACTGGCATTCGGTATGCAAGGAGGAATATTACAAAGACAATATAAAATTGATGATTTTAATTGGGGCTCACAATATGTCCCTTCCATAGGTTTTGATCAAAGCATAGCTCCCTCCATTAATTTTATTCAAGCTAAAACGACTATTCCATTGTTTCATACAGGACTATTTTGGCTATATGATAGCAATCCTGATGATTACAAAACTGAATTTAGTGCTTATTTGGGAATAGCACTCTCGAACCTTAACCGCCCTAACGAATCGCTTTTTGAAGAGGGTACTCCTGTAAGGATGCCCATTAAATGGAAGCACCATGGAGGAATCAACTTCTCCATAGCGGATTATCAACTGATCCTTAGTCCGAATTTCTTATTGCAATATCAGGACCGGCTTTCTCAATTGGATTTAGGTTGTTACGCGAGTGTTCAGTTAAGAGACGAAGTGCTAAATATGGATTCCCCCGGAATATTGCTTTCCCTAGGGGCATGGCACCGGATCAAAGACGCATATATTATTTCGGCAGGACTACAATGGGACAACTTTACCTTCGGTGTTTCTTATGACGCAAACATTTCCTCATTAAAATATTATTCCAACGGCAACACCTTCGAATTTTCATTGTCTTATAAACTAAGGAAAGGCAAACCCATTAAATTTTCAACCCCATTTTTATAGTTGACATCTTTATGAAAAAGATCGTTCTTCTCTTTTCATTTGCTTTGTATATGATAAGCTTGAGTGCAAAAGCTCAACATTTCAAATCTTATTTTAAACAAGCAGATCAGTATTTTTCAGATGAGGATTATCAAAAATCTCTACTGGTTTACCAAAGAGTGCTAGAATTAGATTCCCTAAATGCTCAAGCCTATTTTAAATCAGGGGAATGTTACAGAGTATTGTTTCAATACCACCAGGCATTCGAACACTATAAAAAAGCAACCTCTCTTAATCCTATAAATCATTTGAATTATTACTATACAGGCTTAATGAGTGAACAACTCGGAAACATTGACCGGGCTGTATTTTATTTTGAAAAATTCATAAGCTATAAGGCACAACTACTAAAGCAAGACAGTATCCACTTTCAATCATACCTGGAGCAAGCCAAATTAAAAGTATCTAATGCCGGTTGGGTCAAAAAGCTTTTGGCTAACGAAACAACAATGCACGAATTCCAAAGACTACCGGAAACTATCAACTCCGAGTTTAATGATTATTCAGTGACTTTATATCAGGGGGATTCTATTTTTTTTATTAGCTCCGGAAGGTTTTCAAATAATGAGAGTCAAACAATAAATAAATACGGTGATCACTTCAGCGAATTCCACCTTGTACAAGCCATTGACACTTCACATTGGCAAATATCTCATCAACATGATATGTTAAATGCTTTGAACAGTGAGTACGAGGAAGGTGCCGGGTTTTATGACGCCATTTATAATGAATTCTACTTAACAAGTTGCAGACAAGACGGCGGAGGCTGTGAAATATACAAAAGCAGTTTTATCAATGGCAAATGGACAACCCCCTTGGCATTGAACCGGTGGATTAATCTTCCAAAAACCAGTTCAAAACACCCTTCACTTAATGCTACAGCTGATACATTATATTTTAGTTCTGATCGTCCAGGGGGGTATGGAGGTTTTGATATTTGGTTCAGCACAAAAAATGAAAAAGGTCAATGGGGTGAACCTACCAACCTGGGGAATACCGTCAATACAAGGTTTAATGAAATCTCCCCGTTTGTTTCTACAAATGGAGATTTGTTTATTGCCTCTAACGGTCATAAAGGTATTGGGGGCTATGATATCTATCAATACAATGTACTCCAAAAGAACATTGAAAATTTAGGTCCCCCTTTTAATTCTTCTTATGACGATTGCTTTTACATTGAAGGCGATCAGTTAGGATTTGTCACCTCCAATAGACCGGGTAGTCTGGGAAAGTTTGATATCTATTCTTTCAAAATTATCAATCAAATACAGGAAGAAGTTGCGAAAAAACCTCAGGATGACTTATTGGTATTTTCCGATGATTACCACCACCGGTTAATATCATACGCAACGGCGGCCCGTATCTATGGTGTAAAGCTACCTTATATTGCCAACGATGAGGTGTATTATCAAAGAATTGATGAACAACAAAAAAAGAACCTTCTTAACAAAATTGAAACGTCCATTTCACTGTATTCCAGTAGAGAATTAGATGATATTCGAAAGGAAGACGAACTGTTTTATAATAACTTGCCTCTCTTTGCCCGGAAAAGCATTGACCGGATTGCTCATAATATTATGACCAAATTAAAATCTCCTCAAAAAAAATTAAACCTGCATCCCATCGATGCTCAGTTTTATAACAGCCTTGACAATACGGATAAGTTTCGATTCGACCGGATTTTGGCATTCAGAGTCAGTCTGACTTTATTCTCTTATTAACCGCCAATTTTGACAGCTTCTGCATATTTAGTTTCTTTGCAAAAAGCACAAACTACAATGAAGATATATCATAACCCTCGTTGCTCCAAAAGCCGGCAAGCTTTAAATATTTTGCAAGAAAAAGGTATTGAGCTCGAAGTAGTCGAATACCTGAAAACTCCACCTACCAAAGAAGAGCTAACACAAGTTTTGAAAAAACTAAATCTCTCTCCTCAGGAAATCATCCGGAAAGGGGAAGCGGAATTCAAAGAACACTATAAAGGAAAAGAATTTACCGATGAAGAGTGGATTGAAATATTGGTAAATACTCCACGTCTTATCGAACGGCCTATCGTCATTACGGAACAAAAAGCCGTAGTAGCCAGACCTCCGGAAAAAGTCTCTGAACTTTTGTAATAATTTTTTTATCAAAAAAACCACCCTGTAAAAAAAATCAAACAGAGTGGTTTTTTATTTGTTTTCAGTGTAATTTCAATTACGCTTTTTTAGAAGCTACCCAATCATTTACCAAATCTTCCAATACATTCAAAGGCACGGCACCACTGGTTAGTACCACATCGTGAAACTCCCGAATATCGAATTTATCACCCAATTGATCCTGAGCCGATTTTCTCAATTCCAAGATTTTCAACATGCCAATTTTGTAGGCTGTAGCTTGAGAGGGCATCACAATATGTCTTTCCACCATTCGTACACATTCCCGCTCACTACCAGGAGTGTTTGTCATATAATATTCAATTCCTTGTTCTCTGGTCCATCTTTTTGTGTGGATACCCGTATCCACTACTAAACGGCAAGCTCTCCACAACTCCATCGCTAACCGGCCAAAATCCGAATAAGGGTTTTGATAGAAACCCATCTCTTTAGGAATAAACTCACAGTACAGGCCCCATCCTTCTACATAAGCTGTATATCCGCCATACTTTCTGAATTTGGGAATTCCGGTAAGCTCTTGCGAAATGGTACGATCCATATGGTGCCCGGGAATGCCTTCATGAAAGGCCAAGGCTTCCATTTCATATTTGGGCATATTCTTCGTGTTATACAAATTAGCATAATAAGTTCCGGGTCTGGAACCATCCGGTGCAGGGGCTTGATAAAAAGCTTTACCGGCAGATTTTTCTCTGAAAGCCTCCACTCTTTTGACCACCATTCTTGCCTTCGGGCGGGTCAAGAATAACTCGTCAAGCCGTGCCTCCATTTTATCAATAATTGTTTTGGCACTATCCAGATACTCCTGCTTCCCGGCATCGGTATTAGGATAGTAAAACTGCTCATCTTCTTTCATAAAGGCAAAAAAGGCCTGTAAATCTCCTTCAAAGCCTACTTTGTTCATAATTTCGCGCATTTCACCATGAATCCTCTCCACCTCTTTCAAACCGGTCTGATGAATCTCTTCGGCTGTAAGATTGGTGGTAGTGGTTTTACCCAAAGCAAAATTGTAAAAACTTTCTCCTTCCGGAAATTTCCAAGCCCCGTCTTCGGTAGTTGCACGGGTTTCTTGCTCTTCCAAAAAGGCAATTAGCTTTTCATACGCAGGCTTCAAATCATTCACCAAAGCCTCCTTACACGCATCCATCAACTTGCCTTTTTCTCCTTTATCCATATCCAACTGTTCCATTTTTCTGGAAAAATCAGCCCAAAGTGTACTGGCTTCCCCCTGTTCAAAAGGCTCTCCTCTCAAGATGTTCTTGGAATCATCAATCACCATTGGGAATACAAACTTAGGAGGAACGATCCCTTTTTCTTCTCTGATTCTAAGGCTTTCAATAAGTTGATCAAACAAAGTCGATACACCTTGCAGCCGGGTAATATAGGCCTCAGCATCACTAGCATTGGTAATTTGATGCATATTGATCAACAAAGAAGGCACTTGCGAATGCCACCCAAACATTTGATTGACCGGATAGGAATGATGCCGGTATTTAAACCCTTCAATTTCCTTTTCGGCATTCAACTTAAATAGTTTATAACTCAATTGAGTTTGGGCATCAAGCCCTTCGAAATGAATAGAATCCGTTAAGTAGGTCAGCTCTTTCTTAGTAATTTCCAGCTCTTCTTGTTCCTTTTCTTCAGTCAAGGCATCCCATTTGTCATAATCTTTTTTAATACCTAAATACGTTTGAAAAGTAGGACTTCTGTCTACTTTTTCATTAAAACTTTTCTCAAAGAAATCATTGGCTTTCTTCGATTCTGCAGCAATATCTTCTTTCGTATATGCTTTCTCCTTTTCTGACGAAGTAGTGGTACAAGCTCCCACGGTGAGCCCACTCATGAGTAAAGCATAAAATAGTTTGGTTTTTCCCATTGTTTATTTTTTGTAGTTAGAAATGGTTAATACGGTGCTATCTCCCTGACATTAAAAATATGGATTAAGCAGGAAGGTACATACGCTTTTAAGTAGAATACAAATTCATCAATTCATATCGCAATATGTTATTCAAAAATTCAAGTTCAGCTCAATATACGATCATTATGTATAATTTGCTATTTACTACCTGTAAATACTAAATCCAACTAATTCTGTATAATATGCTAATTCTCGCAAACTTAACTAACGGTACAGTTCATAGAGACTAGGCTTGATGGCCTCTTGTAACTGTTGCAGTTCTTGTTGTGACAGCCCTTCCGACTGTGTTACTTTCAATGCATCTTCCAATTGTTCCAAAGTACGGATGCCCACTACGGCAGAAGCAACCGCAGGATGTTGTAATACAAATTTCAAAGCTATTTGGGCAGCACCTCTTTTTTCATCGGTTAATGCTTGTACTGCTTCAGCTGCCTTTTGCACATCAGAAGAAGTATGATGTAAATAAGGAGCCGGCTCTTTGTCAACCAATAAGCCTTTGGCCAAACTTCCCCGGGTCACCACACTGATTTGTTTTTGTTCCAATAAAGGTAAACAGGTTTCTTCCGGCCGCCTGTCCAACAAGCTATACTGCATCATGACACTGACTATATTGGAATGTTCCGCATACTCCCGGATAACATTCGGTCGAATCGAAGAAATGCCGTAGTAACGGATTTTACCTTGCTCGATCAAGCGTTCGAACGCCTCAATTGTCTCATCTATCGGGTCCTCCAGGGTGCCCCCATGCAGTTGATAAAGATCGATATAATCTGTTTGTAACCTTTCCAGACTCTCTTCCACTGATTTTAAAATATAATCACGGGAAGGGTTCCAATCCCAACCATGCCCATCAGGCCGGGGTTGGTTGCCTACTTTGGTAGCAATAATGACTTGCTCTCTTTTTTCCTTAAACGCTTTGCCTAAGGATACTTCATTTTCCCCTTTCTGATAAATATCCGCCGTATCGAAATAATTAATTCCTTGATCCAACGCTTTTTGCAAAAGCAATATATTCTCCCGGTGATCATCGCCCAAAGACATACAGCCAAAGCTGACTTCGCTTACTTCCAATGAGGATTTTCCTAAAGTATTATAGTTCATATCAGATTCCTTTATTTCATTTTAAGTAAAGGTAAAAATCCTTTTGAAAAGGATAAAACTTTCCGGAACCTACACTGACTTCCTAAGGAAAAGTAGTAAAGGAGCTAATCGTTCTTCATTAAATTTTCTTACTCTTCATTTTATTTTCCAAAAATTATATGTTACTTGCGGCTACAAATAATGACAATGCAAAATTTACATATCGTCCTGGCCGCAGTGGTAGTCGCAGTACTCTTCAAGAGTAAAGGGGGATGGTATTGTTAATCATAAAGGAATTTGAGATTCTGAGCCGGCCCCAAAAAGGGTCGGCTTTTTTTATTTATAAATGATAAGAAAAGTATATTACCCTATTTAAGAAGTCATATTAAAACAGTATAAAATAATTCAAATCAAGATGTTAGTATTCACCTTCCATATTTCTCTACTGGCCCTTCTACTGGTCGCTCTAGTCGTAGCAGCAGCCGTGGCAGGATATGCCCCGGGGTGAACCGACTGATATCAGCAAATTATTCCAACGCTAAGGTCCTGTTCACCCCGCATGAACAGGACCTTTTTTATTTTAAACCCAAACACATCTAAACAAATGGAGGCCCTTACAGAATTCGAACCGGAATGTTATTTTTCAAAAAGTATCCAACAAATCCCGGCTTCTTTTATCCGCGAAATCCTGAAAGTAACTGCCGACCCTTCCATGATTTCCTTTGCAGGAGGATTGCCTAACCCTCACTTTTTCCCTACCAAAGCCATTCAACAAGCCACGGAAAAAGTACTCAGGAAAGATCCAGGAGCTATTTTACAATATGGGATCTCCGAAGGACATTACCCTTTGCGGGAATGGATTTGCCAACGTTATGCTCAACGGTTTGGAATGGAAATTAGCCCTGAGGAAGTATTAATCACTAACGGCTCACAACAAGCGCTGGACTTAATCGGCAAGGTTTTTATCAACCCTGACGATCCGGTACTATTCGAAAGACCTAGTTACTTAGGCGCTATTCAAGCATTTTCAACCTATCAACCTCAATTTCATACCATCAATATGCAGAAGGATGGCATTGACCTATCTGCCACCGAAAAGTTATTGGCTCACCAACCTATAAAATGAATGTATGCATTGCCTACTTTCCAAAACCCCTCCGGTATCTCTTATTCACTTGCTAAAAGGAAAGGCTTGGCCAAGCTTGTAAAGCAACATTCCATGCTGGTAGTGGAAGACGACCCCTACTCCGAGTTGTATTTTGAAAACCCTGCGGACTTAATACCGATCAAAAAATATCTTGGAGATAAAGGCATTCTGTTGGGTTCATTCTCCAAAATTGTCGCTCCCGGATTGCGATTGGGGTGGATGGTAGCAAACAAATCGTTTATCAAAAAACTCACGACTGCGAAACAAGCTTCTGATTTACACAGTAATAATCTTTCTCAAAGAGTGATTCACGAATACTTGATATCCAATGATCTTGACAGTCATTTGCAGATCATCCGTGAGAAATACCATCGCCAAAAAGAAGTGATGCAAACCGCCATTCAACAATACTTTCCCAAAGAGGTAGAAATAACGGACCCATCCGGGGGAATGTTTTTATGGGCTACTCTCCCTTCCCACCTTTCCACAGAAAGCCTGGTGCAAAAAGCCGTTCGTAAGAAAGTATTGTTTGTTCCCGGAAGCACTTTCTATTTGGATAATACTGGAAAAAACACCTTCCGTCTTAATTTTTCCAATGCCCAAGAAACTGATATACAAGAAGGTATTCAACGCTTGGGAAAAGTGATACAAACGGCTATCAAAAGCTAATGAAAATATATAGGGTGCCGGCATATTGCCGGCACCCTTTTCAAAGTTTCTTTTTTTAAAACTCTCTCTCTCTCTATATATATATCATTATCCCTCTATAAGTGAGGTAAAATATTCATTTACAAATGTTTTCTGACCACACCTGAATAAATTGACAGCATTAAAGTTCAATAGTATTCCTTTTGGGGCTTTCAAAAGTTTCATATAGGTTAAAAGTTGAGCTTCATGTATCGGCAAAATGCTGTCTACGGCTTTTAACTCAACGACTAAAATATCCTGTACAAAAAAATCGCAACGTAAGTCTGTGGATACTTCAAGTCCCTTGTACTGAACCGGTACATTTACTTCACTTTGAAAAGGAATACTTTGTTCAATAAATTCTTTAAGAAGGCATTTATGATAAACACTTTCTAACAAACCTGCCCCTAAATGTTTATGCACTTCAATCGCTGCTCCTAATACATCATATGTCAGTTGTTTCAGATACTTTTTCGTTACCATAACAATCAATTTTGCTTTTACAAACCTTATATTTTTTTAACCTATATGAGGTATATATGTTTATTCACGATCACTCAAAGAGATCAGAATTTTTATGTATAAAAACTTTCTATGTGCTCTATGTACCTGCTGTGGTTCAATTATTTTTAAACCACATAGAAACAATAGAAAACATAGCATTAAGGCCCTGATAGACAATAAACTACCATGTGCTCTATGTACCTACTGTGGTTCAATTATTTTTAAAATCACATAGAAACAATAGAAAACATAACATTAAAACCCTGATAGACAACAAACTACTATGTAAACGATGCACCTACTTTGGTTCATTTTTTAAACCACATAGAAACAATAGAAAACATAGCATTAAGACCTTGATAGACAACAAACTACTATGTGCTCTATGTACCTACTGTGGTTCAGTTTTTAAACCACATAGAAACAATAGAAAACATAGCATTAAGACCCTGATAGACAACAAACTACCATGTGAACTATGTACCTACTGTGATTCAATTATTTTTAAACCACATAGAAACAGTAGAAAACGTAGCATTAAGACCTTGATAGACAACAAACTACTATGTGATCTATGTACCTACTGTGGTTCAGTTTTTAAACCACATAGAAACATTAGAAAACATAGCATTAAAACCTTGATAAACAACAAACTACTATGTACTCTATATACCTACTGTGGTTCAATTTTTAAAACCACATAGAAACAATAGAAAACATAGCATTAAGACCCTGATAGACAATAAACTACTATGTGCTCTATGTACCTACTGTGGTTCAATTATTTTTAAACCACATAGAAACAGTAGAAAACGTAGCATTAAGACCTTGATAGACAACAAACTACTATGTGCCTACTGTGGTTCAATTATTTTTAAACCACATAGAAACATTAGAAAACATAACATTAAAACCCTGATAAACAACAAACTACTATGTAAACGATGCACCTACTTTGGTTCATTTTTAACACTACAAAACACAACGACTTCACCTTATTTCATCCCTATTACTACTAAAAGAGCAAAATCCTACAGAAATCGGTTAAAATCTTATCAACCCTGTATTTATCTATTCACTACTTTTACTCAAACCTTTTCACACGAAAAAATTTTAACACTCCATTACTTTAAAGAAGATATCTTCTGCAAACCTCTTAAATAGCTCAACCGGCTTTCGACAAGACATATTAGCTATACCTTGAACGACTAAATTAAAAGCGTACTTTGCTAACACATTTAGCTTCACCATAACCAAACAGTTATTAGTTGTAAATTACAAAATACCGGTATAAAACAAGGTACAGCCTGAACTTTGTGTTTTGGTCGTTCCCCTTTTTGTTACAATTATTTGTATTTAGGCATGCTTTCAAAGCTTTGCCCCAGGGCCTTATTGTGCCTTTATTGAACTATCATTTTCACTTTATAAATAAAATGTAAATATGAACAATGAATGTTGTACACTTCAACAGAGGTTGACCGTGTCTTATTTTCTGTATTCCTATACACAGACCTATTGCCTGCTTCTCACCTTATTTTTTTGCTTTAGTTTTTTGATTACTCACGCACAAGAAGGGGTAAAATGTGGGACGGACCAAGTCATGCAAGAGCTTTATCGCCAACATCCCGCAGCCAAAGAAAAAGCAAAACAGTTTGAACAGTTTAGTAAAAAACTCATCCAATCCACTTTCAAACAACAAACCCAAGAAGAGGCGTATATTATTCCTGTTGTCTTTCATATTTTTGGTACGGATCAATTGGGTAGCACGGTAGATGAAAATACGGTGAAATATGCTTTGCAAAAGTTAAATGAAGATTTTAAAGGTTTGAATAATGACTGGGACCAGGTTTCCGGTTTATTCGAACCCGTTAAAGCGACATTGAACATAGAGTTTAAGCTTGCAAGCATCGATCCGCAGGGTAATCCCACTACCGGAATCACCCTGAATCCAGTATTAGCCGGTTTTGGCAACGGAGGAGGGTATGATACAAAAATCCAACAATATGCCTGGGACAATTACAAGTACATGAATGTATACATCATGCTGGATTTGTACAACAACGGTGTTACCAATAACTCAGGAGTAGCCTGGTATCCCGACACCTATATGTCGGACAACAACCTGGCCCGGGTGGTCTACAACGGGCGATATCTGGGATACAATACCAATGAAAATTTCCGTAGAGTATTGACTCATGAGTTTGGCCATTGGCTGAATTTAGCACATACATTTGACAATGGTTGTGATGCTCCAGGAGATCATGTGGACGATACCCCGGCCACTACTGCCAATTCGGGGACTTGCAATACCAGTACTGAACGTTGTGCAGGGGCCGGAATTCCCAACGGTGAAAACTTTATGGACTACAGCGAATGCTATCGCATGTTTACGCAAGGTCAAGTAAACAGAATGAAAGCAGCACTTCAACACCCTACCCGGCAACCTCTCTGGCAGGAGAGCAATTTGATTGCCACAGGTACTTTGGAAAACTTGGGTCCTCATCTCTTATACTCTAATGCAAAATTTGAAGAAGCGGATATCAATGACGGAAGCATTGGCACTACGGCTCAAATAGTTGCTAAAGAAGAGGCCACATTTGCAGTAACAGGTACTTTAACAGAAGGAACGCATTACACTACCAGCAATATTCCGGAGGGCTTGCAAGTAAAAATCACTGTGAATAGTGCTACCACTGCCACAGTTTCATTTCAAGGAAATGCGACTTCTCACCAACTGTCCAATAGCATCGACAATGGCATTATTGCGTTTCAAAATGCTGCCATAACGGGTGGAACTTCAGGCCTTTTCAACCAAGGAAAACAAACAATCCGGTTGAATTTCAACAACCCCTATCAAATCGTATATACTGACATTGACGACATTACGGTCAACAGTAATAATACTTGGGAGTATTTTGTGCTGTCAGGTACCGATATAGATTACGGTTGTTGGTACGACAATGGGAAGTTGCGCCTGGAAACGTATACCAAACCGATGGTCTGTCAAAATGAGAATCGCAACATTAGCTTTTTGCAATTCAACGATACAATCTCCATCGAAAGTAATTGGGTGGAGGGAGCCTCCTACCCGAACGAACATAATATCCGGACAGATAACTACACAACATGGGACGGAAATATTGGTTACATGGGATTTAGTTTTACAAATGACAAAGGCAAAACACTCTATGGTTGGTTCCGGATTTCGGTCAATGCTTCCGGTACGGAATACACTTTACACGAGTATGCCTTCCATCAAGGGCCTAACTTTCCAATACTTGCAGGACAAAGAGAAATCAGCGAATTTGGCCCTGCCCTGTTATACCTGACCTCCAAATTTGAAGAAGATGATATCAATGACGGTAGTATTAACTCCACTACATCTATCACGGCCGAAGGTGGAGCTGCCTTTGCAGTAACAGGCAATTTGGTTGAAGGAACGCATTTCACAACTTCCAACATTCCGGAAGGCCTGCAAGTACAAATTACCGTCAATACTCCTAATAAGGCTACGCTCTCTTTCCAAGGTCAAGCCCTTTCTCATAACGCAGCAAGCAGTGTGACAAATGGTACAATCGAATTTTTAGATGCTGTCATCGAAGGAGGGCAGGTTTCGGATCTTATTCGTCAAGGAAAACAAACAATAAAACTGAACTTCAACAATCCTTATCAAATCGTATACACTGATATTGAAGACATCACCGTCAACAGTACAAATACCTGGAAACGTTTTGTAGTAGCGGGTTCAAATACGGCTTTTGGTTGTTGGGTAGACAACGGGAATTTGCGGTTTGAAACTTATACCAAACCGATGGTCTGTCAAAGCGAAGACCGTAATATCTCCTTATTACAATATAATGATACCATTTCCGATCAGAACAATTGGGTAGACGGAGGAGAATACCCGGATGAACACAATATCCGCACAAGCGACTATACTCTATGGGATGGAAAAACAGGCTACATGGGTTTTCATTTTACCAATGAAAAAGGGAAATCTCAATATGGATGGTTCCGGATTTCGGTAAATGCCTCCGGTACGGAATATTCCTTACATGATTATGCATTTCACCAAGGCCCCGGTTTCCCGATCCTGGCAGGTCAAAAAGAAATTGATCAAAGCCCCGAAGCACCCGAAGCTGAATTTCAGGCAAATGCCACTACCGTTAGTGTAGGAGATACGGTGTATTTTACGGACCTTTCCAGCGCTTCTCCCAATTCATGGGCTTGGTCTTTTTCCGGAGGAACACCAGAACAAAGCGCGGTACAACACCCTGAAGTTATTTACTCTGTTCCGGGCGTTTACCCTGTCTCCTTAACAGTAAGTAACTCACAAGGAACTGCCACCAAAACCAAAGTGGATTACATTACTGTAAACCCCCTGCCCGACAGCTCCTATTGTGAAGTGAGCAATGGAGCCCCCAATGGTCAATATATCCAATCTGTCAGTTTTGCCAATTTACAAAATGCCAATTCCGGGTATGAGGAAAGCGGCTATTCCGACTTTACTCACTTCTCTGCAAACCTTTCTCCGGCTGCCAGTGAAACACTGAACATTACTTTGCATGCCTCATGGGAAGGAACAGCCCTCAAAGCCTGGATCGATTGGAATGGTGATGGCAATTTTTCCAATACGGAGGAAGTGTTAAGTGCCAATGGCGAAGGACCCACCTATACGGCACAAGTGACCCCTCCCGCTTCGGCTGTCAATACCACCCGCATGCGAATCAGAACCGTATACGGGAACACTCCGACTCCTTGTGGTAATGAATATTTTAGTGAAGTGGAAGACTATACAATCAATGTAAAATCCGTATCTTATTGTAATGTAAGCAATGGAGCACCGATTGGCCAATACATCCAATCTGTCAGTTTAGGTAATTTACAAAATGCCAATTCCGGGTATGAGGAAAGCGGCTATTCTGACTTTACTCATTTCACTGCAAACCTTTCTCCGGCTGCCAGTGAAACACTGAACATTACTTTGCATGCCTCATGGGAAGGAACAGCCCTCAAAGCCTGGATCGATTGGAATGGTGATGGCAATTTTTCCAATGCAGAGGAAGTGTTGAGTGCCAATGGCGAAGGTACTACCTATACGGCACAAGTGACTCCACCCGCTTCGTCTGTCAATGCCACCCGTATGCGCATCAGAACTGTGTACGGAAATACTCCGGCTCCTTGTGGTAATGAGTATTTTAGTGAAGTGGAAGATTATACTATTTCCATTAGTGGCAATAGTGGTAAAATAGCACATTCCGGCCTTTCAGGTTTTTCGGAAAAAGCTTCTTTACAATTGCTCATTTACCCGAACCCTTCCAAAGGACACATCAGCCTCAATTTAGAAGGACTGCAAAATGATGACAAAATATTGATTACCATTCTCAATACTCAAGGTAAACAGTTTTTACAAAAAACACTGGATACAAACGAAACAAGAAAGCAATTGGAATTAGATTTATCAAATTATCCTAAAGGGATGTATTTGCTCAAATCGGAAGTTCAAGGGCAAATGACTACTAAAAAGTTTTTGATCGAATAGTTAAAACATTGAAGTGACTTAAGAGCATGTCTAAATTTTGACCTTTGGATTGAAAATGCCCACTTCAGGCTTCTCAATATAGTATTTATGGTCAATCAGTAGACACCAGAAAAATAGTTTTCAACTAAAACAATATCCAAAATTGATCACTAACCCCGAAGCTTAGTTGCTTCGGGGTTTATTTATACCATAACTTTCTATGAATCAACAAATTGAACAAAACACCTATAATAAAATGGGTGAAACGCTTTTGGAAGGAAAAAAGGTTGTGGAATTTTGAATTATAAAACCCAAACACAACCTCAACTAAGAGCATGTTTAAAATTCATTGCGGGGGCCGCCCCGCGGGAGGTTCTCCCTTGAGAAACCGCCCTTTTGAGGGTAAAAATTCTCAGTTTAGAGTTCTCATCATAGTGATTTTTTGGTCCGACTTTCGAGATGCCGGCCACCGGGATGCTGGCCACTCAAAATAATGAGCTGAGGTTCCTTAAATGGGAGCTTCTGGCCCAAAGGATGAAATTAAAACATACCCTTAATACCTTTGAATAATTATACAATTATAAATAAAAACCGAAATGGATCTTTTGACTCTACTTCGGTTTTTGTTGCATGAATAAGGGTCTTTTTATTTTTTAGTGAAGGCCCCCTCTGCAAAGGAAATGGGAGAACATGGAAGTTTGACATCCTAAGTTTTGCAAAAAATATTCATAGAAGTCAATTAACAGATATAAGCACTTCATTATCAATATCTTTTACAAAAAAATATTAAACACATTCATAAGCCTTTACAGACACAGAACAACAAACAACAAAAATAAAGATATTTATTTTACTACAATTCCAGTTATTTCTTTATTTTGCACAAATAAACAATACCACAAAATAGGTATTGTTTATTTTGAGGTATTAATTTATCCTCGAGGACTTACAAGCTTTCTACTGTTCAGAGCAGTACGTTATTTCACGTATTCATCAAATAACACCTGTATTGCATTTCAAAATACTTACTACTAACACAACCCCAAAAACCACCCAACTTATGGCCATACAGTTACATTAATTTACTTATAACTGCTATATCACTCCTATTACGCATCATATTACAGGCAAAATCACTTTTCAACATTGCCTTAGAATGGCTATGTATGTTGAACACTACCATCTTAAACTTTTAAAAAATCAATCATGAAAAATAAACGTCTTCCAAATCTACAAAAACTTGTTATACTACCTCTTCTTGCTTTCTCAAAGAGATTCGGCTTTTTATTGACAACAGTACTCTTGCTCCATTCCATCGCCTTTGCTCAGGATAAGATCAAGTGCGGTACAGACGAAGCAATGGAAAAGTTTTACCTCCGACACCCTGAAGCAAAAGAGAATGCCGCACAGTTTGAGCTATTTAGCCAAAACTTCATACAATCCCTTTCAAAGCAACAGGCTCAAGAGGTAACCTATATCATTCCTGTAGTCTTCCATGTTTTTGGGGTAAATCAAGGAGGAAGTATAGTGGATGAAGATGTCATCAAGAACGCTTTACACAAGCTGAACGAGGACTTTAACGGTTTAAATGAGGATTGGAATCAGATTGCTGCTCCTTTTTCCCTCATTAAACAAACCCTAAATATAGAATTTAAACTGGCCCGCTTAGACCCTCAAGGCAATCCTACCAATGGAATTACATTTAACCCAGTAGAAGCAGGGTTTGGAAATGGATGGGGGTATAACGCAAAAATCCAACAGTATGCCTGGGACAATTACAAATACATGAACATCTACGTCATGTTGGATTTGTACGATGATGGGAGTACCCATAACTCTGGAGTAGCTTGGTATCCCGATACCTTTAGATCCGACAACAATCTGGACCGGGTCGTCTATAACGGTAGATTTCTGGGCTATAATACCGATGAAAACTTTCGCAGTGTTTTGACCCATGAATTTGGCCATTGGTTGAACTTAGTCCATACGTTTGACACTGGATGTAATGCTCCCGGAGACCATGTAGACGATACTCCTGCCACAACAAATAACTTTGGCTTTTGCAATACCAATACGGAACGTTGTCCGGGAGCCGGAGTTCCCAACGGGGAAAACTATATGGACTATAGCGAATGTTACCGCATGTTTACCGAAGGTCAAGTGGACCGGATGCTGGCCGCCCTGCAACACCCCAGCCGGGAACCTCTTTGGCAACCGGCCAATTTAATTGCGACTGGCACGGCTCCTCCGGCTTATTGTTCTGTGAGTAACGGGGCCCCCAATGGCCAATACATCCAATCTGTCAGTTTAGGTAATTTACAAAATACCAATTCCGGGTATGAAACAAATGGATATTCGGATTTTACGCATTTAAAAGCAAAACTTTCGATAAATACCAGTGAGAACTTGAGTATTACCCTCCACGCCTCCTGGGCCGGAACGGCTCTTAAAGCTTGGATTGATTGGAATGGAGATGGGACTTTCAGCAGTAACGAAGAAGTGTTAAGTGCTACAGGGCAGGCATCTTCCTACACGGCCCAAGTGACTCCCCCAGCTTCAGCCGTAAACAGTACACGAATGAGGATCAGAACCGTGTATGGAGCGACCCCTACTCCTTGTGGAAATGAGTATTTTAGTGAAGTGGAAGATTACACTGTTTTTATTCTCAACAGCCTCAACAACCTCAACCGTTTGCATAGCACTAGCTATTCGGGTACCGTCACGAAGCCAGACAAAGTACAATTGACCTCAAGAATATATCCCAACCCTTTGGAAGGAGGAGAATCAGCAACTTTATATTTAGAAGGGCTACAGGGCACCCAGCAAGTTCTTATCACCATTCTTAATGCAAGTGGTGTGCAGATATCTCAACAGATGTTGGAAGTGGCCAGTCCTCAAAAGCAATTGGAACTAGACTTGAACAATTATCCCAAAGGGATGTATTTGATCAAATCAGAAGTACAAGGTCAAACGATCACTAACAAGTTTTTGATTGAGTAATATAATTATCATAAGTTTAATACCTGGCCCATTGAGCAGAATCAACATGTTCAATGGGTTTTCATATTTGTGGAAATTGCTCTTTTATTTATTTTTGATATTTCCGTCAATCACGATAAAATGAATAAAACCATGGACTACCTTCAAATCAATAAACAACTGTGGAACGATAAAACCGATTTCCATTTTCAATCGGAGTTTTATGCTGTAGACGCTTTTTTGAAGGGGCAAGATGCCCTCAACAGTATTGAATTGGATTTATTAGGGGATATCAAAGACAAAAAGATCCTTCATTTGCAATGCCACTTCGGAATGGACACCATTTCTCTATCCAGGCATGGAGCAGAAGCCACCGGGGTGGATTTTTCGGAAAAAGCCATTGAAAAGGCACGACATTTACAGTCAACACTCGGAACAAACACACGCTTTATCCAAAGTGATATCTATAGCCTTCATGAACTACTTGATGAACAGTTCGACATCGTATATACTTCGTACGGGGTAATAGGCTGGCTTCCTGATATGGACTTATGGGCCAACACCATCCGGCATTTTTTGAAACCAGGCGGAAGTTTTATCATGGTCGAATTTCACCCTGTGGTATGGATGTTTAGTAATGACTTCCAAAAAATAGAATATCACTATTCCGACTCCCAACCGATTATTGAAGAAACCCAGGGCACTTATGCAAACCCCCAAGCCGAAATTCAAGGAAAATCCGTCTCATGGAATCATGGTTTGGCAAAGGTTCTCAATGCCTTGATTCAAACGGGACTCAGTATCCGGCATTTTCAAGAGTGGGACTACTCTCCTTATGATTGCTTTGACAATACAATAGAAATTGAAAAAGGGAAATTTCAAATCAAAGGGCTGGAGCAAAAAATCCCCATGCTGTATTCTGTAGTTGCCCAAAAATCCCACCACTAAAGAACCCTAAGAGCCCGCCATTAATTTGGATAGCGGGTTCTTATTGAATATAATACAACATCTCTTGTGGGTAGAATAAACATTTGTATTCCAAATAATTTATTGGTTTGACACTCACAAAACCTGGTTTCAGACAAAAGTATTTTCAATCATTTATGTTAATTGATAAATCGGCTAACACCTGAAATATTTATCTCTGAAAAATGAAGTGGTTTAAACATATAGTTTTTGACCGAACATGAAATCAAAATCGGCTCATCAAGGCACTTTTTGAAACATTTTTTAGGAAAAAGAAAAAGGTTAATTCACTTCAATATAAAAAAACGCAAAAAGGTTGATTTTAGCTGCGGTACATCACATCAGTCCGGAGTACATATTTCAGTCCGTTTTTTAAAGGTGTACTTTCATGTTTTTGCTCATGGATAAAGCACAACGCATCCCCTTCCTTAGGAACAATCGTCACCTCATCAAACTTGGTTTCTCCACCTTCAAAATCATGATTCAGATAAATCATAAAAGTCACCCGGCTTTCTTCATATGAGTTTCTCTTAAACCTTCCGTCAATATGCCGCTTAAACCGTTGAGCGATATCATAACGGTAAAAGCGAAACACCTCATTCAAACCTACCGCCTCCCAGCCTTCGATCACTTCAGGACAAAAAGGAGCCAGTTTTTGCCATAGTTCATGAGCCATTTGAGGGTCCTCATACAACAACCGGTAATTATTCCGCAGGCCTTTCATCATCTTAGGTCCTGACTCCATACTCACTTTGGCCTCTTCGTACCCCTGTTGTTCACTCAGCTCAATTAATTTTTTACACTCACCGGAGGACAAAAAACCTTCGATACTCCAAATTTTAGCAGTGTGTTGTTGTAATTTCATTTTGACGTTGTTGAATGTTTTATTAAATATGGTACTATAAACCCGGCTCCCAATCGTACTCCATATACCTTGCAGTAAATTTTGCAGTGGAAAGTCCTAACAACCTTTCGACGATATGCAAGGCCCCGTCAATTCCGGCCGAAACACCCGCAGTGGTTACAACTTGGCCATTATCCATATACCTTACCTCCTCAAAAACCTTTGCACTCGGTACCTGCTTCCGCAAGTCTTTGATTGCCGTCCAATGAGTTGTGATACTTTTATTTTCCAGTAATTTGGATTTTGCAAATGCAAATGCCCCATTACACACTGACATCGCTATTTCAGCCTTGATAGAAATCATTTTTACCCATGTCATACCTTTTTCATCCTTCATCAGGTTTTGGATATCTCCTCCCGGCACAACAATGATATCCGGCTGGGGAGCATTGGCAAATGAATATTCCGGTTGAACAGATAGAAATCCTTGACTCACTATCGGTTGGGTGGATGCCGCTACAGTGAAGACATTAAAAGCAAACTGTCCGTCCACCGTCTGTGTTGCGGCAAACACTTCCCCCGGACCCGCAAAATCCAACAATTCCACTCCTTCATAAAGAACAATAGCAACATTTCTTTTCTTGACCTTCTTACATTTTTCAGGATGAAGAATGGCCTCTGGCGCCAAATTAAATCTTTCCCGGCAAAGAACAGTTCCAAACAAGTAGATTTTTTTCTGATATACTTTCCAAATCCCAGGATTTCCTTGGATACCGGGCATAAACGTACACTCTCCGTTATTTTGTACCTCGTAAAGACCCGGGTTTTCTTCAAACGTTTTCTTATTTTTCTCGCTTGAAAAAAGGTATTTGAAGCCTCCCCGGACTACAAATTTATCATCCAGCCCCCTTTTATTTTTTCCATCCACCAGTAAAACAGGATCAAACCCCTCCAATAAAACAACTGCTTCTTTACTTTGTGCCGAAAGTGAAAATGTATATAAACTCAAGATGGTTGATAAGCAAAAAAATACTTTGTTCATAGTTACAGTATTAATAAAATTTCAAAAAACTATTTAGAGTACGTTTAAGTCCCATTCTTTGTCTTGAAAGTCCCCATTTCAAAAGCCTCAGTTCACCATAATTTACGTTGATACCGGTCAGGTTGTGATAATATGACTCTGTAAGGCCATTCTTTTCTAGAAATATTTAGCTTCCATACCTTGCAACTACATACAACCTTTTGCTTAAATCTAATAACTAGTCCCTACATGTGATGTTCGCCCCTATGTCTACAGGCCAATTCTCTCCTCCTATTTTCACATGCTAAACAAACAATCCAGAGCTAGTTTTCACAGCTGAATCGTATTTTAAAATTGGTATTTGAAGATAAAATAGTTGAGGCTCATCCCCAAGGGTTTTCACCACTAAATATACGTACCGCAATAATACCTCCCAAAGAAAGAGTGCCGGATAAATAAGAGCATATTTAAATTTCATCCTTTTGGGCTGCAAATTTTCATTTCAGGAACCTCAGAAGGTCATTGTTGCGAGGTCCGACTTTCGGAGGTTCTACATTTAGGAAAATAGTGGGACTATTTGACCGGGGTGCCGGCCACCGGAATGCCGGCCACCGGAATGCCGGCCACCGGGATGCCGAAAATCGAACCACTGAAATTAATACCCATGTATCAGTAAAAACATCAATCAAATTAAAAACTGAACTATCGCTCATTGAAAGCTCAGTTGTTTAATGATAGAATTTGATTTCGGGGCATCTGTTGCATCATACGTTATGGCGCATTAAAAGAGTTCAAGGATAGATTAAATAAGTATATCCTTGAAACATTTAAGTTGTCAGATGAAGTCATAACTATTGCAAATTAAGCGAACCAAACTGCGTTTTAATGCAGTTTATGTGCTTAATGTTTTTTCAACTTTATTTCCTCCTTTCCTAAAACCAAGTAGTCTCCATTATAGGTTTTTCCATCATAAGTTACTTTCTCATAAACAAATTCGGTCAGAAGCAATTCATCATCTGAAAACACCCAATTATATTGTTTATACTTGTTATTATGTTTGTTCTTAAATGTAATGACGTCAAGGTTTCTATGCATATGTAAAGTTCCAAAGTAGTTTCGTACTTCATATGAATCAAATCCATCAATTCCTATTAATTGTCCATTTTCACCAAATACAATTTCTTTATTTGTCCCTGTATTAATGTACTTTCCTTCGAATAATTGTTTGTTGAAATAGTCGATTACATTATTACCAATTATAAAGAAATCCTTGTTGAATTTCGAGAAATAACTTAAGTCATCTCTTTTTCTGAAAGTGTAAACTATCGAGTCAACCCTTTCCGAATTAGGATACTGAATCAGTTTTAATTCAGGTTCTTTAAGAACTAGAAACCACTTGTCACCCGATACATTAGACATCAAAGTTGTTAGAGTATCTGTTGCTCTTTTAATCAAATATTGGTCATTGACAATTGAGCCGAAACTTTTAAGTGAATCGTTTTCTATTTCTAATAGTATTGCGAACCAAGTAGGTGATTGAAGTCGATACTTAGCTAATTCTTTACTTTCAATAATTGTATCGAAATAGTTTGTCAAACCCCAAGTGCCATTTAGGTCAAATTCGGATTTAGTAATGTTGATGCTATCAGTTTCACTAATGCCTTTTTTGGCTATTTCAGACACGTCATTTTTGGGACTTGAATTACAAGAAATCAATAAGATTCCTAATATGTAGATTATGTTCTTCATCATTAAGCACAACACCTAGTTATTAGGCGTGGAGATTTTTATCTACTAAAGCTAAAGATTGCTCAGAAATTTACAACCGGCACTCAACTATCCAACCTCATGGAAACCCCATGACTAATAGCAAATGTTAGGGCCTTTTCATTTTGGTTCATTGATTATAATGTTTTTAGCCACATTGTCAAATTTCTTATTTAATTCCGAATAAACAGAGTTAAGCATTTCAATCAATTCCATATAAGACTCATAAGACGCATCTCTTGATACTGATAATTCCACTCCTTTTTTATTCGGGTCAGTTAATAAGAATTGAAAGACTCTTTGCTTTGCTTCATCAAGGCTCATAGTGCTATTACCAATCTTAATACTATTATTTTCATTCAAAACGATTTCAATTGTTTTGATATTCGAATCCATGTTCTTGCTGAATTCTAGTAATCCGAAGTCCAACGTTGGCGCTGGATGGGCAATTCGGTAAAAAGTCAGGAGTGAGGACACCTTATAGAACTCGAGTTTAAAGTCATCAACGGTTAAATTATCAATAATTCTTTGAGCAACTATTCCTGGAGTAACATCACCTTCATAACCTTCTGCTATTCGCTCTGCAGCTTCCTGATCTTTAAAAGTCAGTTCGGATAGTTGTTCAGGGCTTAGCACTTTGTAAAAACAGCCTGTATAGACTTCAAATTCAAGAGCGGCTAACAGTTCAAAAGTTGTATCAATTTCAAAGTTCAGATCATTCTCTTTCGCTATTCGTTCATAGACAGCCCGGTAGCTCTTTCCAGCTTTATCAGTTAAAAGTCCTTTTTTCACAAAGTAATCTTCAAGTTCATTTAGCTCCTTTCGAAGCTGAATTGCTTGGTTATCTGAGAAATTGGCGTCACAAAACTCAATTCTTTCTTGGATGAACTTTGGAAGTTTCTGCGCAAAAAGAATTGGGTTAGTCGCTAATAGTATGGTTAGAATGAAAATCTGTCTCATTGGCTTAATTGACCCTAACGGTGGCGGTATGGTGCCGTACGGGATTACGAGGCGTTTTCCTGTCAAGATATACTGACCTTTTTTTCGAGCCACAAGCGCTCGAAAACCTCTGAAACCCACATGCACTATCCCATGTATTGTGTACAGTAATTATTTGTATTTGAATTCATTATATTTATAAATCTGTTTTCCATATTTCAATGCCACAGCATCAAATGCATCATTCTTTTTAATACTCCCAAATCTACAAAAGATGCTTTTTAACTTAGAATTTCCAAGAATAGGGATCAGTTTTTCCGGAACTTGGTTTTGGGCTAATACATATATAAATTCTTCAAGAGCAGGTGCTGATTTTACACTTGAAAGGTCCTTTAATCCTTTAAGATTCTCTAAATAAATTCTACGAAGTGCACTAGAATTTTCCAGCACTGGAAGCTTTTGAACTTGCTTAAGTGATCGAATGCATAGATTTTGAAGACTCATTAAATCTGAAATAAATGATAAATCACCTAAACCTCTCACTTGCCATAATTCCAAGTATTTCAAATTTGGCAATGTTTTTAAAGCATCAAAATTCTTAATTCCACCAAGTTTTATATCAACTGACCATAATTCTTTTAATCCTTGCAAATAGTCCAGATTCGGAGTTGAAATTGAACGTAAAATAACTTTTTTAAGCTTTTTCAATTGATTAATTGATTCACATCCTTTCTGTTGCCCTTCCAGATAAAGATATTCCAAATCCGTAAATCTATTTATACATTCGATCTTCGGCTTCTTACTTCGTGTTTGATGAAGATATAGTGCTTTAATATTTGGATTGATATCATTCAGAAAATCAAAATTGTCAAGATTAAAAATCCCAACACCTAAGGTCTCTAAGTTTCTTAATCTTATAACAGATTCAATACCTTTCGCATCCATTAAGCAATCAGCTGAAATATTTCTCAGAGATGGGATATTATCAATATATTTAGTCAAATCACAAGTATGTCCATAAATTCTGAGAGTTATATCGGGTCTTTTAGAAAAAACTATTCTTTCCAATAAGTCAATTTCCGTGTTATCTAAAGGATCGACAAATTGAATAGTCTTAGTTCTTGGATTGTTAGCTAATCTTTCAAGGTCATTTTTAGTGATTCCTTTTGCTATCTGATATTGTCCTATTATTTCGTTAACTATCTGTAAGCTCATGGTTTGGCATTATTGTGCACAACAACCAAATAAACACCACTAGTAGTGTTTATTTACACTATATTTTCACTACTAATCTAGCAAATTTTTTATTTTCTTCTGATTTTAATAACTGCTTGCTTGTATATTTCTGTGGTTTTGCTGCTTTTATGCAATGCCTTTTACATACCTTAAGTCTGTACTGTCCTCTAGCAAATGGGATATACGCCTCTGCGGTCACAAAGTTATGCCTCATACTTTTTTGTTGATTTTGGCTTTTAGGGCAGCCAAAGCGATAGTTTTAAGGATACTTGTTGCAGAATATTGCTCTTTTTGCCTTCAAATAGGAATTCTTTTGGCCAGTAAATTTTGAAATATTACCGAAGCCTTTCTAACATTTTATGGCCAAGTAATGTAAATCAGATCTCATACCTAGCCGTAATATTCCACCGGTGAAGGCATATTTTTTCGACGGGTTATGCATTTCTTATCTGATTAGGTCGGGTTTTTAACAGCTTCCAAGCGGTTTTTCTTGGGAAAGGAATTGTGATTGTAATCTCCTGCCCTTTGAACGAAAAGCCGTGCAAGCCTTCATGTAATTGATGGAGAAAAGACCAACCTCATTTTATAGATTTCTAGCATTGTAAAAATGACGTTTTTTGAATGTCTTTTGGAAAGGTGTTTTTCTTGGAGAAAAGCGGGTATTTGTATGTGAAATTGTATGCAAATAAAAAAAGCAGTTACCTATAAATAGATAACTGCTTGATAATCAGCGTGGGACCTACTGGATTCGAACCAGTGACCCCCTGCTTGTAAGATAGCATTTTCTTGTATGCTGATTGTATTGAATTACTTGCAAATACTTGATTATTAGTGCATTGTAAATTATTTTCTTTGCTGATTTTTTCCATTCATTGTACTTATTTGTTATTTTTGTTTAAACTATGTTTAAACCGGTTTAAACATCATGTCAGTTCAGGGAGTCCTATTCAAATCCAAAACCTTGCAAAACGGGGAGCATCCCATCATGCTGCGTTATATCCTCCACCGAAAAGTAAAGTATGTGGCTACGGGTTTTCATAGTAGTGTCAAACACTGGGACAGCCAGCGGAAGTGTCCAAGGAAAAAGCACCCTGAATACTTGTTGATCGATGAATACCTGAATCATACCATTGCCAAGGTCAAGAAAGCCATTCATAAATGCAATGAAGAAGGAGGTATTTTCTCCTTTGAGGACTTTGAACGTCTTGTCAAAGGAGAACGGGAAACCATTGATCTGTTTACTTTTGCCGAGAAAGTAATCCAAGACAAAATCGATTTGGGGAAGATTAAAACGGCAGATACCTATAAAGATGCCTTACGTTCGCTTCGACAAATAGCCGGCAATCAACCCAAACTTTCCTTTCAAGAATTGAATTACGTGTTTTTGAAGAAAATGGAAGAGCAGTTGTTGGGAAAGGGCTTGAGTATGAACACCATTGGTATCTATATGAGGGCGCTACGGGCCATTTATAACCGTGCGATAAAAGAGGAATTGGTAGAAAAAAAGTACTATCCTTTTGAAGGGTATAAGGTAAGTAGGTTGAAAAATGCCACTCCCAAACGGGCCTTGAAAAAAGAACATATCAAAGCCATCGAACAGCTTCCCTTACAGCCTTGGAGTAAGGCCTGGGAAATGCGCAATTTATTTTTGTTTTCCTATTACTGCCGGGGAATCAATTTC